>NZ_JBIWNL010000013.1:154604-250596 GCF_044767225.1 Kitasatospora sp. NPDC101447
CATTCGTTGTTGGCGGTGCAGGCGATGGCGCGTCTGCGTAAGGAGTTGGAGCTGGACCTGCCGTTGTCGGTGTTCCTGCAGGCCACGTCCGTCGCCGATCTCACGGCGCGGATCGAGGAGCTCGGTGGCCCGGGCGGCAAGGCCCAGGCGCCGGCGCAGCCGGTGCCCCTCCCGGTGGCGGGCTGTGAGGGCCCGCTGAGCTTCGCGGAGGAACGTTTCTGGCTGGCCTACACGCTGGAGGATCGCTCCCCGGCTTACCACGTCCCGCTCACTCTGCACCTCAGGGGAGACCTGGACGTACCCGCGCTGACCGAGGCCCTCCGGACGCTGATCGACCGGCACGCCATCCTGCGCACGCGCTACCCGTTCGACGCCGACGGCGACCCCGTCGCGGTCGTGGACGATCCCGAAGGGTTCCACCTCGACGTCGTGGACCTCGACGGGGACCTGCGGGCCGTCCTCGACCGCCTCAGCGCGGAGCCGTTCGACCTGGCGGACGGCCCCCTGTTCCGGCCCGTGCTGTTGAAGGCCGGGGACGACGAGCACTACCTCAGCCTGTTGATGCACCACATCATCACGGACGGTTGGTCGATCGGGACCCTCCTGCGGGAGTTTGCGGCCGCGTACACCGCGCTGGCCCGCGGCGGGCGCCCATCCTTCCCCGGGAGCGCCCTCCAGTACCGCGACCACGCCCGAGCGCAGCGCGGCCGGGCCGACCGGCTCGCCGGGCAGTTGGAGTACTGGGAGCGGACCCTGGAGGGGGCGCCGGCCGAGCTCGGACTGCCCACTGACCGGCCCCGGCAGGAGAGGTCGGAGGGACGGTTCTTCACCGTCGTCTTCCCCGGCCGGGATGCGCGCGAGCTGGCCCGGCGGACGGGATCGACCCTGTTCATGGTGCTGCTCGCCGCTTACTCGGCGGTCCTGGGCGGGGCCGCGGGCAGCGAGGACGTCGTCGTGGGCACGCCGGTCGCCGGCCGGGACGACCTCGCGACGGAGCCGCTGCTCGGTTGCTTCATCAACACCCTCGCCATGCGGACGGACCTGTCCGGGGACCCCACCTTCGAGCAACTGCTCGGCCGGGTGCGGGAGTCGACCCTGCGGTCGTACGACCATCAGGAGGTCCCGTTCCAGCAGGTCGCCGAGCGGGTGGCGGAGCGGGTAGAGGGTCGCAGCTCGCTGTTCCGGGTCTGGCTGGAGCTCCAGAACTACCCCGACTCGCCGCTGGACATGGCAGGGCTGAAGGCCGAGGAACTGGCCGAGGACTTGGAGACGGCCAAGTTTGACCTCGCCTTCCACCTCGCCGAGACCGGCGAGGAGCTGGAGCTCAAGGTCAAGTACGACGCCCTGCTGTTCGACGAGCGGACGATGCGCCGTTACGCCGACCGGTTCGTCGCCCTGTTGTCGGCGGCGGCCGGAGACCCGGCCCGACGGCTCTCCGGCCTGGCGGGGTGACGGTGCCCCGATGACCCCAGCGATATCAGCCGCAACGCTCATGCAACCGCAAGGGAGCCACATGTCCTTCCCCTACACAGCGTCGCTGTGCGCACGTCCGTTGGAGTGCCCGTGACGACCGCCGCGCAGAAGTCCCTGTTCCGGCACCGGAGCTTCGCCCTGCTCTGGTCCAGCCAGTCGATCTCGATGTTCGGTACGCAGATCACGTACGTGGCGCTGCCGCTCACTGCGGCCGTGGTCCTGCAGGCCACGCCGATGCAGTCCGGTCTGCTGGTCGCGCTGGAGCAGTTGCCGTTCCTGCTGTTCGGTTTCGTCGTCGGCGTCTACGTCGACCGGCGGGCGCGCCGGTCGATCATGATCGGGGCCAACGCCGTCCGGTTCGCCACCCTCGCGTGGATCCCGGTCGCCTACTGGCTCGACGTCCTGTCGATCTACCAGCTGCTCGTGGTCGTCTTCGTGGTCGGGACGATGACCACGTTCTTCGACCTGGCCTACCAGTCATACATTCCCGGCCTGGTCGGCCGGGACCGGCTGATGGACGCGAACGGCAAGCTCCAGGTGTCCGAATCGGTTGCGGAGGTGGCCGGGCCCGGTGCCGCCGGGGCGCTGATCGGCGTGCTCGGAGCCCCGGTGGTCATCGCGCTGGATGCCCTGAGCTACGTGATCTCCGCGCTGGCGCTGCTCCGGATGCCCCCGGACGAGGCACCCGCCGCGCCGCCGGTCCCGGTCGGCTCGGGGGAGAAGGGGCCCTCGGTCTGGGCGTCCATGCGTGAGGGCTTCCGCCTGATCGGGCGGCACACCCTGCTGCGCTGGTGCACGGTCGCCGCCGTATCGGCCAACCTCTTCTACAGCGCCCTGATGGCCGTGTTCTTCCTGTTCCTCCTCCGGGAGGCCGGGATCGGGTCGGCCGAGGTCGGTGTGATCGTCGCGGTCGGCAGCGCCGGCGCACTCATCGGAGCGCTGTCCGCCGAGCGGATCACCGGCCTGCTCGGTGTCGGGCCCACGCTGGTGCTGTCGCTCGTGCTTCCGGGAATCGGCTACTTCGCACTCTCGACCGTTCACGGCAACTCACTGGTGGCCGTGGTCGCCGCGGGTGCCGCGACCTTTGTCGCCCTGTTCGGCATCCCGGTCTTCGACATAACCGTCATCAGCTTCCGACAGATGGTGACGCCGGACCACCTGCTGGGCCGGGTCAACGCCACCGTGCGGACGCTCGCCAGGGGCAGTCTGCCGCTGGGCGCGCTGATCGGCGGTGCGCTCGGCTCGGCGCTGGGTCTGCGGACGACCATCCTCGTGGCGGCGGTCGGTCTGCTCCTCCCGGCGGTGATCCTTTTCCTCTCGCCGGTCCGCTCCGTCCGTCAGCTCGACGGTCTGGCCGCGGAGAGCGCGTCCGAGGAGTCCGCCGGCTTGTCGGAGGACGCGCCGAGTCTGCCGTCCGCCCACTGAGACAACCAAGGAGCGTCATGACAATCCCACCGTCCTCGGGTGTCCGGGCGATGCGTCGCCGGGTCGCCGTCACCGCCCAGCAGGACCTGGTTTCCGTCACGGACAGTCCGCACTCGATCTTGTCCGTCGTCCGACCGGCGGCCCCGTCGGTCGACCTGGAGCACTGGATGCGGTCCAACCGCACGCGCATTGAGGAACTGCTTCGCGACCGCGGTGCGGTGCTCTTCCGGGGCTTCCAACTGTCGTCGCCGGAGGAGTTCCAGAGCGTCGTCAAGGCCTGGTCGCCGCAACTCCTCAACTACACCTACGGATCCACGCCGCGCAGCCGCTCCTCAGCGGCGGGCGTCTACACCTCGACCGAGTACCCGGCCGACCAGACGATCCCGCAGCACAACGAGATGGCTTACGCGCGGATCTGGCCGGAGCACCTCTGGTTCTACTGCCACCAGGCGTCGCCCGAGGGCGGCGCGACGCCGCTCGCCGACAGTCACCTGGTTGCACAGCGGATCGACCGCGCGCTGCTCGACTCCTTCGCCGAGCGCGGTGTGCGCTACGTCCGCCACTACGGGACCGGCTTCGACCTGACGTGGCAGCAAGCGTTCGAGACCGACAGCCGGGCAGAGGTGGAAGAGCTCTGCCGTGCGCAGGGGATCGAGTACACCTGGTACGGCGAGGACAAGCTGAAGACCTCGCAGGTGTGCCAGGCTGTGATCGAGCATCCGTCGAACGGCAAGGAGCTCTGGTTCAACCAGGCCCACCTGTTCCACACCTCCGCGCTCGCCCCCGAGGTGCGTGACGAACTCCGCAGCGGCGGTACGGAGATTCCGCGCGAGGTCTTCTTCGGCGACGGCGAGCCGATCGCGGACGCCGTCCTGGAGGATGTCCGGGCTGCCTTCGTCGCCGAGACGATCCGGGAGCCGTGGCAGGACGGCGACGTCATGGTCATCGACAACATGTCGGTCTCGCACGGGCGGGACCCGTACCAGGGCCCGCGCCGCGTACTGGTGGCGATGACCGACGAGCGCAGCGGACACGTGGGAGGCCCCCGATGACCGAGCCCGAGCAGATCGAGGGCTACCAGCTCTCGCCCCAGCAACGAGCGGTCCACCTCCGCGAGGACGCGCAGGGCCGCGCCACCCACCGGATCTCCACCCCTTCGGTGCTCACCCCGGGTGAGCTGGCGGACCGGATGGAAGCCCTGGTGGCGGAGCACGAGGTCCTCCGCACCCGGTACTCGGCGCTCCCCGGCCTGCGCCTGCCCGTGCAGGTGGTCGACCCGGCCGGCCCCGTCATGGTCGAGGAGGACACCGACGGCCGCACCTTGCTGCGAGCCGGCGAGCTGACCGTGGAACACACCCGGAGCCAGGACGGCACGGTCCTGCTCATCGGACTGCCGCGCCTCAGCGTGGACCGGGAGTCGTGGAGCATCCTCACCGGCTTCCTGCTCGGCGAATCCGCGGAGCCCGGACCGGTGGAGGAAGAGCCGCTCCAGTACGCCGACGTGGCGGCCTGGCTGTGCGAGGAACTGGAGAACGCCGGATCCGCCGCTGCCACCGCCACGGATGAGGAGACCCGGACCGCCACCGGACTCCCGTTCCTTCTGCCGGCAGGCCGCCGGGACCCGGAGGCCGGACCCGTGACCGTTGTGACGACGCTGGACGGCCCGGTGCCGGCCAGGTTGCGCGCCGTCACCCGCGAGCTCGGGGTGGGCGAGGAGGCGGTGCTGCTCGCCGCCTGGCGGGCGCTGCTCGCGCGGTACAGGGGGAACGCCGACGACCGGGTGCTCGTGGTCACCCAGGGCCGCTCCGCCGAGGGATTGGCCGGCGCTCTCGGGCTGCTGGAGCGACCGGTGGCTGTGCGCCTGTCGTCCGAGCCGCAGACTCCGTTCGCGCAGGCCGTGCGGGACGCCGAGGAGGCACTTCGGGCCGCGGGGGAGCGGGAGAACCACGCCGATCCGGAGGCTCTCTCCACCACGGACGCCGTCTCCTTCCGCTACCTGGAGGACCGGTGGGGCGCCCTGGCCGAACCCGGTCCGGCGGGCGCGTACGAGCGCCCCGGCGTCATTCATCTGGACTGCGTGCTGGGCCCGGAGACGCTGCTCCTGACCTTCGCGGGCCACGGCGGCCAGGTCGCCAAGCCGGACCTGGCCGCGCTCGCCGAGGCGTTCGGGAACCAGCTGGCCGACGCGCTCGCCGGCCCCGCGCGGGCCGTCGGCGTGCTGCGCCTGCTCACCCCGGCCGAGCCGGCGGACGAGCCGGACGAGCGGCACGAGAGCGTGCTGCACCGCTTCCTGGAGCACGCCGAGCGGAACCCTGACCGCCCCGCTGTCCGCAGCGGGGACCAGGTCCTCACCTACGGCGAGCTGGCGCGGCGGGCCTCGGCCACCGCGGGGCTGCTGCGCCGCCAGGGCGTTCGCGCGGGCGACTACGTCGGCGTCGTGGTTCCGGCGGTGGCCGACACCCTGGTCGCCCTGCTCGGCACCTGGCTGGCCGGTGCGGCCTTCGTCCCGGTCGACCCGGCGTGGCCGCAGGAGCGCATCGAGACCGTCCTCGGCCTGGCCGAGACCGCGTACGCGCTCGTGCCGCAGGCCGCCGCCAGCCTCGGGCTGCCCGTCACACCCCTGCCGCTGCCGGCGGCCGACCCGCAGCCCGAGCAGGAAGCCGAGCTCGCGCTCGCCGGGGCGGGGGACGCCGCGTACGCCGTCTTCACTTCGGGCACCTCGGGGACGCCGAAGGGCGTCGTCATCGGTCACGGGCAGCTGGCCCACTACGCCGCGGCCGTGCTGAAGCAGCTCGGGCTCGGCGAGGGCGCCGAGTTCGCCGCCGTCTCCACCCTGGCCGCAGACCTGTCCTACACCGCCGTCTTCCCGACGCTGGCTGACGGTGGCTGCGTCCACCTGGTCGACGCCGACGTGGCGACGAGCCCGCAGGCGCTCGCCGACCGGTTCGCGGCGCACCCGGTGAGCGCGATGAAGCTGGTGCCCTCGCACCTCTCCGCGCTGCTCGCCGAGGCCCGTGACCCGGCCGCCCTGCTGCCGAGCCGGGTGCTGGTGCTCGGCGGCGAGATCCTGCCGCCGACGCTGCTCACCCGGCTCCGTGAACTCGCCCCGCAGCTCAGGGTGTTCAACCACTACGGCCCGACCGAGACCACCGTCGGCGCGTCCGTCCTCCCATTGGACGGCGGGACCGACGAGCGCTGCGCCTCGGTGCCGGTCGGCACCGGCATGGGGGACAACCTCCTCACCGTCGTCGACGGCGAGGGCAACCCGCTGCCGCCCTGGTGCCCGGGCGAGGTAGTGATCAGCGGACCGGGCGTGGGGCTGGGCTACCTCGCGCAACTGCGTGAGGGCCGCACCGGATTCGGGGAGCGCGGTACGACGCGGCAGTACCGCTCGGGTGACCTCGGCCGACTCGTGCCCGGCGCGGGTGTGGAGATCCTCGGACGCCTCGACGACCAGGTGAAGCTCCGCGGCTACCGGGTCCAACTCGGCGAGATCGAGGGTCTGTTGCAGCAGCAGGCCGGTGTGGCGGCGGGCGCCGTCGTGGCTCGGACGGACGACAGCGGCCTGGTCTCGCACCTGGACGCCTACGTCGTACTCACCGGGGATGCGGACGCCCCCTCGGTCAAGGACCTTCAGACGGCCCTCGGCCGCCGACTGCCCACAGCCCTCATACCGACCGGGTGGCAGGTGCTGGACCGGCTGCCGCTGACGCGCAACGGAAAGCTCGACCGGAAGGCCCTGGCCCCCGTCGAGACCGTCCGCGCCGAGGCTGCCCGGCCGCGTGACTCCGTCGAACAGCGGCTCCTGGTGCTCTGGGCCGAGGTCCTTGGACTGGACGCCATCGGACCGGACGACGACTTCTTCGAGCTCGGCGGGCACTCCCTGAGGGCCATCAAGCTGATGTCCCGCACCAATAGTGCCTTCGGCTGCAAGCTCCCGATGTCGTCGATCTTCAAGGCCCGGACCGTGGCGGCCATGGCCCGCCTGATGCGCGACAGCGAGACCCGGGACTCGAACCTCGTCCCGTTGCGTCCCGCCGAGGGGGGCTCGTCGGTGTTCTGCATCCACCCCGGTGGCGGCAGCACGCTCAGCTACTGGGAGCTCGCCCGGTTGCTGCCGACGGACCGCCCGGTTGTCGGCGTCGAGTCCCTGGGCCTGCACGGTCAGGAGCCGCAGCGAAGCTTCGCTGAGATGGCCGAGGGCTACGCGGCGGAGATCGCCGCCGCGACGGACGGGCCCGCCGTGATCATCGGCTGGTGCTTCGGCGGGATCATGGCACTGGAGACGGCCCAGGCACTGCGCCGGACCGGCCGTGAGGTGGCCAGGCTGATCATCGTCGACTCCTTCGCCCCCGGGTTCGAGGACGAGGAGGACGACGGGTCACAGGACGACCTGCTCTCGGAGTCCGTCCTGATCGGCCGTTTCGCCTGGCACTACGAGCTGGATCTGCCCGAGCCCATCCCCTCCGGGAAGGCTGCGTTCGACCTCCTGCTGGCAGAGATGCAGAAGCACGGGCATCTGCCGCCCACCGCGGGAGAGGACGACCTGCGGAAGCTGCTGGACGTCTACACCTGCAACATGACCGCGATCCGGCAGCACGCCGAGACCACCGACCCGGCGGGCTCGACGCCTGATTACCCCGTGCTCCTGGTCCGCGCCGAGCCGGCGGGTGTGCCGCTGGAGTCGGACCGCACCTGGGGCTGGCGCAAGCTGGTGGGCCCTGGCCTCGCCTTCGCCGCCGTGGAGGCGGATCACCACAGCATCATGCGCCCCCCGGCCGTCGCCGAGCTCGCGGAGCTGGTCTCCCGGGTCCTCGACGCCCCGGCGTAGCCGTAGCGGCTGTCGTCGAATACCACCGCTCCGGCCACTGCTCGGCGCGCACCCGGGCTGCCGGCCGGTACCCGCGTGCGCGCCGAGCGGATTGCACCCGGCCGACGTCGCCGCGCTCGGCCGGCAACAGCACCGCTGAAGACATCACCGAACGAATGGCTCGTGACATGGACGACGTGAAGGAATCCTGCCTCTTCCCCGAGCGGGACCGGGTGGCCCTCTACGAGGCCACCGCACCGGGTGTGAGCCCGGTGGAGTGGGCGACGGCGAACGCCGAACGCCTAAACGAGCGGCTGCTGACCGCGGGAGCCGTCCTCCTGCGCGGTTTCGACGTGCCGGACGCGTCAGTGTTCTCCGGCTTCGTCAAGGTCTTCGGCGAGGAGCTCGCCGAGTACACCTACCGGTCGACGCCCCGCAGCAAGGTGGGCGACGTCTACACCTCGACGGAGTACCCCGCCAGCGAGGTCATCCCGCTGCACAACGAGAACAGCTACACCAGCCGCTGGCCGCAGCGGCTCTGGTTCTACTCGGCGGTCGCGGCGCGGTCCGGGGGCGAGACCCCGCTCGCCGACAGCCACGCGGTCTACCAGCGCATCCCGGCCGACGTGCGCGAGCGCTTCGAGCGCCACGGCGTGCGCTACGTCCGCAACTACCGTGCGGGGATGGGCATCTCCTGGGAGGAGACGTTCCCCGGCATGGACCGCGCCGCCGTCGAGAGGTTCTGCGGCGAGCGGGGGATCGTCGTCGAGTGGCAGTCGGACAACGGGCTGCGGACCACCGAGACCTGCCAGGCGGTCGCCACCCATCCGGTCACTGGCAAGCAGGTCTGGCTGAACCAGGCGCACCTGTTCCACGTGTCGAGCCTGAACGAGGCGACCCGCCTCGCCCTGCTCGAACTCATGGCGGAGGAGGAGCTCCCGCGCAGCGCGTACTTCGGCGACGGCAGCCGCATCGACGACGCGGACCTCGCCGCGGTCCGCGACGCGTACGAGGCGGAGACGCTCGCCTTCCCGTGGCAGACCGGCGACCTCCTCACGGTCGACAACATGGCGATGGCCCACGGCCGGAACAGCTTCGAGGGGCCGCGCAAGGTCCTGGTGGCGATGACCGGCTCCCACGGCAGCCAGCAGACCGGCTGAGGACAGCCGCGCCGCCAGCCGTGCCCGGGACCGCCCTTCACCGGGCCGCTCCAACCCCCGGTCGATGCCGCGCTCCGGGGCTGACCGTACCGGAGCGCGGCAAGGGACAACGGAACGAGATGAATCAAAACATGCACCGTGGTGTGGACCTGACCGGCCCTCATGGCCGACTCTCCTACTGGAAAGACCGCCTGGCGGGGGCCCCGCCCGCGCTCGAACTCGTCACTGACCACGGGCGCCCTGCGGTCCGCCGCGCCGCCGCGGACGCGATCCCCTTCGCGCTCGGGGCCGGCCCGGCCGGCCGCCTCGCCGACCTGGGCCGCGAACACGGCGTGAGCTCGTTCACGGTGCTCGTGGCGGCGCTCCAGCTCGTGCTGGGTCGCTACGCGGGCGCCACCGACGTCAGCCTCGGCACCCTGGCGCCGGACGCCGGCCTGGTGGTCCTGCGCACGTCCTGGGAGGACGCTCCAGCCTTCGCCGACCTTCTGACTCGCGTGCAGGAGGCCGTGTCGGGCGCATGCGAGCACGGGGACGTGCCGTTCGAGGAGGTCGTGGCGGCCCTGGCGCCGCCGCGCGACCCGAGCCGCGCGCCGCTGGTCCAGGTCGCAGTGGCCAAGGGAGAGGCGGTGCCGCTGGCCTTCGCGCCCGCTTCGGAGGAGCCGAGCCACGCTGCCGTCCTCGACCTGTCGGTGACGTGGGAGGAGCGCGCGCGCGAGACCGGCGAGCTGTGCGGTTCGGTGGAGTACGACACCGAGCTGTTCGACCGGGCGACGGTCGAGCGGCTGGCGGGGCACTACCTGACGCTGCTGGAGTCCGCGCTCGCCGACCCCGGCGCCCGGGTGACGGACCTCGGGCACACCACGCCGGAGGAGCTGGCCCTGGCGGCCGCGTGGGGGACGGAGGGCGGCGAGGCCCGGATCGGCAACCTCGTCGACGCCTTCCGCGCCCAGGCGGCCCGGACCCCGGACAGCACCGCGCTGGTCTTCCCGGACGGCGCCTACACCTACGCCGAACTGCTCGCCCGCTCGGAGTACTTGGCGCACGCACTGGTCGAGCGGGGCATCACACCGGAGACCGTGGTCGGGCTGGCCATGGACCGTTCGGCGGCGCTGGTTGTCGCGATGCTCGCCGTCCTCACCGCCGGCGCGGTCTACCTGCCGCTCGATCCCGGCCACCCGGAGGCGCGACTCGCGTTCATGGTGGCGGACAGCCAGGCGTGCCTGGTGCTCGCCGACCGGGAGCTCGGCTTCGCCGGCGACGTGCCGCTCGTCCGGATCGAGGAGTTGACCCAGCGGTCCGGACCGGCCGTGGGGCCCTTCCCCGGGATCCACCGGGACCAGCGCGCCTGCGTGCTCTACACCTCGGGCTCCACCGGGCGGCCCAAGGGCGTCGAGACCACGCACGCCGGGATCGTTCGGTTGGTGCACGGCGCGGCCTACCTCGGTTTCGGCCCCGAGGACGTGGTGGCGCAGGCGGCGAACGTGTCTTTCGACGCGGCATCGCTGGAGATCTGGGGAGCGCTTCTCAACGGCGCCCGCCTGGTCGGCATCCGCAAGGAAGAGGTGCTCTCGCCCGAGCTGCTGCGCGCCCGGATCGAGGAGCACGGCGTGACGGCGATGTTCCTCACCACCTCCGTGTTCCACCAGTGCGCGGACGTCTCGCCCGCCACCCTGGCCTCGCTCCGGACGGTCTTCTTCGGCGGCGAGGAGGCGGACGCCCGGAGGGTCGCGTCGGTGCGTCAGGTCGCCCCGGACCTGCGCCTGGTGAACGGGTACGGCCCGACCGAGGGCACCACCTTCGCCAGCACCTTCGACCCCGTGGACCAGCAGCCGGACGCGGCCCGGGTGCCCATCGGCCGGCCCATCGCCGAGACCCGGCTGCACGTGCTCGACGCGTCCGGCCGGGAAACCGGCATCGGCGTCCCCGGCGAGCTGTACCTGGCCGGCACCGGTCTCGCCCGCGGTTACACCGGCCGGCCCGACCTCACCGCCGAGCGCTTCGTGCCGAGCCCGTTCGGCGTCGGCGAGCGTCTCTACCGGACGGGCGACCTGGCCCGCTGGCGCGAGGACGGACTGCTGGAGTGCCTGGGCCGGGCCGACACGCAGGTGAAGATCCGCGGCGTTCGGATCGAGCCCGAGGAGATAGCCAGCGTCCTCGGGACGTGCCCCGGCGTGCGCGCGGCGGTCGTCGACGTCCAGGGCGAGGCCGGAGACCGGCGCCTGGTCGCCTACGTCGTGCCGGAACCCGGCCAACCACCTTTCGTGGCAAGCAAGTTGCGCGCGTTTTTGGCCACCCGGATGCCCGAGGCGATGGTGCCCGCGTGGTACGTCGCGCTGCCCGAGCTGCCGCTCACCCCGAACGGCAAGGTGGACCGCCGCGCGCTCCCCGCCCCGACCGGGGCGGACGGGGTCCAGGCCGAGAACCACGTGCCGCCGACCGGTCCGACGGAGGAGCTCGTCGCCCAGGTGTGGGCGGAGCTCCTGGGCGTTTCGAACATCTCCGCGCACGACGACTTCCTCGCGCTCGGCGGCCACTCGCTGCTGGCCACGCAGGCCATGGCGCGCGTCAGCGCCCGGCTCGGGGTGGAGCTCGGCGTCCGGGACCTGTTCGAGGCGCCGACGGTCGCGGCCCTGGCGGCCCGCGTCGCCCACGCGCGGCGGGCGGGCGCCGCCGTCCCGGTCGTCCCGGCCGGCCCCGGACCGCACCCCCTCTCCTTCGCCCAGCAGCGGCTCTGGTTCCTCGACCGGCTGGCCACGGGTAGCCCGCTCTACAACGTGCCGCTGGTCCTGGCCGTCGAGGGAGCCCTCGACGAGCAGGCGCTGACCGAGAGCGTACGGGCGCTCGTCCGGCGCCAGGCGTCCCTGCGCACCCGCCTGGTCGGGGACGGGGACACCGCCCGGCAGGTGATCGACGACGACCCGGACGTTCGGCTGACGACCGTCGACCTGACGCACCTGTCCGAGGCCGAGCGGGCGGCGGAGGTGGAGGCCCAGGCCCTGCGCGAGGCGGAGTACCCGTTCGACCTCGCCACCGGCCCGTTGGTCCGGTTCGTCCTGCTGAAGCTCGCCCCGTCGCGCCACGAGCTCCTGCTCACGATGCACCACGCGATCTCCGACGGCTGGTCCGTCGGCGTCCTGGTGCGCGACCTGGGCGCGTTCTACGCGGCAGCTGTGCGCGGCGAGCACCCGGCTCTCCCGGCCCTCCCGGCCCAGTACCCTGACTATGCCGCGTGGCAGCAGCGCCTCCTCGACGGCGGCGCCCGCGACGAGCAGTTGGGTTACTGGAAGGAGCGCTTGCACGGCGCACCACCCGTGCTGGAGCTGCCCACGGACCGTCCGCGCCCGCCGGTGCCCCGCTACCGGGGCGAGGTCTTCCCGGTGCGGCTCTCCCCGGAACTCACCCGTCGGCTCGGCGAGGTGAGCCGCGAGCACGGGGTGACGCGGTTCATGACGCTCCTGGCCGCGTTCCAGCTCGCGCTGGGCCGCTATGCGGGCGTCCGGGACGTCAGCGTCGGCTCGCCGGTCTCCGGGCGCACCCGGCCGGAGTTCGAGGGGCTCGTCGGCTTCTTCGTCAACACGCTCGTCCTGCGCTCCCGGTGGGAGGACGACCCGACCTTCGCCGAACTCCTGGCCCGTGTGCGGGAGACCACGATCGGCGCGTACGACCACCAGGACGTGCCGTTCGAGCAGGTCGTGGCGGAGCTCAAGCCGCCGCGCGACCCCAGCCGCACGCCGCTCTTCCAGGTGATGCTCGCGATGCAGAACATCCCCGGCGGCACCACCGTCCTGCCGGGGCTGTCGGTGGCCGCAAGGGAGTCGGTGAGCCGGGTCGCCAAGTTCGACCTGACGGTCGCGTGGGAGGAGGCGTCCTTCGACGCGGACGAGCTGCGCGGCTCCGTCGAGTACGACACCGACCTGTTCGACCGGGCGACGGCCGAGCGGATGACGCGCCACTACCTGACCTTGCTGGAGTCGGCGCTCGCCGACCCCGGCGGCCGGGTGTCCGGCCTCACCATGACGAGCCCGGAGGAAGCTGGCGTCACCGCCGGCGGCCGGGCGGCCCCGGTCGCGCCTGCCACGACCCTCGACGGACTCGTGACCGCCGCGGCCCGGCGCCACCCGGACCGGCCGGCGATCCTACAGGGCGGCCGGACGCTCACGTACGCCGAGCTGGAGGCACGTGCCGACGCCGTCTGCGCCCACCTCCGCGCCCGCGGGGTGCGTACCGGGGACACCGTCGTCGTGCGGATGCCCCGCGTTCCGGAGTGGCCGGTCACCCTGCTCGGCGTGCTGAAGGCCGGCGCCGCGTACGTTCCGGTGGACGTCGGCGCGCCGCGCGAGCGGTTCGAGTACGTGGTAGGCGACTCGGGCGCCGTCCTCGTCCTGGGATCGCGCACGGACGGCCCGCCGGCGGGCGGGGGAGTGCCGTGGGCCGCCGTCGAGGACGCTCTGGAGAGTCCTGCGGCGGAGGTCGTGCCGGTCCACCCGGCGGCCCTGGCCTACGTCCTCTACACCTCCGGAACGACCGGACGCCCCAAGGGAGTCGGCGTCAGCCACGCCAACCTGGTGCACACCCTCACGGCCGTTGGGGAGCAGTACGGGCTCGGCCCGGACGACCGCGTCCTCCAGTTCGCCGCCCTCACCTTCGACGTGGCCGCCGAGGAGCTCTTCGCGAGCCTGGTGCGGGGCGCCGGCGTCGTCCTGCTCCCGCCAGGGCCGGTGCCCGGCATCGATGAGCTGATGGAGCTCGTCCGGGCGGAACGCCTGTCGGTGCTCAACCTTCCGGCGTCCTACTGGCACGAGTGGGTCTCGATGCTCGACCGCCATCCGGTGTCCGCCTGCCCCGCGTTGCGGCTCGTCGTGGTCGGCAGCGAGCGAGTGGACGGCGCGAAGCTCGCCGACTGGCAGGCCGCCACGCCGGACCGGGTCCGGTGGCTCAACGCCTACGGCCCGACGGAGGCCACCGTCACGGCGACTGTCCACGCGCCGACGAAGGCGGCCCCGCCCGGGTCGGCCATCGGGGCCACCGTCCCGATCGGCCGGCCGCTGCCAGGGGTGCGCGCCTACGTGCTCGACGACGCGCTCAACCCGGTACCGCCGGGCGCTGCGGGCGAGTTGTACGTAGCGGGCGGCGGCGTGGCGCGCGGCTACCTCGGGGACCCGGCGCGCACCGCTCAGAGCTTCCTCCCCGACCCCTGGGGCGGGCCCGGCGAGCGCATGTACGCGACGCGGGACCGTGCCCGCCGGATGGCCGACGGGGTGCTGGAGTTCCTCGGCCGGACCGACGACCAGGTCAAGCTGCGGGGCTTCCGCATCGAGCTCGGCGAGATCGAGGCGGCGCTCGGCTCGCACCCCGCTGTGCGTGAGGCTGTGGTGGTCCTACGCGAGGACACCCCCGGCCGGCCGCAGCTGGCCGGGTACGTGGCACTCGCGGGCCAGGCTTCGTCGGCCGATCTTCGGGCGCACGCCGAGGAGTGGCTGCCGGGATACATGGTGCCGGCCGCGATCGTCGTCCTTGACGAACTGCCGCGCAGCGAACGCGGCAAGCTCGACCGGCGCGCCCTGCCCGCACCCGGCCGTCCGGCCGGCGCGGCTGCGGCCCGGTTGCTGCCCACCGGCGAACTCGAAGTCGAGGTGGCCGCGATCTGGCGCTGGATCCTTGAGGTCGAGGACATCGGCGCCGAGGAGAACTTCTTCGAGGCCGGTGGCCATTCGCTTCTGATGGTGCGGATGCAGAACCGGCTGTCCGAAGTACTCGGCCGGAATGTCCCCGTGGTGGACCTCTTCCGCTTCCCGACGGTGCGCTCGCTCGCGCGCTACCTCGCCGCGGGCGACACGTCGACCGCCGGGGCCCGGGGCCGCAGCCGGGCCGAGGCACGAAAGACCCTGCAAGGGGCGCGAGCGCCGAGAAGGCGAGCGGGCGGCCCCACGACGTTGGAGACGAAGAACGATGACTGATGAGACGATGACCGACGAGAACGACCTGCCCGACAACGCCATTGCCGTCATCGGCATGGCCGTACGCGTCCCCGGTGCCCGGACCCTGGAAGGCTTCTGGCAGAACCTCCGCGACGGGGTGGAGTCCATCGCGACCTTCACGGACGAGGAGCTGCTCGCCGCCGGCGCCACGCCGGAGGAGATCGCCCGCCCCGGGTACGTCCGGGCGCGTGGCGCCCTCGACGGCGTGGAGGGCTTCGATGCACGGTTGTTCGGCTTCTCCCCGCGTGAGGCGCAGCTGCTCGACCCCCAGCACCGCCTCTTCCTGGAGTGCGCGTGGGAGGCGCTTGAACACGCGGGCCGCCCGTCGGAGGCTACCGACGCGGTGACCGGCGTCTTCGCGGGCGTGGGCGAGAGCTCCTACCTGGTGAACAACCTGCTTCGCCGTCAGGACCTGGTCGCACGGATCGGCGAGTTCCAGACCTCGCTCGGCAACGACAAGGACTTCGCGCCGACCCGCGTCTCCTACAAACTGGACCTGCGCGGCCCTAGCGTCAGCGTGCAAACCGGCTGCTCCACCTCTCTGGTGGCAGTGCACACCGCGTGCCAGGCCCTGATCAACGGCGAGTGCGACGTGGCCCTCGCGGGCGGTGCGACCGTCACCGCTGCGCAACGTCGGGGCTATCAGTACGAGGAAGGCGGCGTCCTCTCTAGGGACGGCCACTGCCGGGCGTTCGACGCCGACGCGTCGGGCACTGTCCCGGCCAGCGGCAGCGGCGTCGTGGTGCTGAAGCGCCTGGAGGACGCCGTCGCGGACGGTGACGCGATCCATGCGGTGATCCGCGGCTCCGCGATCAACAACGACGGCGCCCGGAAGGCGGGCTTCACCGCGCCGAGCGTCGAGGGACAGGCCGACGTCATCGCCGAGGCCCTCGGCGTCGCGGACGTGGATCCGTCGACCGTGACATACGTGGAGGCCCACGGCACCGGCACGCCGATCGGCGACCCGATCGAGGTGGCGGCCCTGAAGGCCATCTTCGGCGATGCGCCGCAGCGTGTTGCCCTCGGCTCGGTGAAGACCAACCTCGGCCACCTGGACACCGCCGCCGGAGTCGTCGGGCTGATCAAGACAGTCCTCGCGCTGACGGCGCGCGAGCTGCCGCCGTCGCTGCACTTCAGTCGGGCGAACCCGCAACTCGGCCTGGAGGAAGGCCCGTTCCACGTAAATGCGGCCCTTGTGCCGTGGTCCGGCCGGGTGCTGCGCGCCGGCGTCAGCTCCTTCGGTATCGGCGGGACCAACGCCCACGTGGTGCTGGAGGAGGCGCCCGCACGCGTGTCGACGGTGGGCGGACGCCGTCTGCACGTACTGCCGCTCTCCGCCGCCACGGCGACGGCTCTGCGGGCCACCGGAACGCAGCTCGCCGCGCACCTGCGCGCCCGCCCGGAGGAGGGCGGGGGCCTGGCCGACGTGGCGTACACCCTCCAGCGCGGTCGCTGGACGCTGGAGCACCGCGGTTTCGTCGTGGCCGGCGGCACGGAGGAGGCTGCCGACGCCCTGGCCCTGCCGGCGTTCGACCGGTCCGCCACGCAGGAGACCGCGAAGGACCGTGAAGTCGTCTTCCTGTTCTCGGGCCAGGGCGCGCAGCGGATTCGGATGGGGCAGGCCCTCTACGAGAACGAGCCGGTGTTCCGCACAGAGGTCGACTTGGCGGCCGATGTCCTCGCGCCCGTCCTCAAAGAGGACGTCCGCCGTCTGCTGTACCCCGGGGCGACGGAGGCGGAGCCGACCGAAACGATCCACCAGACCCGTTTCGCTCAGCCTGCGCTCTTCGTGCTGGAATACGCGTTGGCCCGGCTCTGGATGTCCTGGGGCGTCCGCCCGGCGGCGATGCTCGGTCACAGCCTCGGTGAGCTGGTGGCCGCTTGCCTGGCCGGGGTCATGTCGCCCGAGGACGCGCTGAGCCTCGTCGCGACGCGCGGACGGCTCATGCAGGACGCCGCGGCCGGCGCCATGGTCGCCGTGCCGCTCCCGGAGAACGAGGTTGCGTCGCTGCTCGACGGCGAGTTGGACCTCGCTGCGGTGAACGGGCCCCGGGCCTGCGTGGTGTCCGGCCCCTTTGACGCGGTCGTCCGATTCGAGGCGCGCATGGCAGGACAGGGCGTGGCGACCAAGCGCCTGCGGACCTCGCACGCCTTCCACTCCCGCATGATGGAGGCCGCCGCGGCGGCGTTCGAGGCCGAGGTCGCACAGGTCCGCCTGTCGGCCCCGCAGATTCCGTTCGTCTCCAGCGTGACCGGCGTCTGGATCACTGACGAGGAGGCCGTCAGCCCGGCCTACTGGGCGCAGCAGATCCGTGCCACGGTCCGTTTCGCCGACGGTCTGCACACCGTGCGCCGCCCGGGCACGCTGCTGCTGGAGGTCGGCCCGGGCCAGAGCCTGGTGCGCCTCGCGGGCGCGGGCGAGGACGGCCGCGGAGCCGTCGCGTCGCTGCCGTCGAACGGACCGGACTGCGACGCCGAGGCCGAGCTGCTGGCCGCCGTCGGCGAAGTGTGGTGCCGGGGCGCCTCGGTGGACTGGGAGGCCCTGCACGGTGCCGAGGTCCCGCGCCGGACCGTGCTCCCCACCTACCCCTTCGAGCACGAGCGGTGCTGGGTCGACGCTCCCAACGGCACGGCGGCGGCCCCGGTCGTCCCCGGCGCACTCCTGGCGCGCGGCTTCCGTAGGCTGGGCCCGGTTGGCGTGCTGCGTGGCGAGGAGGCCCGGGGGGCGTGGCTCGTGGCCGCGGACCGGACGGACACCGTGGACGCGGTGGTGGACCGGCTGCGCGCCCATGGCAAGACGGTGGTCACCGCCGCGTCTGCCGCGGCCGGTGCGGACGTGCTGGCCTCGAAGGTCGAGGCGGGCGTGCCGGTCGAGGGCGTGCTGGTCGGGATGCTGGACGCACAGACGCTCGCCCCGGCCAGCCTGAGCGCCTGGGAGCAAGCACTGACGGAGCGCGGGGACGCGGACGCGCGGATCGTGGCGGTGACGTCGGGCGCGCTCGACGTCACGGGCGAGGAGCCCCTCGTACCGACTCGGGGAACACTGGCCGCTTGGGCGCAGGGCGGTCGCCGGCGGACCCTGGTCGACGTCACTGTGTCGGGCACAGCGGCCGCGGCGCGCCGCCTCGCCACCGCGCTGCTCGGGGAGCTGTGCGGCGCGGCCCACGCACCCGTGGTCGCGCTGCGCGGCGGGCACCGGTTCGCGCCGGTGCTGGAGCCCCTGCCGGATGCGCCTCGGGAGCCGAACGAGCGGCACCGAGGCGCCCACTTCACGCTCTGGGGCGACGAACCGCAGACGGCCCCGTTCGGCCGCGCGCTGACCCGGGTCGGCGCCTCCGTGCGGACCGGCCCCACCGCCGGCACGGACCTCGCCGGGCCGGCGACCGCCGTGGTGGTGCTGGCCGCGGATGCTGCCGAAGACGACGCCCTCGCGCTGCTCGGGAACGTCGCCTCCGCCGTGGCCCACGGGCACCGGGCGGTCGAGGTTCACCTGGTCGGCCGCACGGGGACCGAGGTGGGCGAGCCGCAGCTCGCAGGTGTGGTCGAAGCCTTCCTCGCGCTGGCCGCCCGGGAGTGCGAGACCCCGTGGACGAGCTACACCTGGCTGGTCGGCGACCCCGCGAGCGTCGAGCGCCGTGCGGCGCGCGTCGTGGGTGCGGTGTCGGGGTGCCAGGTCGTCGTGACGCCGGAGGACGAGCCCGCGCAGTCCCTCCCTTCCGGCGGCGAGGATGTCGCCGACGGTGAGCCGGCGTACGAGGACGAGACCGAGCGCGAGGTCGCGGTGATCTTCGAAGACCTGCTCGGTGTCCGGCACATCGCGCCCACCACCGGGTTCTTTGAGCTCGGCGGCCACTCCCTGCTCGCCGCCCAGTTCGCGACCCAGATGCGCGAGGTGTGCGGAGTCGAGCTGCCGCTGAGCACCCTCTTCACGGACCCGACGATCCGGGGCATTGCCGCTGCCCTGCGTGCCGCGCGCGTCCGGCCCGACGCTGCCGTCGAGCTCTGGCCCACCGTCGTGCCCGACCCCGCCGCCGCGGCGGAGCCCTTCCCCCTCACCGACGTGCAGCAGGCGTACTTCGTCGGCCGGACCGGCGTCTTCGAGCTCGGCAATGTGGGTATGCACGGCTACGAGGAGTTCGACGTCCCGGACCTGGACGTGCCCCGGATGGAGCGCGCGTTCCGGCGCCTGATCCGACGTCACGGCATGCTGCGCGTCATCGTGCTCCCGCAGGGCGAGCAGCAGATCCTCGACGACGTCCCCGACTACGCCATCGCGACCGAGGACGTGCGCGGCCTGACCGAGGAGGCGGCGCGGGAGGTTCTGGAGCGGACCCGTCAGGAGCTGTCGCACCAGGTCTTCGTCCCCGACTGCTGGCCGCTGTTCGACCTTCGCGCCACCGTCATGGACGGCGGCCGGGGCCGGGTGCACTACAGCGTCGATGGGCTGATCACCGACGCTTGGGCGTACGGCCTCCTGATGCGGGAGCTCGTCGAGCTCTACACCAACCCCGACGCCGAGCTTCCCGAGCTCGAACTCACTTTCCGGGACTACGTGCTGGCGGAGCACAGCCTGGAGTCGGGCGAGCGCTTCCGACGGGCCGAGGCCTACTGGCAGGAGCGCATCCCCGAACTGGCTCTCGCCCCCGAGCTGCCGCTGGCCCGAGACCCGCGCACCATCGACACCCCTCGCTTCCACCGCACGGGCGGGGAGCTGCCACAGGAGTCCTGGGCCCGCGTCAAGGCATCGGCCTCGCGGCGCGGCCTCACCCCCACGGCGCTGCTGCTGACGGCATACAGCGAGGTGCTCGCGACGTGGTCGAAGAACAGCCGCTTCACCCTCAACCTCCCCATGGCGAACCGGCTTCCGTTGCATCCGCAGGTCGAGGAGATCATCGGCGACTTCACCTCAGTGACGCTGCTGGAGATCGACGCCCTCAGCGAGGCGCCGTTCGAGACGCGGGCGGTGGCAGTGCGTGACCGACTGGTGGCCGACCTCGACCACCGGCTGTTCAGCGGCCTGCGCGTGATGCGGGAGATGAAAAAGGCCCGCGGTGACGCGGCGGCGGCGATGCCGGTCGTGTTCACCAGTCTGTTCGTCAACCACGGTGACGACGACCAGCTCGGCGAGGTGGTCTACAGCATTTCGCAGACGCCCCAGGTCTGGATCGACGCGCAGGTGTACGAGGCCGCCGGCGCCCTCGTCCTGGACATCGACGCGGTCGAGGGGCTCTTCCCGGAAGGCATGGTCGCGGCGATGCACGCCGCCACGCTGGACCTCCTGGAATGGCTCGCGCTCGACGACGACAACTGGGGCCGTCCGGTGCCCTCGCTCGTACCCCGCACGGACCTGGCCGCGTGGGAGGAGTACAACCGGACCGACGGGCTTCTGCCCTCGGGCCTACTCCACGAGCCGTTCTTCGCCATTGCGGCGCGCACGCCCGAGCGGCCCGCCGTCATCACCCCGAGCCGCACCCTGAGCTACGGTGAACTGGCCGCGCACGCCTGCGGCATCGCCGCCCGCCTCGGCGTCGTCGGGGTCGTCCCGAACGATCTCGTCGCGGTGGTCATGGAGAAGGGCTGGGAGCAGTGCGCGGCCGTGCTCGGCATCCTCGCCGCCGGTGCGGCTTACCTGCCCATCGACCCCGAACTGCCCGACGAGCGGATCCGGTTGCTGCTGGACCACGGACACGTCCGCTCGGTCCTGACGCAATCGCGCGTGGCGGAGGACGGGGCCGACCGCTTCGCGGGCGTGGACACCGTGCTGCAGGTGGACCGGCTCGATCTCGCGTCGGACGCCGAGGCCGCCGCTGCTCCGTCGGGAGCGATCCGTACGAAGCCGGAGGACCTCGCGTACGTCATCTTCACCTCCGGCTCCACCGGGCTGCCCAAGGGAGTGATGATCAACCACCGGGGCGCCCTCAACACGGTCGTCGACATCAACGAGCGGTTCGGCGTGGGCGAGGACGACCGGGTCCTGGCGCTGTCCTCGCTCAGCTTCGACCTGTCGGTCTACGACGTGTTCGGCCCGCTCGCAGTCGGCGGCGCGGTGGTCGTGCCGGACGCCCGGGCCCACCGCGACCCGGCGGCCTGGCTGGCACTCATGGGTGAGGCCGGGGTCACGGTCTGGAACTCCGTGCCGGCGCTGATGGAGCTGCTGGTCGAGCACATGAGCGTGAAGGGGCTGACCGGGGCCGGTACGAATGGCGGCGGGCTCAAGCTGGTGATGCTCAGCGGCGACTGGTTGCCGGTGACGCTCCCGGACCGCATTCGGCAGCTGTTCGCGGCGCCGGAGGTCGTGAGCCTCGGCGGCGCGACGGAGGCCTCGATCTGGTCCATCCTGTATCCGATCGGAGAGGTGCCGGAGCACTGGGCGAGCATCCCGTACGGCCGACCGATGCGGAACCAGACGTTTCACGTGCTCGACGAGGCGCTGCGCCCGCGTCCCATCGGCGTTCCGGGCCAGCTCTACATCGGCGGCGTCGGCCTCGCCGACGGCTACCTGCGGGACGAGACGAAGACCAAGGCCAGCTTCATCACCGACCCGGTGACCGGCGACCGGCTCTACCGGACCGGCGACCTCGGCCGCTTCCTGCCGAGCAGGGACATCGAGTTCCTCGGCCGCGAGGACTTCCAGGTCAAGGTGCAGGGTTACCGAATCGAACTGGGCGAGATCGAGGCCGCACTCATGCAGCACCCGGACATCCGCGCCGCCGTCGCCGTGGTGGACGGGGATCCGCGTGGCACCAAGCGCTTGGTGGCGTTCGTCGTCCCGCAGACCGGTGGCGCGATGCCCCAGGACATTCGGGAGTTCCTCGGGGAGAAGCTGCCGGCGTACATGGTGCCGACAGTCTTCCTGGAGATCGACGCCCTGCCGCTCACGGCGAACGGCAAGGTCGACCGGCGGGCGCTTGTGGTTCCGGAGAACGCGGCCGACGAGACCGCGCCCCCGTACGAGGCTCCCGGCACGCCCGTCGAGGAGGCCATCGCCGAGGTCTGGTCGAGCATGCTGAACGTCGAACGGGTCGGCATCCACGACAACTTCTTCCTGCTGGGCGGCGACTCGCTGATGGCGATGCGCGCGGTGGTCCACCTGCGCAAGGCGCTCGACCTGGACATCCCGATCCGCGTCCTCTTCGACAGCGAGACCTTGGGGGAAACTGCCCTCCTCATCGAGGACCTGCTGATCGCCGAGATCGAGGGCATATCCGACGAGGAAGCCCAGTCGCTCCTCGCCGACGACTGAGACCATCCTGGAGAACACACATCGTGAACCGCACCGCAGTCATCGCGGCGAAGCGCGCCCACGGCTGGATCGTGGGCGCGCGGCGCCCGGCCGCACCCAGCGTCAGGCTCCTGTGCCTGCCCCACGCCGGCGGCGGCTCCTCGGCCTACGCCTCGTGGGCTGCCGCCCTCGACGACACGATCGAGGTCTGCCCCGTCGAGCTGCCCGGCCGCCAGTCGCGCTGGCGCGACCAGGCCTTCACCGAAAGCGAGCCGCTCGTCGACGCGCTCGCAACGGCCATCGAGGACGAACTCGACACTCCCTACGCCCTGTTCGGCCACAGTATGGGGGCACTCCTGGCGTACGAACTGGCGCGGGCCTTGCGCCGACGGGGCCTGCCGGAGCCATGCGCACTCTTCGTCTCCGGTGGACCCGCGCCGCAGCTCCCGCGCGAACAACCCGGTGTCCACGACCAGCCCGACGATGTGGTGGTCGCGAAACTCCGGACACTGGGCGGCCTTCCGGAGGACGTTCTCGCCGAGCCCGAGTTGCTGGAAGTCCTCCTGCCGGCCATTCGTGCGGACCTCTCGGTGTGTGAGAGGTACCACCACCGACCGGAGCCGCCGCTCGGGTGCCCCGTAGTGGCGTTCGCCGGGGCCGAGGACGCCGAGGTGCCGCCCACGCGTATGGAGGCCTGGCGCGAGCAGACGACGGCAGAATTCGAGCTGCACGTTCTTCCCGGTGACCACTTTTTCGTAAGGAGCTCGCAGGCGGCGATCCTTGAGACCGTCCGGGTCGCGTTGGCATCAGTGTCTGGTCGCGGTCGCGGTCGCGCCTGACTGACTGCCCGGCCCGGGCACGGCCCGGGCCGGGCACCCCTGCACCTGCCTGGCTCTGCACGGAAGGCGAAGGACGTCGCGGCACTAACTGATTGCGAGTCAAAATCGTTGAGCCGTAGTTGCCTCGCCGACCACTGCGAGGGCGAGGCGTTGCCGCGCCGTGGAAGATCGAGCGCGTGGATGCCTGCGGGGGCATGGGACAATCGGCATGCATCCCCAACCGTCACGTTGGTGCGGTGGCTGTGCGACTCCCGCGGTATGTCCGCGGAGCCCGCCCTCTCACAGAAGTGGTCCTTCGATCTATGCCTACGGTCCTCTCCATCGCCGACGCGCTGCGCGAGCGCTTCGCACAGGCGATCTCCACTGCGTTCCCCGACGCCGCGGACAGCGACCCCCAGCTGCGACGAAGTGACCGCGCCGACTTCCAGGCCAACGGCATCATGAGCCTGGCCAAGCCGCTGCGGACCAACCCCCGCGAGGTGGCTGCGCGCGTGCTCGAGTACCTCGGGGCTGACCAGGTGATCGCGAACCTGGAGGTCTCCGGGCCCGGCTTCATCAACGTCACCGTCACCGACGCCGCCATCCTCGAGCGACTGGCCGCCCGCGCGGCCGACGCCCGACTCGGTGTCGGCAGCAAGGCCGAGCCAGGCGTAACGGTGATCGACTACAGCCAGCCGAACATCGCCAAGGAGATGCACGTCGGCCACCTGCGCTCCACGATCATCGGGGACGCGCTCGTGCGCGCTCTCGAGTTCAGCGGCGAGAAGGTCATCCGGCGCAACCACCTCGGGGACTGGGGCACCCAGTTCGGCATGCTCATCCAGTACCTCATCGAGCACCCCACCGAGCTCGACGAGGGTACCGAGCCGGACGACTCCGGGCCGTCGATGTCCCGCCTCAACCGCCTCTACAAAGCGTCGCGCGCCAAGTTCGACAGCGACGCCGACTTCGCCGACCGGGCCCGCCGGCGCGTCGTCGAGCTGCAGGCCGGCCACGCCGAGACCGTCGCGTCCTGGCAGGGCATGGTCGACGAGTCGAAGGTCTACTTCGAAGCCGTCTACGCCCGCCTCGGCGTCCTCCTCGAAGACGTTGACGCCGTCGGCGAGAGTTACTACAACCCGATGCTCGCCGACGTGTGCGCCGACCTCGAAGCCTCCGGCGTGGCCGTGCGCTCAGATGGAGCCCTGTGCGTCTTCTTCGACGACATCAAGGGCCCCGACGGCGAACCGACCCCGCTCATCGTCCAGAAGAGCGACGGCGGCTACGGCTACGCCACCACCGACCTCGCCGCGATCCGCGACCGCGTCGGCATGCTCGGCGCCAACCAGCTCCTCTACGTCGTCGACAGCCGCCAGGCCCTGCACTTCCGGATGGTCTTCGAGACCGCCCGCCGCGCCGGCTGGCTCCCCGACGACGTCCGCGCCCTGCACCTCGGCTTCGGCACCGTCCTCGGCAAGGACGGCAAGCCCTTCAAGACCCGCTCCGGCGAGACTGTCCGCCTCATGGACCTCCTCGACGAAGCCGTCGACCGGGCCCGTACCGTCGTCGCCGAGAAGAGCCCCCAGCTCGCCACCGAGGAACTCGAAGACCGGGCCAAGCAGGTCGGCATCGGCGCGGTCAAGTACGCCGACCTCTCGACCTCCCGCACCCGCGACTACATCTTCGACGCCGACCGCATGGTCTCCCTCAACGGCGACACCGGCACCTATCTCCAGTACGCATACGCCCGCATCCAGTCCATCCTGCGCAAGGCCCCCGACGACGTCACCCCGACCGCCCACCAGAACCTCGCCCTGGAACCGGCCGAACGCGCCCTCGGCCTCCTCCTCGACGAATTCGGCACCACCGTGAACCTCGTCGCCGAGACCTTCGAACCCCACCGCCTCTGCGCCTACCTGCACAGCCTCGCCGCGGCGTACACCACGTTCTACGAGCACTGTCCCGTCCTCAAGGCACCCAGCCACGAGGTCATGGAGACAAGGCTGCTGCTGTGCCAGCTGACCGGCCAGACCCTCCGCCAGGGCATGGACCTCCTCGGCATCGGAACGCCCGAGCGCCTGTAGTAGATGACGAGAGCCTTCGAGTGAGCCGGCAGTAGATCGGCTGACTCGAAGGCTCTCGTGCGGTGGCAAATGTTGGTTTGCTCACCCGAGGTCAGCGCCCTGTCCAACAGCTGTGCCGCTACCCCTGGCGCGCATCAGGGTCCCGCTGCGGCGGCCTCGGCTCCCGATGACGAGGTAGGCGTTGACGAGGAAGGGAGCTAGTCTCGGGGTTGTCCGGTCGGCCCCGCCCAGGCCCGAGACGGGCCGCAGGTTGCTGTTGTGCCATGGAGATCGCCTCGGAGTCGTCGTCAGCCATTCCTCCAGTCCGCGCGGCGGGCGGTCAAGCGCCGTGAGTCCCCAGGCCGTCGCCACTCCTACCGCTTGTCGGCCTTCCCGGGAGCCCACCTGGCGAGCGGCGCCTCCACCGGCAGCCCGGACTTTTTGAGCGCTTCGGCGCACATACTGCCGGTAGAGCCGACGAGCAGGTGCTCGGCGACGAGGTGCGGCACGAGCAGCGCGACGGTGCCGGTCTGCCAGTCGGCCGCCACCTGGTACATGGCGAGGACGGCCGCCTCCCACTGCGTCATCGAATCGCGGGTACGACAGCTGTCGGTGTATTTCGGGCGAGGCGGTACCTTCACCGCTACGAGCCGCCGGGGTGCGCCACCGTGCTGCGCGACAACAGCGCGGGCCTCGCCGATCCAGGCGCTCAGCAGCTCATCGAGGGCGGCGTACGCCTCGTCGCGGCCCTTGCGACGACGGTCGAAGGCGTGGTGGAGGACCAGCAACGCGGCGGACTCCTCATCCTCCAATGCCGTCCAGGACCGGGCTGCCTGATCGTGCCACTCCGACCAAGCACGGCGGAGGACGTGGGCCGCATCAGGCCCGAGGCCCGCGAACTCCGGACCCGAACGCACCCGCACCTACGTCGAGAGGCGAACCGCCGAAGGCCTTGCAAGAAGGGCATCATGCGATGCCTGAAACGCCACATCGCCCGCGAGGTCTACCGCGCCTTACTGCGGTCGATCCGCACTCCCGACACCACCCGAAAAACCATGCAAAGCGACCTCATTGAAGCCGCTCGACATCCATAGGAGCATCCCCGGGGCGGTTCACGGCGGAGGGATCGAAGCTGCTTCCCGGCGTCGGTGCCGGGGCCGGCGCGCCCACCGCTCAGGTCCGGCCGGTGGTGCGGGCCGCGGGGTCGGGTGCCGACCAGCTGCCCAGCAGGCGTAGCGCGTGCGCGGAGGGGCTGCCGGGTTCGGCGGTGTAGAGGTAGAGGGCCTGGTCGGGGTCGTCGGGCAGGGTGAGGGACTCGTAGTCGAGGGCCAGTTCGCCGACGAGCGGGTGCCGGTAGTGCTTGGTGCCGTGGGTGTATTCGAGGACGTCGTGGTCGGCCCACCACTGGCGGAAGTCCTCGTCGTGGACGGAGAGTTCGCCGACCAGTTCGGTCAGCCGGGGGTCGTGGGGGTGGCGTCCCGCGTACAGGCGCAGGGCCGCGACCGTGCCGCGGGCCGCGGTGTCCCAGTCGGTGAGCAGGTCGCGGGCGGCCGGGTCGAGGAAGATGAACCGGGCGAGGTTGCGCTCGCGGTGCGGCAGGGTGTCGAAGTCGGTGTACAGCGCCTTGGCGAGGGTGTTGGCGGCGAGCACGTCCAGCCGGTGTCCCATGATCATCGCGGGGGTGTCGGCGAGGGAGTCGAGGAGCCGGAGCAGCCCGGGGCGCACCCGCTGCGGCGCCACCGGGCGGCGCCGGCCGGAGCCCGGCCGCGGGCGGACCAGGTCGGACAGGTGGGCGCGCTCGGCCGCGTCGAGGCGCAGTGCGCGGGCCACCGCTTCGAGGACCTGCGCGGAGGCGTTCGGGTTGCGTCCGCGTTCCAGGCGCACGTAGTAGTCCACGCTGATGCCCGCCAGCCGCGCCACCTCCTCGCGGCGCAGCCCCGGCACCCGGCGCCCGCCGCCGGCCGGACCGAGTCCGGCCTCGTCGGGGCTGACGCGGGCCCGGCGCGAACGCAGGAAGTCGCGCAGTTCGAGGTTGGGCTCGCGCCCGGCCGACGTGCTCATCCGTCCAGGCTAGGCCGCCGCGCGCCGTCGCCGCACCGCGTGAGGGGGTCCGGTGGACCCCCTGTACGTCCCGCCCCCGCTGCCGGTGCCCGCGGCGCTCCGGCCGGTGGTCTGCTGGATCACGACACACCGTTCGTACCGTCCGAAGACCGAAGAGGGACCGCCTTGTCCAAGCCCCTGATCGTCGTCACCGGTGCCGGCTCCGGCATCGGCGCGGCCACCGCCCGCCTCCTGTCCGCCCAGGGACACCCGCTGCTGCTGCTCGGGCGGCGGCTGGAGAAGCTGGAGGAGCTCGCGCTGCCCCGGGCCCTGTGCCGCAAGGTCGACGTCACCGACCGGGACGCGTTCGCGGCGGCGGTGCGCGAGGCCGAGGAGCGGTTCGGCCCGGTGGACGCGATCGTCAACAACGCCGGCGCCATGCTCCTCGGCCGGATCGCCGACCAGGGCGCCGAGGAGTGGGACCGGATGATCGACCTGAACGTCAAGGGCGTGCTGTACGGCGTGCGCGCGGTGCTCCCCGGGATGCTCGCCCGGGGCACCGGCACGATCATCAATGTCGGTTCCGTCGCCGGTCGCAAGACCTTCCCGAACCACACCGCGTACGTGGCCACCAAGTTCGCCGTCCACGCGATGTCGGAGAACCTGCGCGAGGAGGTGGCTGCCGCCGGTGTGCGCGTGGTCACCGTCGCCCCCGGCGCCGTGGAGACGGAACTCCTCTCCCACACCACTGACGAGCGGATCAGGCAGGACTACGAGGCCTGGAAGGAGTCCGCCAGCGGCGCCCTGGACGCGCACGCCGTGGCCGAGGCGATCGCCTACGCCTACCATCAGCCGCAGCACGTCACCGTCCGCGAGATCGTCCTCGCCGCCACCGGCCAGCAGGCCTGACCGGCGCCGCCGCGCCCCCGCCCGCACCGTCGGTCCCCGCATCCTGGCCGGCGGAACCGGACGTCACCCGGTGGGCAGCGCGAGCGCCAGCTTGCCGGTGGCGCGGCCGTCGAGGAGGTGCCGGACGGCCGCGGCGGCCTCGGCGAGCGGGTAGGTCCGGTCCACGACGGGGCGGAGCGTGCCCGCGTCGACGAGCGCGGTCAGCTCGCGCAGCCCGTCCGCGTGTTCGGAGGCGATGAAGGTGCCCAGGTGCTGGTCGGTGAACGGGGACAGCAGCTGGGCGCGGAGCTGGCGGTCGGTGCCGCCGAGCCAGCGGCCGTTCGTCTCACCGCCGGTGATGACGAGTCTGCCGCGGGGCGCGAGCGCGCGGCGCAGGTCCCGCAGGGTGCGG
Source organism: Kitasatospora sp. NPDC101447 (assembly GCF_044767225.1). NCBI lineage: Bacteria > Bacillati > Actinomycetota > Actinomycetes > Kitasatosporales > Streptomycetaceae > Kitasatospora > Kitasatospora sp. NPDC101447. Next base: position 182,894 of record NZ_JBIWNL010000013.1, read on the forward strand.
TTGCCCGCGATGTCGATGATGGTGTCGTAGCGCGCCGGGGCGGCGAGGAAGTCCTCGTGGGTGTAGTCGACCACGTGGTCGGCGCCGAGCGCCCGTACGGCGTCGAGCTTGCCGGTGCTCGCGACGGCCGTGACCACGGCGCCCAGGCCGTGGGCGAGTTGGACGGCGAAGGTGCCCACGCCACCGGCGGCTCCGGTGATCAGGACCCGCCGGCCCTCCCGGACCCGGCCCTTGTCGCGCACCGCCTGGAGCGCGGTGAGCGCGCTGACGGGCACCGTCGCCGCCTCCTCGAAGGTGAGCCCGGCCGGCTTGGGGGCGATCCGGTCGGGGCGGGCGACGGCGTACTCGGCGAAGGCGGCGGGGGCCGTGCCGTAGACCTCGTCGCCGGGCGCGAACCCGGTCACCTCGCGGCCGACCGCCTCGACGATCCCGGCGAGGTTGCGGCCGGGGTTGGGGAGCTTCGGCCTGCGCAGCCCGCTCACGGGCCGGACGGCGTACGGCAGCCCGGCCATCATGTGCCAGGTGCCCCGGTCCACGCTGGAGGCCCGCACCCGGACCAGGACCTCGCCGGCGCCGATGCCCGGCAGGGGGAGCCGCCCCGTGCGCAGCACGTCCTCCGGCCGGGCGCCGTAGCGCTCCTGGACGACGGCTGCCATCGTCCCGGTCCCGTCGGTGGTCCCGGTCGACTTGCCCGTGTTCCGCATCCGCATCGTCACTGCTCCTGGTCCTCGCCCGCCACTTACGGCGTAAGTGCTGCACTTACGCCGTAAGTACAGCACTTACGGCGTAAGCTCGCAACGCTGGAGACCGAGAAACGCCGAAGGCCGAGAGACGCCGAAGACCGAGAGAGGACGTGACCACCCACCGTGACCCGACGTACCGCCCCCACGCCGCAGCCGGCCCGCGAGACGCTCACCCGACGCCGGGTGCTGGAGGCGGCCGTCGAACTGGCCGACGCCGGCGGCCTGGAGACGCTCTCCATGCGCAAGCTCGGCCAGGCCGTCGGGGTCGAGGCCATGTCCCTCTACAACCACGTGGCCAACAAGGAGGACCTGCTCGACGGCATGGTCGACCTGGTCTTCGACGAGGTCGAGCTGCCCGTGCCCGGCGACGACTGGCAGCGGGCGATGCGGCAGCGGGCGATCTCCGTCCGCCTTGCGCTGTCCCGCCACCGCTGGGCCATCGGGCTGATGGAGTCGCGCGCCACACCGGGCCCCGCGACCCTGCGCCACCACGACGCCGTCCTCGGCTGCCTGCGCCGGGCCGGGTTCTCCCTCGCCCTGACCGCCCACGCCGTCTCCGCCCTCGACAGCTACGTCTACGGATTCGCCCTGCAGGAGAAGGCCCTGCCCTTCGACACCCCGGAGGAGACCGCCGAGGTCGCGGAGTCCATCCTGAGCGGATTCGACGCCGGCGAGTACCCGTACCTCACCGAGATCGCGACCGCCCACGTCCTGCGCCCCGGGTACGCCTACGGCGACGAGTTCACCTTCGGACTCGACCTCATCCTCGACGGCCTCCGGCGGCAGCAGACCGGGTGACCGGCTGCGGCGGCGTCCTCGCGGCTGCCCGGGCGGCGTCCGGCCGAAAACCGCGTGCGCCGCGCAGACCGGCCGCACTACCCTGGGTGCCATGAACGTCACCGGCCTGGACACCACCACCACCACCACCACCGCGACCGCGCGAGCGACCAGCTCGCCGGTTGCCGCCGCCTGACGTCATTCCCGACTCCCCCCGGCGACCGGACACGGTCCGCCGGCGGTGGCCCGGAGGTGTTTCCTCCCCGGTTCCGACGATCGCGTGGGCCCGTTGTCCGGCGCCTCCCCGTCACACGCGAAGGAGCCACCCCGTGGACACGGACCAGATCGTCCGCACGTTCGTCGAGTACTTCGAGGACCGCGGCCACCGCCGGATCACCGGCTCGACCCTGCTGCCGCCGCCCGGCGACCCCGTGCTGTTCACCACCTCGGGCATGCACCCGCTCACCCCGTACCTGGAAGGACGCCCGCACCCCCTGGGCCGGCGGCTGGTCAACGTGCAGCGCTGCCTGCGCACCACCGACCTCGACGAGGTCGGCGACGCCACCCACCTGACCGTCTTCGAGATGCTCGGCACCTGGTCGCTCGGCGACTACGAGGGCCCGCAGAGCCTCGACTGGGGCTACGGCCTGCTCACCGAGGGCTTCGGCGTCGATCCCGGGCTGCTGCACGCCACGGTCTTCGGCGGCGACGACCGGACGGGCCCCGACACCGCCTCCCTGGAGCTGTGGCAGGGGCACGGGGTGCCGGTGGAACTCACCGTCGAGGACAACTGGTGGTCCAACGGGCCGACCGGCCCGTGCGGCCCCGACTCGGAGATCTTCCTGTGGACCGGCGACACCCCGCCCGAGTCGACACCCACCGGTGACGACCGCTGGGTGGAGGTCTGGAACCACGTGATGATGCGCCACCGACGGCTCGACGACGGCTCCCTGGTGTCCCTCCCGCAACGCAACGTCGACACCGGACTCGGCCTGGAACGGCTGGCCTCGCTGCTCCAGGGCCGACGGTCAGTGTTCGACTGCGACGTCTTCGACCCCTGGCGCCGGACCGTGCCCACCCTGTGGCAGCTGGACGAACCGTCACTGCGGCTGGTCTGCGACCACCTGCGCTCGGCCGTCGTGGTGATCGGCGACGGTGTGCTCCCCTCCAACACCGGCCGCGGCTACGTGCTGCGCCGGCTCGTCCGACGGGTGCTCACCGTCCTGCGCCGCGACCACCCGCAGGGCAGTCTCGTCGACCTGCCCGGCGAGCTGATCCGGCACACCCTCGACCACTTCCGCCAGGAGGGGGACCCGGACGTCGTCCGCCGGGTGCTGCTCGACGAGGAGCGCCGGTTCGGCCGCCTCCTGGAGCGCGGCCGCCAGGTGCTGGCCCGCCCCCGGTTCCGCGGCCCGCTGACCGAGGAGGACCTCCACTACCTCCACGACACCCACGGCCTCCCGCGCGACCTCGTCCTGAACCTGCGGCCGCAGTGACGGGTCCGGCCCGCGCCGACGGGGTCCGCGGGGTCCGCCCCCCGCCGGCCCGGGCGGGCTGCACCACCGGTAGGTGACCGCCACCGGACGGGTGGCGGTCACCTCGCGCTCGACCACGCCGTTGCGTTCCAGTCGGCGCAGCGTCCCGTGGCCGGCGGGCGGCCCTCCCGCACTCTCGGGCCCTCCGGTACGGTCCCGTCAGACCGCGGAGAGGTGCAGCTTGAACGGTGAACCGTCGGACCTCGGCGTCCAGCCGTCCGACAGCGCGGCCCGGATGCCGGCGGCGACTTCGCGCGGCAGGACGAGCTCACCGGGCGCGAGGCTCGGTTCGAAGACGGCCGGCCGACCGGTCTCCACGACCAGCGTCGTTCCGGGCGAGGAAGCGTCCTCCACCCGGTAGCCCAGGGTGACGCCGTCGTAGCTGCAGCACCAGTGCTTCCTGCTCACTCGCCAGCGGTACTCGACGCCGTCGACGACGATGCGGCGGGAACCCTTCTTCGCCAGTGCCACCCTTTCCCCTTCCCCCTTGTGCCTTCGGACTTCGACTGCCCGCGGATGCCCGCGCATGTCTGCGGATGTCTGCGGATGTCTGCGGATGTCTGCGGATGTCCGTCACCAGTCTCCCCGCACCGCACGCGCGTGTCACCGGGTTTGGCCCGGAGCTCAGGAGGCCGGCCTGCCGGTTCGGCGGACCGGGCTGGGCGGGTGTGGTTAGGGTGCCGGTCATGACCGGTGAGTTCCCGGGTGATGGTCCGGGTCGTGACGTTGTGTCGGTGGATGGGCGGTTGGCCGATCCGGAGTGGCTGGTGAACGGCGACCCGGAACAGGTCGTGGCGGCCCTGGACGGCGCTGTGGGACGGGAGGAAGCCGCGGCGGCGGCCGTGTACCGGACGTCAGGGCATCTGCACCGTGAATCCGGTGCGCAGCTGCGACGGCAGGTGCTGGCCCTGGACGCCGCCCGGTACGGACACCGGGAGTTGGCGCGGGGCATCGCCGCGGTGGCGGTCGGCGGGGACACCGGTGATCCGTGGGTCGTGCAGTGGGCGACCGGTACCGGCCTGGACTCCCGGCTGCGGTACGCGTTGCCCGCACCCGCCACGGTGGGTGCGGTGGCGACCGTGGTCGTGGCGGACCGCGGGCTCGCCGTCGCCGGCTGCGAGGACGGCACGCTGCAATGGTGGGACCTCGCCACGGGCCGGAAGCTCGGTACGGCCGCAGTCGGCGACAGCGGCGCGGCCGCAGCCGGTGACAGCGGCGCTGTGCGGGCACTCGTCACGACGGTCCTGGACGGCCGTCCGGTCGCCGTCACCGCGCACTCCGGCGGGTCGGTCCGGGTGTCGGAGCTCGTCGCGGGAGAGGGCGGAGGCGAGCCGGTCGTCCTGCACCCGGGGGAGGGCGGCTCCTGGATCAACTCGCTCGCCACCGTACCGATCGAGGGCCGGCCGGTGGTGGTCGGCGGCAGCGTCGACGGGAGGGTGCGGGTGTGGGACCCGGCCGCCCCTGCCGGCGGCGGAGAACTGCTGAGCATACGCACCGGCACCGTACGCGCGCTCGGGACGGCGGTGGTGGACGGCCGTCCCGTCGTCGTCACCGGCCACGGCTGGGGCACCGTCCGGCGGTGGGACCTCATCACGGGACGGGAGTTCGGCACGGGGAGCGACCTGGTCGAGGAGTCCCACGCCGGCACCGATCCGTCGTCCGACGCCGACGCCGACGCCGACGCCGACGCCGACGCCGACGCCGACGCCGATTCCGAGGTCGACGGCGGCGGCCGCCAGTGCGCCACCATGGAGATCAATGCCATGACGCACGTCGTGGCGACGGACCCGGCGTTCGAGTCCCCGCTGGCCGTCAGCGCCAACGCCTACGAGACCTGCATCCGGGACCTGGCCACGGGAGAGCAGGTGGGTGAGCCCGGGCCGGGGTTCGTGGAGGCGGCGGCCGTGAGCGTGCTGCGGGGCCGCCCCGTCGCCCTCCTCGGAGGCAGCGGCGGGCCGGTCCACGTGTGGGACCTGTCCGCCTCCCGGCACCTGCGCCCGCCGCTGATCGGCCACCGTGGGACGGTGCGGGCAGCGGCGACGGCCCTGGTGAAGGGCCGTCACTTCGCCGTGACCGGAGGCGACGACGAATCGGTCCGTGTCTGGGACCTCGACGGCGAGAGGGACGAGCGGGTCGGGAGCTGGGCAGGCAGCAGGCCGGCCGGTCACACCGGGCCCGTGCACCGGGTCACCACGGCCGTCGTGAACGGCCGTTCCGTCATCGTGACCGGTGCCGAGGACGGAACGGTCCGGGTCTGGGACCTCGACGGCGGGGAACAGCTCGGGGAGCCCCTGGCCGGGCACACCGCCGCCGTGATCCAGGTGAGGGTGGGGACGGTCGAGGGGCGGCCCGTCCTCCTCACCCGCGACCGGACGAGGACGGTGCGGATCCTGGATCTCACGACCCGGGAGGAACTGCACGGACGGTCGACGCAGGAGTACTCCAGCTCGTTCATCGACTTCTTCGGGGCGGTGGAGGACCGCTTCGTCGCCGTGACCTGGGAAGGACGCGTGTGGGACCTGACCGCGAGCGCATGGATCGGCGTGCAGCCGAAGCAGCGCTGCGCCCTCGCCCTGGAATCACTCGAAGGCCGCCACGTCATCCTGACCGGGTGCGCGGGCGAACCGGTCCACCTGTGGGACATGGCCACGGGTGACCGGATCGGTCCGTCCTTCGTGGGACTGACCGGCCGGGTGCGGGCGGGGGCGGCAGGGATGCTGGACGGCCGCCCCGTCGTCGCCGCAGGAGGGGACGACGGCACCGCGCGGGTGTGGGACGCCACCACGGGACGGCAGATCGGCGCCTACACGTTCCCCGCCGATGTCCGTGGACTGGCCCTGACCCCCGACGGGCGGCTGGTGGTCGCCTTCGGCACGGACCTCACCGTCCTGGCCCACCGCGTCCGGAGGTGACAGCAGCCCTCCGGCCGACCGCCCCGGCGGCTCGTCGCGGCCGCTCGCTCCGGCGGCTCGCCCCGGCCCGCGGACCGCTGCTCAGCCCTCGTCTCCGAGGCCTCGGTCGGGTGCGCTCATGTCGCCGGTGCGGGGGGTGCCGTCGGCGAGCCCGTAGAGCAGGCGCACGGTGCCCTGGGGGCCGGCTGCCGGGGGCTGGAGGAGGGTGAGGTTGGTGGGCACCGCGCCGCCGTCGAACACCTTCTTCCCGACGCCCAGCGTGATCGCGTGGACCCAGAGGTCGAGGCGGTCGAAGAGCTTCTCGCGCAGGAGGGTCTGGACGAGGTCGAGGCTTCCGACGACCTTCACCTGCTCGTGCCGGTCCCGGATCCCGCGCACCGCGGCGGGCAGGTCCGGGCCGAGCTGCGTGGAGCCGGCCCACGGCAGCTCGGGCGTGCCGCGGGAGGCCACGTACTTCGGCACCCGGTTGAACAGCTCGGCGATCTCGCCGTCCTTCTGGTGCGGCCAGTAGGCGGCGAAGATGTCGTACGTCCGCCGCCCGAGCAGCAGGGCGTCCGTGCCCTCGTACGCGGCGAGGATCTGCGCCCCGGTGACCTCGTCGATCAGCGGCGCCTGCCAGCCACCGAAGGGGAACCCCACCGGGTCCTCATCGGGGCCGCCGGGCGCCTGCCCGACGAGGTCGAGGGTCGTGAACAGCTCGATGTCGATGAGGCCCATGGCCGACTCCCGTGCGTGCGTCGATTGTCTCCGTCAAGAGATAGACCCGCCGTGGCCCGAAAACTCATCGCCACGACGGAATCGGGTTTCCCCACCCGGACGGACGACCCCGGGCACCGCGCCGCCCTACCGGTTCCGCCGTTACGCGGGCCTCGTGGGCCCCGTGCGCAGCAGTGCGTCCGCGAGTTGTCGGGGGCGGCTGAGTGCGGCCAGGTGGCCGCCGGGGATCTCCTCGATCTCCAGGCCCAGCCGGTCACGGGCGATCATGCGCTGGAACTCCAGCGGGAAGAAGCGGTCGTCCCGTCCCTGGAGGAACCGCGTCGGTACGTCCGGCCAGCGGGTCAGTGGCCACGGCTGCGCGAACAGCGCGGAGGGCGGCTGCGAGGCGCCCAGGGCGAACGCCTCCTCGGTGACCTCGGGCGGGACGTCGTGGAAGAAGTCGGCCCGCAGGTCGAACTCGGGATCGGCGCCACGCCCGGTGGCGGCCGCGTGGTCCGACCGGGCCTCGGCCTGGCCGGTGTTCTCCCACCACTGCCCGGCCGTCTCCCCGGGCGCCGGGACCATCGCGTTGAGCAGCACCAGCTCGGCGACCGGCACCGACAGCCGCCCGCACACCAGCGGAGCCGAGAAGCCCCCGAGCGACTGCGCCACCAGGACCAGCGGCCCGCTGAGCTCGGCACGCCGTTCGACCGCTGAGACGACGGCCTGCGCCGTCTCCTCCAGACCGGCGGATTCGTCGCTCGGCAGGTCCATCGTGACCACGTCGTGCCCCCGGGCCCGCAACTCGGGCTCCAGCCGGTGCCAGAACCAGGCCCGGCCGTCGGCACCGGGAACGAGCGTGAAGGTCGCCATCCTCGTCCTCCCTCTGCGGGTTGCCGCCCACGTTTCCTCCCCGCGCCCTCCGACGCTAGCGGGTGGCACTGACACTCCGCGCCCGGGAGGCGAGGGCCGGGGCCCTCTGGAATCCTGACGGCGAAGCAACCGTCGGGAACCCCGCGAGGAGCCGTCATGTCCGGACAGTTCGAGGCCGCTGTGGAGGTCGACTGCCCCGTGGAGGAGGTCTTCGCGTACCTCGCCGACGGTCGCCACGACCCCGAGTTCAGCCCCCGGGTCCAGGAGATCACGAAGACTCCGGACGGCCCGACCGCCGTCGGGACGGTCTTCCACAGCACGGTGAAGGACGCCGGGATGAAGACCGCCCGCCGGTTCCGCATCACCACCCTGGACGCGCCGCGCACGATCCGCTGGAGCGAACAGAGCAAGAACCTCATCACGGCCGAGGGCGGCTACGACCTCGAAGCGCTGCCGGACGGCCGTACCCGGGTCCGGATCTTCAACGTGCTCGAAGGCCACGGACTCGGCAAGCTGCTGCTCGGCGCGGCCCTCCGCGCGGCCCGCAAGGACGCCCCCGCCTTCGGCGGCCGGATCAAGACCGCCGTCGAGCGGTCCTGCGCCTCGCGGAAGGGCCGGTGACGCGGTGACGTGGTGACCCGCGGCCGGCCCGCCGGCCCGACCACTGGCGCTCCGGGAACAGCACCGCAGCACCGAAGTCCGCCCGCCGCACCACCGAGGAGTCTCCGATGGACCTGCGTCTCTCGGGCAAGGTCGCCGTCGTCACCGGGGCCAGCAAGGGAATCGGTCTCGCCGTGACGCAGGCGCTCGCCGCCGAGGGCGTGAACGTGGTCGCGGTGGCGCGCGGCATCACGAGCGCCCTGACGGACCTCGCCCCCCAGGTGCATCCGGTGGCCGTCGATCTCACGACCGCGGACGGCCCCGCATCCGCGGTCGACCGTGCGGTCTCCCGGTTCGGCGGACTGGACATCCTCGTCAACAACGTCGGCGCGGTGCGTCCTCGGCTGACCGGTTTCCTGTCCGTCACCGACGACGACTGGATCCAGGGGCTGACGGTCAACCTCCTCGCCGCCGTCCGCACCACCCGGGCGGCCCTGCCCCACCTGATCGACCGCGGCTCCGCCTCGATCGTGACCGTCAGCTCGGTCAACGCCTTCCTGCCGGACCCGACGATCATCGACTACTGCGCGGGGAAGGCAGCGCTCACCAACTTCTGCAAGGCCCTCTCCAAGGAGGTCGGGCCGCAGGGCGTGCGCGTCAACACGGTCAGTCCGGGGCCGGTCTCCACGTCGCTGTGGCTCGGCGACGACGGTGTCGCCGCGACGGTCGCGAAGGCGGCGGGCGGTACGCCGGAGGACGTCGCCCGGAGCGCCGTCGCACAGTCCGCGACCGGCCGCTTCAGCCTCCCGCAGGAGGTCGCCGACCTCGTCCTGCTGCTGGCCAGCGACCGGACGGCCAATGTCACCGGGAGCGACTTCGTCATCGACGGCGGTCTCGTCCAGACCCTGTGACGGCTGAGGGCGGGCCCGCCGGTGGGCCCGTGCCGGTGTTGCCGGCTGCGGGCCGTTGCGGAAGGAGCGGTGATGACCCAGGTGATGACCCAGCCGGCGGTCCAGGTGGCGGTGTGCGGGCCCGCGGAGTGCAGTGCGGCCGAGGCGGCGGCGGCCCGGGAGGTGGGTGCCCTGCTGGCACGCTCGGGTGCGGTCGTGCTCTGCGGGGGCTACGGCGGTGTCATGGCGGCCGCCGCGCAGGGAGCGGCAGGGGCGGGTGGCGTCGTCATCGGCATCCTGTCGGGCGCGGACCGGTCCGGGGCTTCGCCCCACCTGACGGCTGCCGTCGCGACCGGCATGGGCCAGGCCCGGAACAGCGTCCTGGTCGGTTCCGCGGACGCGGTCGTGGTCGTCGGCGGGTCGTGGGGAACGCTCTCCGAGGTGGCGATGGCCGTACGGCAGGGCGGCAAGCCGGTGGTGGGACTGGGGACCTGGCAGATCGTCGATGCGCGGGGCGAGGCCGTCCCGGGTGTCGTCGCGGCGGACGATCCGGCCACCGCCGTGGCACTCGCCCTGGAAGGCCGCGACTGACCCGCCGGGGGCCTGCACGACGAGCCCGGTGAGGTTCCTCCGGCGGTTGACGGCGTACGGGCCGGCGCCGGCGGCGGCGTTGATCGGATGTCTACGTGCGCCTGGTGCACTGTGAGCCGCGGTCCCACCGGCCGCAATCACCGATCACCCACCACGTCGTCAGGGCTCGACCATGATTCCCACGCAGATACCTCCGCTCACGACACTCCCGGTGCTGGAGACCGCGCGCGTCCGCCTCCGGGACCACCGTGCCGACGACCTCGACGCCATGCGCCCGGTCTGGGGCGACGAGGACGGCATGCGCCACCTCTCGACGGGCGTCATGGACGACGCCCGGATCCGGCGCAGGCTCGACGAGGCCGTGGCGACCGCCGCCGCGGTGCCGCGCCGCCACTACCAGCTGGCCGCGTGTCTCCGGGGCGACGACCGCCCCGTCGGCGGCATCCGCCTCGACGTCGAGGACGCCACCACCGGGTACTCCGGCGTCTTCACCATGGCCCGGCACCTGCGCGGCTCCGGCTGCGCGCCCGACATCGGGTGGCTGATGCTCAAGCTCGCCTTCGCCGAACTCGGCCTCGCCCGGGTGTGGAGCATGACGTCCGTGGCGAACATCGACGCGGTCCGCGCGATCACCCGCTTCGGCTTCACCCCCACCGGCGAGACCGAGCGCTACTTCGCCGAGGCCGACACGACCATGCGCCTGGTGACCATGGAGGTCCTTGCCGACACCTGGCGCGCGATGCCCGTCCCGACCGGCCCCGGTCCCGCCTGACTCCGGCGCTCGTGTTCGCGGTCGTGGTCGCGGTCCGACCTCGGCCGAGGGAGCCGAGGCCGCCGGGTGAGGTGACGGCGCGTTTGAGTACGGCGTAAGCTTACGGTGTACTCAAACGCGAACGCCCATGACCCACAGGGGGATGCTCCATGCGCACGATCGCCGTCACCATGCCGCTCGTCTGGCTGGCCTGGCTGGTACTCACCGAGTGGGTGCCGCTGTTCCCGCTCAACGACCTGAGAAGCGACAACCGCCGGGAACGCCTCGGCGACGCGGCAGTCAACTACCCGATCCCGCTGCTCATCGCCGGCGGCGTCGCCCTGGACCACCCGGTCTCGCGGATCGCCGCCCTGGTGCTGTGCCTGCTGGTCCTCGTCGGTCACGTGGCCAGCTGGTGGCTGCCGTACGCCGGGATCAGCTCGGCGGCGCAGCGGGAGTCCTACGCCCGGGACTACGCCCGCACGCTGAAGGTCCTGCCCACGCAGGGGCGCGCGGTGGTGCCGGACGTCCAGCACATGGTGGTCGGCGTCCTGAGCCTGGCCATGGCGGGCAGTACCCTGGCCGTCACGCTGACCGGATGAGTCTGACACCCTGAGGGCATGAAGCAGGCATCACGACCCGGCCGCGGAGGTCGCCCCGCCCAGATCAGTGTCGAGCAGATCACGGCCGCAGCCGTCGACCTGCTCGACCGCGAGGGGCTGGAGGCACTGACGATGCGACGGATCGGCGCCCACCTCGGGGTGGCCGCGATGTCGCTGTACCGTCACCTCCCCGGTCGTGACGCCATCCTGTCCACGGTGGTCAACCACCTGTTCGCCACCGCGCTCGCCGACCTGGACGCCGGACCGACCTGGACCGGGGCGCTGACCCGGTTCGCGGTCGCCTACCGTCGCATGCTGCTCGACCACCCGAACGCGGTGCCCCTCCTGGCCACGCACCCGGTCGACCCCGCCACGGCCGTCCCGGTCCTGGCCGGGCTGCTGGAGAGTCTCACCGCCGCGGGCGTCGACCAGGACGACGCACTGATCCGGATCCAGTCCGTCGGGGTCTTCACGCTGGGCCACGCCCTGGCCCAGGTGGGAGCGCACCCGGGCGCCGCCGATGCAGATGCGGATGCGGATGCGGATGCGGATGCGGACGCGGATGCCGACGATGCCGCCGGTGCTGACACCGATGCCGCCGATGCCGGGCAGGACCCTGACGCGCTCGACTACTACCAGCGGTGGTTCGACGCCGGCCTGCAGGCGCTGGTGACCGGCTTCGACCGCCGCGACGCGCCCGCGTAGCGGAGGCCGGACAGCGGAAAACGGGGCCCGTACCGCGCGAACGGTACGGGCCCCGTTCCTCACCCGGGACCCACCGGGGTCAAGGGCGACTCACGACCAGGCGGTCGGGTGGGTCAGGGCTTGGTCGGGAGGACCGAGTAGCAGTACGGGTCGCTCAGGTGGAGATGGGCCCAGTACAGCAGGTCGCCGGTCTGGGGGCCGACGACCCCGTCGGGGTCGAGGTGCTGGGCGATCTGGTAGGCCTTCAGCACCCGCAGGGTCTCGTCACCGAACTGCCCGTCCACGTCCAGGCCCATCTCGGGGTGCGGCATGCCGCTGCGGTTGGAGGTCCAGTGGTTGAGCGCGAGCTGGACGCACGTCACGGCCGAGCCGCGGTTGCCGTAGCGGACGTAGCTCGCGCCGGGCTGGGCGCTCGCCGCCGTGGCGCCGATGCCCACCAGCAGGAGGGCGGCGGAGACGGTGGCCGCGCCCCTGCGCAGGGCCGCCTTGGTGTTCAGCTTCATGGTGCGTTTCCCAACTTCTCGTACAGGTGTGGCGAGCGCCGGACCGCGGGACCGACGCATCGTCAACCGTAGGCGCAGGCAAACCCGTCGAACGCCCGTGAGACGCGGCCGGAGCCGTCCCACAGCTGTCTCACGGCGCTGGTCTGGGCTTTGGGAGAGCCGGGGGCGGGACTTTGGAGACGATCCGTCGGCTCCCGCCGCGCGCGGGCCGGGGTTTCGCCCGCTCCACCGGGGTTCGACCGGGTGCCGGACGGGCCCGATCCGGCCGCCGACCAGTCGATCGGGTGAATCGGGCGACGGCCGCGCGCCGGGGGACGTCCTCGCCCCCGAACGCCCCTGCCACCGCCTTGTACCCGGCGCCGCCAAGGCTCTCGAACGCGCGCTCGCCGCCTGCGCACTGGGCTCCGACGCACCCGCCGGGCGTGTCCCCGCCCGGCCGGTGACTGCCCCGGTCCGGGTCTGAGCCTGCCCGGAAAATCCCTCTTTGCCCTGGGATCGCCTGGAGGTAATCCACTTGAACGCCGCATTCGAACAGCACCATCATCGGACGCCGCTGACCCCGAAACGCTGTGGCCAACTCGGCTGGGAACAAGGCTATTTGAAGCTTTTTGCGGGCCCGGTTCGGCGCTTCCGCACGTCCGCACACCGCTCTGCCTGCTCCTGCCCGCTCTGCCCGCTCTGACCGCTCTGACCGCTCTGCGTCTGGAGGATCTGTGGCCTGTCACCCCGCCCTGGAGGCCCGCGTGCCGCACGAGGAGGCGCACGCATGAGCGCCGCGACGACGTCGGCCGAGAGCGCCGACGAGGAACTGCAGTGGCTCGCCGACGGGCGCCGCATCGAGGCGATCGAGGCGATCAGCGTCAGCGCGATGGCCCGCCGCCTGCCCGCGCTCGTCGTCCGCGCCTTCCGCCTCGGCTGGGGCATCGACCGTGCCTCCGTCGCGCTGCTCCTGGCCTGCCAGGCCGTGTCCGCCGTGCTCGGCGCGGCCGGCCTGCTCGCGACCACCGGCACGATCTCGGCCCTGTTCGGTCCCGGCCCGGTGGGTGACAAGCTCGCCCACGCAGCGCCGTCCATCCTCCTCATTGCGACGGCGGCCGGCGCCCGTTCGCTGCTCGGCATCACCATCCGGACCATCACCGTCCACCTGTCGCCGCGCATCTCCCGGGCGGCGGAGGCCGCGGTGCTGCGTGCCACGGTCGCGGCCGAGCTGACCGCCTACGACCACGCGGGCTACAACGACGAGCTGGAGGCCGCCGACCGCGGCGCCGAGGTGTGCGTCGACATCGTCGGGGAGGCGCAGAACCTGCTGGCCTCGCTCGCCTCCCTCGTCGGCGCGGCCGGCGTGCTCACCGTGCTCCACCCGGCCCTCCTCCCCCTGCTGGTGTCGGCCGCGCTCCCCCAGGGGATCGCCTCGGTGCACGCCGCCCGGGTCCAGTTCCTGGCCAACCGGGCGGCGGTCGGCGACCGCCGGATCATGGCGAACCTGCGCTGGTACATCCACCTCAAGCGCAACGCCGACCAGGTCCGCTCCGACACGATGGGCGGCTTCCTGCTCGACAAGTACGAGCAGGTCGGCCGGCGGCTCGACGCCACGTCGCGGCGGGCGGCGATGCAGAGCGCCCGGGTGTCGGTGATCGGGGCCGCCGCGTCCGGCCTCGGCACCGCGCTGGTGTGGGCGGCGATGCTGTGGCTGGTCGGCACCGGCCGGATGAGCCTGCCGCGCGGCGGTGCGGCGGTGTTCGCGCTCGGCGCGGTCGGCACGAGCCTGCGCGGCATCGTCGGCTACGGCGCGGACCTCTTCCGCACCGGCATGTACCTGGACGACTGGTCAAGCTTCCTGGACACCGCCGGCGGCCACCGGCCGAAACGCGGCACCGAATCGCCGCCCCCGCCCGGGCGGATCAGCGTGGAGGACCTCAGCTACGCCTACCCGGCCTCCGAGCGGAAGGCCCTCGACGGAGTGAACCTGCACGTGGACCGCGGTGAGATCCTGGCCCTGGTCGGCGAGAACGGCTCCGGCAAGACCACGCTCTCGAAGCTCCTGGCGGGGCTCTACCTGCCCGACGGCGGATCGGTGCGGTGGGACTCGCGCGACACCCGCGACCTGGACCCGCACGCCCTGTGGCGGCAGGTCGCGGTCGTTCCCCAGGACTACGCGCGCTGGCCGCTGACCTGCCGGGAGAACATCACGCTGGGCCAGCCCACCCGCGACGGCGACGAGGCGGTGATGCGCGCCGCCGAGGCCTCCGGCGCGGCCGACGTCGTCGCCAAGCTCCGCCGCGGCCTCTCCACCCTGCTGGCGGTGGAGTGGATGGGCGGCGAGGAACTGTCCGGCGGCCAGTGGCAACGCCTGGCCATCGCCCGGGCCTTCCACCGCGAGGCCGGGCTGCTCGTCCTGGACGAGCCCACGGCGGCCCTGGACCCGCGGGCCGAGCACCGGATCTTCCGGAACCTGCGCGCCGTCGCGCGGGAGCGGGCGGTCGTCCTGGTCACCCACCGGCTCACCAACGTGGCCGTCGCCGACCGGATCGTCGTCCTCGAAGACGGCAGGGTCCTCCAGGAGGGCACGTTCGCCGAGCTGGTGGCCGACGAGGGCGGCCGGTTCAGGGAGTTGTGGGACCTCCAGAACGAACGGACCGGTGTCCCCGCCCAGCGGACCCCGGCCGCAGAGCAGAACGCAGAGGCGGACGAGGAGGCCGGCCCGTGACCGACTCCGTGGCCCCGGGCCCGCTCCACCGGTTCACGCCGGCGGCACGACGCGGTGTCGCAGCGTTGCCGAGCTGGGCTCGAAGTCGTCGTCTCCCGAGTGCGTGAGCGTGATCTCGTGGTCGTCTGCCGCGAGGACCGTGGTGCTGAAGGACGCCGAGCCGTGTCCGTCGAGCTGCGCGCTGCCCAGGACGGTCGCCCCGTCGGCGAACGTCAGGGTGCCCTGCAGCGTGCCCGCTCCGGGCGGGGCGGCGCGGGCGACGGCCCGGAAGGTCACCTCCTGTCCGGCCGTCGAGGGGTTCGGTGACGCGGAGAGCGCCACGGTGTAGCCCCCGGGCATCGGCGATCGTGCGGCGAGCGTGCCGTCCAGCTGGAGCTGGAAGCCGAAGCCGTCGGCGAAGGTCCCGTTCGTCGTCTGGGGCAGGTATTCGTACGTCCAGGATGTGGGACCCCAGGCAGGGAGCAGTACGGCGAGGATCGCCCGCGGGCCGATTCCGGTCACCCCAGGGGGACCGGAGAGACAGGAGGTTGCCGATGCCCACCAGGTCGCTGTCCGCCCCGGTGGCGTCGAGCACGACCGGGTACCCGTGGAGGACGAGGGTGTTCCCCCGGGCCGTCGCGAATTCGGCGCAGGTGGGATCGAGGACGACCTGTCCGTCCGGGCTGACGCCGAACATGGGGGACGCGCCCGAAGTGCCGGACTTCGAGCCCAGCAGGTACCCGTGCGAGATCGGGGCGGGAAGGAGCGTCAAGGTGTTCACCTGCGTGCGGAGCAGCTGCCTCCCGCCTTCGGGCTCGACGGCATCCTCGCGGTGGCGACCGAGCTGCCGTACGAGATCGCCTTCGCCACCCGAACCTGAGAGCACCCCGCCCGCCCGTAAACGACGGATGCGCCGGGCCGCCCAGGCTCTCGGCATCACACGGTTCGGCATAAAAGTAACCACTGCCACCCGAAATATCCGACTACAGGCCAATAATGGGAACTTACGATCTCATAGTGAAAATATCTAAATGCAACTTCCGGAAGATCACTTACCGTATTTATATGATTGACGGATAGTTGTTGGTGCTGATACGTTTCATTGCGCGGGGAGTGGAAAGCTCCGCCGAGGCGATCCGCAACAACCACTCTGGGGGGTATTTTGCGCAGCTACATGAAGGCATTAGGACTCAGCGCTGCAGTCATCGGCTTGACTGCAGCAATGGGATCGACGTCGATGGCGAACGCCAGCGAAAAGACCGGCACCAAGAAGCTGGTTTCCGAGGCATCGGCGCCGATGAAGGTGTTCGGCTTCGACGCTGCTGTGGCAGAGCAGAACGGCTACAAGATCGTGACTTTGCCGAACGGCCAGAAGGCCTCGGTTCCCAAATCGGCCCCCGTTCAGCAGACGCGGACGGCGTCATGAGCAATCCGGTCGTCGACGGAGACTACGGTGAGTCTCACGTCCACTTCTGGGCCACCGGTGGTGACTACTACGGCGAGGTCGAAACCGGATACAATGTCAGTCATTCAGTCGCCCATTTCGGGTGGACCGTCGACGTCACCGACAGGTTTGGCGTAGGTTCGCTCAAGAACTCTGAGAACTTCACGCCCGCCAAGTACTCGATGACGTTCTTCACGCACTCTGGAGGGAATGGATATGCGTCCGCCCAGCTGGAGGCGGGTAGCTACGTAGTGCTCATCGACGGCGAGATGTGCCACTCCGGTGCACCCTGGGACGACACGTTCTACTACAAGGACTGATTGTCTCCGGTCATGTGTCGGCAGTAGGTTGCGAGACCAAGGCTCAATGGATGCTACCCCGCCGGAAGAGATGATGCCCAATAACCCCCTCTCTCGAGAAATCGAGATGCTGGCTCACGAGTTCTGTGGGGCAGTGTTTGGACTGCCACAGCAGGACCCGGTGGGGCTGAGGTCGGTCAAGACTGAAGATCTCTATGAATCGGCCTCGATCTCCTATCGCGTGGGTGGCAAGCTGATTACTGTCGGTACTCTGCTGGACGACGTTGATCCCAGCTTCGCATACAGGTGGCTGGCGACTCATCGAAAAAACGACTCGCCGGAAGCGCCTAGTCTGAAATCGGTCGATATCCGAGTCGGACGCGGCGCCATTGATCCATCGGGTCGGATCCCTGGCCATCTCGCAGCATATGGTTTGGGGGGATACTGCGCCCTTACTCCCCAGCTGCGGCCTGTGAACTGGATCATTGCAGGAGACCTTGAAGTAGTGATTCGCTGGTGCGTGGCGGTAGCCACTGTCGCAGGAGGTTACTCCACCGAGGTCGACTGAATCCGAAATAGCCGAGATGATTTTGCGCGCATGGATGTCGGATCAGAGTCTGATGCGACAGGTAGTTGAGACTCGCAGGTCGTGACGGCCGCTCGGTTGAGTGAAGTCATCAAGGTGTGCCCCCGTCGGCGTGTCGACGGGGGCACCGTGCTGTGGACCGGTGCTCTGCGCGTTGTCGGCCTGACCTAGGAAATGCCAAGAATTTGAGACTGAACCCGGCTGACACGGCGTGAGACAGTCGGAGGACGCCTGGCACGTTTCCCCCTCAAATGCGCGTGCGACCGCGAGAGATGCATCGATGCCCACCTCGTCGTCCTGCGACTTGATGACCTCGGTCACGGCGGGCGAGCCTGCCACATGGCCACCTGAGGCTCAACCAATTTTCTGCTTGCTGGCCGAGATCGTGCCTAACATGCCTCCGGGTAGCCGTGCCGTCCGACGTGGACAGATACTTGGCAGCTATAGATAACCCTCGACCCGCGGGCCGAGCACCGGATCTTCCGGAACCTGCGCGCCGTCGCGTGGGAGCGGGCGGTCGTCCTGGTCACCCACCGGCTCACCAACGTGGCCGTCGCCGACCGGATCGTCGTCCTCGAAGACGGCAGGGTCCTCCAGGAGGGCACGTTCGCCGAGCTGGTGGCCGACGAGGGCGGCCGGTTCAGGGAGTTGTGGGACCTCCAGAACGAACGGACCGGTGTCCCCGCCCAGCGGACCCCGGCCGCGGAGCAGAACGAGCAGGCGGACGAGGAGGCCGGCCGGTGACCGACCACCGGTTCGCGCAACGGGAGGACGCGGCACCGCGGGCGGCGTCGGCGTCGGCGTCGGCGTCGGCGTCGGTGTCGGGGTCAGCGGAGGGCGAGGGCGATGGCGCGGGCGATGGGTTGGCCGGTGTGGGATTCGAAGTAGGTGAAGGCCGGGCTGGGGTTGACCTCGAAGCAGTAGACGTCGCCGTCGTCGGTGAGCATCAGGTCGATGCCGGCCAGGTCCAGGCCCAGGGCGTCGGCCAGGCGCAGGCACCGGTGGGCCAGGTCGTCGGGCGGCTGCCAGGGGGAGAGTTCGGCGCGGCCGCCGTCGTGGTGGGCGTAGCGGTAGTCGACGCGGTCGGTGGTGATGCGGGTGGCGAACACCTCGTCGCCCACGGTGTGCACGCGGATGTTGGTACCGCGGACGCGCTGCTGGAACTGGACCGGGCAGGAGCGGATGAGGGGCAACCGGGCGGTGGCCTCCCGGTCGAGGGCGTGCACGACGGACCGCTGGCAGCTGATCGACTTGTAGACCAGCTCGCCGTGGCGCTCCCCGAAGTCGTGGACCAGCTCGGGGTCGTTGGTGACCAGGGTCTCCGGCACCAGGAAGCCGGTCCGGCGGATCAGTTGGGCCTGGTGGGGCTTGGAGGCGTTCGACGCCGATGCGGCCGCCCGGTTCATCACCCGGCCGGGAGCGACTTCGATCCAGCTGCTCAACGCCTCGTGCCAGGCCCGGCACCGCTGCAGGACGTCCTCGTCCGGGTGGCGGGTCTCGGGGAGCCGCCGCCAGTCCATCAGCCGGGCGTAGATGCCGGTCACCTCGGCGCAGTCGACGGTTCCGCCGTCCGCCGTCAGCCGGCCCCGGACGCCCGTGCCGGTGGCCTCCAGCTCGAACGGCAGCTCCAGGAAGTGTCGTTGGTGGAGGACGGTGTAGGGCAGGCCGAGGTCGTCGAGCGCGGCGGTGACCCGGGCGATCGGCGTCTCGCTCGCGATGCCGCAGACGGCGATCATCGGGCTGCCTCGGGGAGGGCGGGGAGGGCGCGGAGGGCGGGGAGCGCGGTGAGGTGGTCGAGCAGGTGGTCGAGGAACGGCTCGCCGCCGGAGCGGAGGTCGGGCAGCGGGCTCGCGCCGCCGAAGACCGGGCGCTGTTCGTCGTCCAGGTGCAGGTCGAGCCCGAGCAGGTCGGTGCCGGCGAGCCGTGCGAGGCGTACGCACGCCTCCTCGTCCTCGGCCGCGAGCGAGGGTGCACCGAAGACCCGATCGCCGAGCACCAGGACACCGTCCGAGTCAGGAACGGCGGCCCGGTCCGGCTCGGGGCCGGGGCTGCTGGAGATCCGCGCCGGCGGCACCGGCAGTCCCGCCCGCGCCGCGAGCACCGTCCACTCCGCCGTCGAGCGCCAGGCTCCGCACAGCCCGGTCGCGCAGGGCCGGTTGACCGCGACCGGGGCGAGGCAGGTGAGCAGGCTGAGCAGCAGGGCGCTCAACTCCTCCTGGGCGTAGAGGGCGTCGCCGTGCGTGTCGAAGGGCAGCAGTCCGAAGGGCGCCGCGGCCACCCGGTTGAGCACGCCCGAGACCTCCCGGCTGTCGAGGAGGCGGCCGTCCGGCAGGACGATCTCGAAGCCCGCCCCGTGCCGGCCGACGCGGTGCGCCGACCGGGTGGAGCCGAGCAGCGCCTGCGGGGAGAGCAGCTCCAGCGGCTCAAGTCCGCGTTCGCGCAGTCCCTCGTGGGCCCACAGCGCCGCCCGGTCGGCGGGGTCGCCGAGCACCAGCCACATGCGGGGCCTACCCCCGGCCCGGACCGGTCTCGGGGTCCTCGTTCCCGAGGGCGCTGTCCGCGAGGTCGGGCCGCTGGTCGGCCGGGATGAAGTGTCCGGCCCCCTGGCCGAGACCATGTCCGCCGACCGGGACGTGCGACTCAAGTTCCTTGCCGACGTGGTCCTTGTGTTCCTTGTCCTTGCCGTCCTTCTCCTTGTCCTTCCACTCCTTCCCCTCCTTCGTCACCTTCCGCCGTTCACGCGTGAGCTGGAACGTCTTCTCTCCCGCGACGGTGTCGTTGCAGTTCAGGGTGAAGTTCGCGGTCGCGGTGTCCGCGGCGAACTGGCCGCCGGAGGCGATCCTGATCACGATCCGGTCGCAGGTGTTGGTGGCCAGACTGGCGGGGAAGCTGTGCAGCACGAACCCGGCGCCCATGTCCGTGTCGGCGGATCCGCCGAAGGTCAGCGTGCCCGGTCCGATGTTCGCGACGGGCACCACCTGGTCGGCCGTCGTCTCCAGTACGTTCACGTGCAGCGACGTGGCCATCTGGATCCGGGGCTGCCGGCCTTCCGCGTCGGACGGGGCCGAGGTCCAGACGAAGCCGAGCTCCTGCGGGTCGTTGTTGGTGATGCGCAGGTTCCAGGTGGAGACTCCGGGATCGGAGATCTCCACTTGCACCGTGAAGACGTCGGCGGTGTCCCGGGTCCAGGACGCGGTCGCGACGGTCCTGCCGGTCTCGTCGGGGACGGCCGCCTCGGCGGGTTGCTTCGGTACGGCCGTGATCAGCCCCTGACCGGCCCGGAGTTCGATGTCCGGGGCCCTGCCGCGCAGCGGCTGGCAGTTCGGCCCGACGGCCACCACGTGCAGGAACCACGGTGACACCGTCGGGTCCACGTCGAAGGCCACCAGGCCGGTGGTGGCCTGGTTCGCGAGCCTGACCTGGCCGGTGTCGGGAAACATCTGGAATACCACCGTGATCGCCTTCTCTGGTTCTCTGACTGTCTGAAGCTCTGCGGCCCGTGGCAACGACGGCGTCGGGCCGCTCACCACGTGCCGAGCGGAACGATGTCGAGGAACACCGGTCGTCCGGTCCCGTCGCCGCCGGCCGGGACGGGCTGGGTCTCGAACTCCCGGACGACCAGGCGCTGGGGCCGTTGCCCGGTGTCGGGGAGGCTGACGGGGGCCGTGTGCCCGAGGACGGCCGTGGTCGTCAGGACGGTGGACCAGCCCGCGACGTCGGCCGTCGCCGGCACGCCCGCGTCCAGGACCTGGAGTTCGGTCCGGACGGTGTTCCCCGCGCCACCGGCGCCGAGGCCGTCCAGGACCACGGTGGCCTGCCCGGGGCTGCGGGTGACTGTCAGCCGCCGGTCGGGCGGCAGCTGGACGGGGTCGGTCAGGGCCACCTGCGACACGGCCGGCACGTCGGTGACGGTGTGCGGCTGGTAGCGGGCCAGCGCGAGCCGGACGAACGGGAAGTAGGACGAGGACACCACCGGGGCGAGGTCGAGGTCGGCGTACCAGCGGTCCTCCTGGTCGTCGAACTCGACCTGGTACAGCCCGGCGTCGAGGACCCGCTGGAGCTCGGGGAGCGTCACCTGTGCCCACTGCGGTGCGTTGACCTGGGAGCGGGTGAGGGTGCCGGGCGGCGCCCCGGTGCCGCGGATCGGGTCGCGTCCGGCGACGCCGACGTAGCGCAGGGCTTCGGCGGGGGCCGGCGCGGTGGGGAAGGCGAGCAGTGCCAGGGCCTCGTCGTCGCCCGACGCGTACCAGGGCCGTTCGAGGAAGACCCGCAGGCCGCCGCCGCGGCGCAGCCGGGTGAGCGAGCGCTGCCCGTCGACGGTCCGGCTCCAGCGGAACGTCGGCATGCCGTAGAGGAGTCGGGGTGCGGGGGGCCGGGCCGAGCTCGGCACGTCGGTGTCCGCGAGCGCTCCGGTGGCGAGGCAGGCGCGGGGATCGGCCGCGAGCGCGCGCCCGAAGAAGTCCTCGAAGCGCGACACCGCCGTGACGGTGTAGCTCACCTTGTGGTGGCGGGTGTCGCCGAACTCCTGGCGGATCACCGGGAGCGCGTCCTTCGGTGGCAGGTGCTGGACTTCGTACGAGCCGACGTGCGCCATCCGTTCGTGCACCGTCGGCGGGGCGGGCGGGGCGTCGTCGTGGTCGGACCACTCGGCGTGGAGGTCGATCCGCCCGGTGCTGGGGATGTCGATGGCGAGGCCGTCCGTGCCGAGGACGGCGTCGTGGTCGCCGGGCTTGCGCTGCGCGGTCAGCTGTCCGCCCGGGTCGGTCAGCGGTCGCTGCACGGCGTGGACCATGGTGACCGTGCGCGGCGGGGTGATCAGCCGGTTCTTCCCGTGCACGACGTCCTGGAAGGTCGCCGGGTTCACCGGGTCGACGCCCAGCCACAGGGCGATGCCGAGGTAGTCGACGTGCTCGTACGGCATGCAGGACGGGATGTCGAAGGTCACCTGCTCCGCGGGGCCGAGCCCGACCGAGAGGTGGCGGCGGTCGAGGTTCCGCACCGTGCAGCCGCTCGCGGCGGCCTCCAGCTTCACGGTCGCGGTCT
This sequence comes from Kitasatospora sp. NPDC101447, assembly GCF_044767225.1. NCBI lineage: Bacteria > Bacillati > Actinomycetota > Actinomycetes > Kitasatosporales > Streptomycetaceae > Kitasatospora > Kitasatospora sp. NPDC101447. The sequence goes on from NZ_JBIWNL010000013.1 coordinate 205,130, forward strand.
GGCGGTCGGGCCAGTTGCCCTGCCAGACGGCGATCACCGACCGGTCGGACGGCACGATGGGCCCGGGCTGCCCGGTGGGGCCCAGCGGCCGGGGCCGCGCGTTCAGGGCGATGAAGGCGCCGCTCGGGTCGGCCAGCCAGGGCAGCACCACGTCCGTCTCGGGCAGGGTGACGTACGGTGACGGAGCGCCGGATGCCGGGTCGGTTCCGACGGTCTGCGCACCCGGGACGTCGGTGAGCCCGCGGTCCGCCCGCTTGGCGGTCCCGAAGAGCCGGGTCACGTCGGCGGCGGACGCGGTGGGGCCGAGGGCCTGGTCGAAGGCGCCGTCGTACTGCAGGGCCAGGGCGAGCGAGCACTTCGGCGGCAGGAGGTGCCGCAGGTCGTAGGCGCGGTACCCGTGGTGGGCGGCGTAGTCGGCCACCGACACGCCGCGGTCGCTGCGGATGACCATGCGGTCCTGGCCGTCGCCGTCGTCGAACGCCCGGGTGGGCACGAGTTCCGGTGGGGGCAGCGGTTCGAAGCGCCGGTAGACGAGGTCGTCGCTCTGCTCCTCGACGGCGCCGACCTCCTCGGCGCGCAGGCCGCCTCCGGCCAGGTCGGCGATCCTGACCCGCAGCCGGTAGGAGCGGCCGAAGCGCAGCCGGGGCAGCGAGCCGAGGTCGCACGTCACGGCCGCGTCGAGGGGCGGGGCGGCCGCGGCCGGCCGGGTGTCGCCGGTGGCCACGATCCGCTCGGGCCGCTGGGCGACCAGGCTCCAGCCGTCCCAGCGGGCCACCGTCTGGTGGAGGTACAGCACGTCGGCCGGGCCGGCGCCGGTGGCGGCCCCGCCGGGCCTGAGGTACCCCTCGTCCGGCAGCCCCGCCACGGTGGCGGGCCCGAGCGGCACGCCGCCGACGGTGTAGTGCACCCGGCGCCGGCACAGCGAGTGCCACGTCCTGCTGGTGCCGTCGTACACGTCCAGCCGGTAGCCGCCGAGGAGGGAGTCCGCCAGCAGTGCGGACGCCTGCAGGCCGGACGGTGTCGCGCGCTGCCGGGCCCGCTGGAGCTGCTTGCCGTGCTCCGTCTCCCGGCTCCGGTCGACGAGCGCGAACCCCATCGAGTGCAGGGCGGGCAGCGCGCCGGGCGGAGCGGTGTCGGCGACGGACGGCGGCGCGGACGCGGCGTCCGAGCGGGCGGCGCTCACCAGGCGCAGGGCGGCGCCGTCCACGTCGAAGGGCACGACTTCGAACCGGGCGTTCCCGGCGGGCGCGGCCTCGGCTCCGGTTCCCATGCCGGTTCCGGACAGGGGGAGCATCCCCTGGCTGAAGCCGGTGGAGGTCGGCCCGTCGACGGAGGCCGGCAGGAAGCGCGTCCCGTTCAGCGTGTAGGCGGTGCGCGGCGACAGGTCGGTCTGGGTGGCGCCGGTCCAGCCCGGCGGCGGGTTCGGGTCCGGGCTCGGCCACCGCGGCACCGCGCGCAGCTCCGCCGGGTCGGCCCCGCCCAGCCGGGAGGCCGGCACGGCGAGGTCCGTCAGCAGGCCGAGCGCGCGCAGCACGACGGGGTGGTCGGCGAGGTGCGCGACGGTGTCGTGGAACTCGCGCTCGGGCGGCGCCGCGAGCCTCTCCGGCGGGCTGAACTCGGCGGCGCTGCGCCGGTAGAAGGCGTACGCCCGGGCGAGGGCCGGCTGGTCCTCGGCGGCGCGTGCCGCCCCGTCCCCGGGCGGCAGCAGGCCGGTCTGCCACAGGTCGGTGATCTCCCGCAGGGCGGCCCGGAGCCCGGCGTCGCCCTCCGGCGCCACGCCCCGGTGCACGGCGTGGGCCCGGGCGGTGGCGGTGTAGATGCCGCGGACCTCCGCGCCGGCCTCGCCCGTGGGGAACGCCCGGGTGTCCCGGCCGTCGTAGAAGGCGGCCCGGTACGGCTCGACCAGCGTGCCGGCGCCGAACAGCGCCTGCCAGGCGGCGAGTTGCTCGGCGGGCGAGAACCGCACGACCGTCCCGTCCAGCGCGGTGTACGGGACCGGCGACGCCGGCACGGACGTCCCGGCGCGGAACACGTCGAAGTGCAGGGCGGCGGACCGCTCCGGCCAGCGCTGCATCCCGAAGTCCGCCACCGTGAGCCGGCCCGTCCCCGGGCCGATCAGGCGCGGCGTCAGCAGCACCGAGAACACCGCCATCGGCTCGGACCCGGCGGCCGCCGGCGTCACCCGGCCGGCCGGGACCACCGTCCAGACGAACTGCCGCTCCAGGCCGGTCGACGACATGCGCTACTCCCCTGCGAACGCCTGGCAGTACGTCTGCCAGGGGAACGACGGCCCCTGCGGCCCCAGCGCCGCCTCGACCGACGACGGGTCCGGGCCGGCCGCCAGGGCCGGACCGGCGTGGGCCGCCGGTGCGGCGAGGTGCGAGGAGCCGCCGAAGCTCTTGTGGCACTCCAGCGTCACGGTCTTGGAGAAGAACGTCAGGTCCACCGTGATGACGAGCCTGGCCGAACCGCTCAGCACATTGGTGTCGGTGTCGTACGTCAGGCTGAGCGTCAGCTCGATCGACACGCTGATCAGCCCCAGCACGGAGACGCTGCCGCCGATCCGCAGGTAGCCGGTGATCTCGGTGTCGCGGCCGTTCTTGGCGAAGACGACGCCGCCGAAGACGTGCACCTCCGCCGACGCGATGGCGAAGTCCATGGTGACGGCGGCGCCGAACTCGATCCCGCCGGTGAGTCGCTGCAGCCCGCTGTCCGGGCCCCCGGCGCCGATCCCGAGTTCCAGGTACCCGCCGCCGCCGAAGCCGGAGACCGTGACCAGGAACGGCTTCTCCCGGGTGCCGAAGGCGAAGTCCACCGCGATCGGCCGGTTGGTCAGCGACAGCGTGACCGCGATCCGGATGGTGAGGTTCTGCAGACTGAACACCATCAGGCCGGCGGTCGGCACGGCCAGGGTGTACGACGCCGTGATCGCCGTGGCCGACACGTCGATCCGCGGGCCGCCGCGCCCCGCCTGCGGGATCAGGTCCTGCAGGGTGCGCAGGAACTTCAGCGTCCCGTCGAGCTCCACGTCCGACAGGGTGACGTCGAGGTGCAGGCTCCGGCCGGCGTCGGCGGTGAAGACGACGGACGCGAAGGTGAGCGTGACGAGCGCGCCCGGGCCCTGCGCGGGGATCACCAGCCTGAACTTGTCGATCGTCCCGGTCGCGTGCATCTGCGGCTTGCCGCCGACCAGTTGCGCCAGCGCCTCGATGGACACCGACGACCCGGCGTCGGGGTAGAACGGCGCCAAGGCCTTCTCCAGCGGCTGGCGCCAGGTGAGCTTAGCGGACGGGGTGTCCGTCCCCTCGCCGAGCCACAGCAGCTTCGGCTGGTCCCTGACGACGGCGATCAGGTCACGCAGCGGGACGACGCCGAACAGCGTCGCGTCCGGGGCGAACAGCTTCGTGGGATCCTGCGGGAGCGCGTTTCCGACGGTGGGCCCGAGCGTGCGCGAGATCTGCGTCACGGTCATGTCGGGGGCGGCCAGCGACCCCGCGCGGGCCCCGGCCGCGCCGAAGTCGAGCGGCCTCGGGGTCACCAGGTCCAGCAGCGCCTCCGCCGGGGGCTGGCCCGGCGGGGTGTCGACGAGCGCCTTGGAGAGCGTCGCGGGCAGCGCCGGCAGCGGGCCCAGCAGCTGGCGGGCCGCCGGCAGCCCCACGGCCAGCTGGGTCACCTGCGGGTAGAAGCCCACCCCGGTGGGGGAGTGCCCCGCGCCGAGCCCGCCGAAGGTCATCGACTGCACCTCCTGCACCGCGCCCGCCGCCGCCTCGGTCCGCGACACCATGGCGAGCGGGATACGGCTGCCGACGTCCGAGACCGGCCGCCCCGGGCCCGCGAAGGCGCCCGAACCGGGACCGCCGCCGTAGATCCCGTCGAGGGCCGCGGCGTGCGCGGCGTCGGCCGCCGCGTCCTCCACGAACAGCAGCGGCAGGTGCAGTTCCACCTCCTGCTGCCCCGCGCCGGCCCGGAGGGTGAACACCACGGGTCCACCGCTGCGCCGCGGCCAGAAGCACCGCGGGGCGCCGGGCGACGCGCCCAGTGGGATCCAGGAGGCGTCGTCCAGCTCCGAGGCCTGACCGGGGTCGATCGTGACCCGCTGGAAGGGGAACCGCCGCTCGTGCGTGCCGCCCGCGCCGATGCCGTAGTCGTCGCGGACGGGCTCGGTGACGATCAGGAAGCTCTGCCGGTGCAGCGCGGCCACGGCGGGATCGGTGCCGTCGAACCGCCGGTCGGTCACCTCCACGTAGACCGCGCGGTGGCCGAACGGGAACAGCGCGCCGGTGGCGGCGACCTTGACGTGGAAGTCCCGGCCCAGCGCGGCGTCGTGGGCCCACTCCAGGTGGGGCCAGTGGGCGGAGGCGGAGAACCGGGCACCGTAGGCGCTCAGGATCAGCCGGTCGACCGCCACCGGGATGCCCGGGTTCTGGACCGCGGCCGCGACGATCTGGTCCAGCCAGGCGTCCAGGGGCGTGCCCAGGTTCGTACCGCCGGGGACGGCGCGCAGGGGGCGCGCCGTCAGCCCGCCGGCCGGGTCGTGGACCCGGCTGTGCCAGAGCTCGGTGCCGCCGCCGGTGCCGGTGGCGGGCCGGCTGCGGTGGGCGCAGCGCGGCTGCCCCTGCAGGGCGAGGACGAGGCGCCAGGGGAGTTCCAGCCGGGTCACCTCGTCCGCCGCCGAGGCCGCGGTGGTGACCAGGGGGAGGCGCTCCATCGCGTCGAGCAGGCCCTCCACGGTGAGGACGACCGGGTCCGGGCCGACGGCGAAGGACAGGGTGGACGGTCCGGAGAGGTAGCCCTGGGGCGGCATGCCGGACTCCACCACGGTCTCGGCCAGGTGCTGCGGGGGCACCTCCACGATCAGGCGGCCGCCGCCCGGGTCGGGCACCAGCTGCACCGTGCCGTCGGGCCGGGTCTGCTCGTGCAGGCCCCGGCCCCGGAGGGTCAGGGTGACGAGGTCGTCCGGGCGCAGCACGGCGTAGCTGGTCGGGGCTGCGCTCGGGGCGGTGCCCGGGGCGGTGCCCGGTGTCGTGCCCGGCGCCGCGCCCGGTGTCGCGCCCGGTGTTGTGCCCGGAGTCGCGCTCGGCAGGTCGACCAGGTGCCACGCGGACCACGCGGTGTCGAACCGTCGGTGCATGAGGGCGGCCCCGGCCCAGACGGCGAGCACGTCGATCCGGCCGTCCCCGGACTCGACGGCGGCCAGCAGGGGAAGCCCGGTGTCGGGGGCGGAGAGGTCGCCGCCGAGGTGCTCCCAGCCGAGCCACGGCTCCAGGGCGGAGTGCCACAGGCCGCGGTCGCCGCCGAGGAAGACGTCGTGCTCCGTCGCGGCGATGCAGGTGGGGGAGCGGTCGAGCCCGTCGGGCAGCTCCCCGAGGTCCTCCCACGTCGGAGCGTCGTGGGCCGCGGCTTCGTCGGCCGTCGGTCTGTTGCTTGGTGGTTCGTCGGCCGGTGGTTCGTAGGCCGGTGGTTCGGTGACCGCGAAGTGGCCGCGGAGCAGGTGCCGTTCGTGGGTGTCCGCGACCAGGAGCGCTCCCCGCGCGGCGCCCGCCTCCGCCGCCTCCGCCACGGCGGCGACCAGCCCGGAGGCCCGGCCGCCGACGGGCAGCACGACCGCCCGGCCGGACGGACGCCAGTGCACGATCTGCCGGTCCGGCGCGCCCGTCCACAGGAGGACGTGGACGTCGCTGCCCCCGGCCGTCACGACGGTGAATCCGGTCGGCGCGGAACCCTGGGGGAGCAGACCACGGGGCAGCACGCCGCATGACGTCCACTCCGGCCGCTCCCTGCCCCGCCCCTCGTCGTCCAGGCGCAGGCGTCGCAGGTCGCCCTCGGCGCCGAGGGCGAAGACCTCGACCGCGCCGCCCTCGACCGCCGTCGCGTCCAGCCAGCCGGATCCGAAGCCCGCGGGCGTCCCGGTAACCCCGGGACGCGGCTCCCCGGGCGAGGACCAGGGACTGCCGAGATCGCGCCACGCGCTCCAGGAGCCGTCGAACGTCCGGTGCCGCACCACGCCGTTCTGCGCGCCGACGAAGAGGTGCAGGTCGCCGTGCCCCGGGGAACACAGGGCCAGGGCCCGCGTCGAGTGATCTCGCATGGGGTGCCCCCAGCATCCGACCGGCGACAGTCGGGGGTGCCGCACCTTCCGGCACCCGCCGGCCCTCGGTCTTTCCAGGCTATTCCTGCTTCGCCCACGCATCAACGTCGGTGACCGTGCGTAGGCTCACCCCCCGAACGGCCCGTTCTTCCTGACAGACCGTAGCGGGAGCGGCGTCGGTCGGGGGCGGACGGCCCCAGGTGCGGGTGTGGGTGCGGCCGGGGGCCGTGCCCGCCGGTGCCGTGCCGCCCTCGTCCGGTGTACGCTCACCCGAGAGAGAAACGGGGACCATTCCCCGTTTCTTGTGGTCGGAGAGTCGGGGAGAGGAACGCCATGCATGGGACGGCACTGGTACTGGGCGGCGGCGGACCGGTCGGCGGGGCATGGCTGACCGGCGTCCTCGCGGGCCTGGCCGACGGCGGGATCGATCCGACCGCCGCCGACACCGTCATCGGCACCTCGGCCGGAGCCGTCTTCGGCGCCCGGCTCGCCGGCGGCGAAGACGCCCGCGAGCTGTACGAACGTCAACTGGCCCGGCTCGACCGGGTCGAGATGGGCGTCACCGTCGCGCAGACCCTGCGCTACCTGTGGGCGGCCCTCGGCACCCGCGACCCGGAACGCTCCGTACGGCGCCTCGGCCACGCCGCCCTGACCGCCCGGCCGGCCCCCGCCCAGGACCTCCACGACACCGTGCGCACCCTGCTGCGCGACGCCACCGCCTGGCCCGCGCAGGCGCTGCGGATCACCGCCGTGGACGCGGAGACCGGACACGTCGAGGCCTTCGACGCGCACTCCGGGCTCGACCTCGTGGAGGCCGTCGCCGCCAGCTGCGCCGTCCCCCTGGTCTGGCCGCCCGCAGCCGCCCTCGGGCGGCGGTGGATCGACGGCGGCACCCGATCCACCGGCAACCTCCAACTCGCCGCCGGCCACCGGCAGGTGCTGGCCCTCTCGCCCGTCCCCGCGGCCGTCGGACCGCACCCCGGCGCCCGGCAACAGGCAGCGGAGCTCCGGGCCGCCGGCACCCACACCACCCTGATCACCCCGGACGCCGACGCCCGCCGTGCGATGGGACGCGACCTCACCGCCGACAGCCGGCGCCCGGCCGCCGCCCGGGCCGGCCACCGGCAGGGCGCGGCCCTCGCCGCCACGGTCGGCCGCACCTGGCCGGTGCAGGGCACGGCCGGAGGCTGAGCGGCGGTCCGTCCGCCCGGACCGCCGCTCACCCGTCGTGTGCCGGCCCGCGGCCCGGGCAGCCGTCGTGTCGTCACCGACCGCCGTCGGTACCGGAAACCGGCCCGGGCCGTCCCGGCACTGGGCAACGGCCCGGTGCTGCCCTACCGTCGGCCCCATGACGCCTCCCCTGCTCCACCGGCGCTGGCCGGAGCTGACCGGGACGCTGCCGTACCTCCGGCTGGGCGACACGCCGACTCCGGTGCGCCCGCTGGCCGGGCTCGGCTGCCGGTCCGCGGTGTGGCTGAAGGACGAGAGCGGGTACGGGCGCGGCGGCTGGGGCGGGAACAAGGTCCGCAAGTTGGAGTGGCTGCTGCCCGAGGCCCGCCGCCGGGGTGCCCGGACGGTCCTCACCGTCGGCGGGCTCGGCACCAACTGGGGCCTCGCGGCCGCCCTCTACGCCCGCGAACTGGGCCTGGACGTCGCCCTCGGCCTGATCGACCATCCGGTCGACGACCACGTCCGCGCCCAGCTGCGGCGGCTGCGCGCCAGTGGCGCGAGGCTGCACTTCCTGCACACCAGGACCCGGCTGGTCCTCGCCGCACCGTGGCTGTTCGTCCGGCACGCGCACGGCCTCACCCCGCCCTACTTCCTCCCGGCGGGCGGGTCCTCGCCGCTCGGGGCGCTCGGGTACGTCGAGTGCGCGCTCGAACTGGCCGGGCAGGTGGCGGACGGCCTGCTGCCGGAGCCCGGATGGATCGTGACGGCGGTCGGCTCGGGCGGTACCGCGGCCGGTCTGGCGCTGGGGCTGCGGCTGGCCGGTCTGCGCACCCGGGTGCTGGGCGTCGTGGTCAACGACACCCTCCGGCTGGACGGTCCGACGCTCACCGCGCTGGCCCGGAAGTCGCTGGCGCTGCTCCGGGCCCGGGGCGCCCGCCTGCCGGGGGCGGAGCCCGGCCCGGCGGACGTGGTCACGGAGTACGGCTGGCTCGGCGCCGGCTACGCCCACCCCACCGCGCCGGGGGCGGCGGCGCTCGACCGGGCGGCGTCCGGGGCGGGCCTGGAACTGGAGCAGACGTACACCGCCAAGGCGCTGGCGGCGCTGCTGGAACTGGACGCCGCCGGGCGGTTCGGCGGAGAACCCGTGGTCTTCCTCAACACCTTCGGCCCCAGGTAGCCGCCTGACACCTGATGCCCGTCGGCCCGGCGAACGGTCGGCAGAACGCGGACGAGGCCCGGCACCCGTAGGGGCGCCAGACCTCGTCCGACTGTGGAGCGCCAGGCCCGGGTTGCACGGACTCTTCCTACTGAAAGTAGGACGTGCTCTGGTAGCACCGCTGACGCCTGGCGAGGAATGATCTCCCTCGCGACGAGAAGAACATTAGCAGGTCATCGGCCTTCTGATCGACCGCCATCGCCACCGCCACCGCCACCCCCGCAGCCACCGCCGCCGCCATCGCCCCGGGCGGGGGTGGCGGCGGCGGGAGCCCGGCGCGAGCCGGCTACAGGACGGCGGGCGCGAGCTCGTCGCCCAGCGGCCGGTCCCGGTCGATGTCGCCCATGCGGCGGTCGGGTCGGCGCACGAGCAGGTAGGCGAGGCCGGCGAGGGTGACGGTGGCGACGCCCAGCGGTGCCGCCCAGATCTGGTACCAGGGCGCCCCGGCCGGGGCGAGGGCGGCGCGCGGCCAGCAGATGTTGACCAGCTCGAAGCCGGTCCACAGCACCGCGAGCAGGTTGACGGGGGTGCCGAGGCGCCCGTACCCGACCGCGCCGGCGGGCGTCCAGGAGCCGCGCAGGCGGGCGGCCAGGGCGACGAGGCAGATCAGGAAGAACGGTGCGAAGATCGCCGCGCTGCCGAAGGTCATCAGGCTGCCGATGGCCGAGGTGCTCAGGCCCAGCGGCAGGGCGGCGCAGCTGATCAGCGTCGCCGCGACCAGGCCGCCGATCGGCGCCCGGCGCCCGTTGACCCTGCGGACCTGGCGCGAGAACGGGAAGACGCCGTCGCGGGCGAGGGAGTAGAGCCCGCGCGCCGCGCCGCCCTGGGAGGCCATCAGGCACGCGGTGAAGCTGATCAGGACGACGAGGACGAAGGGCTTGTCGGCCCAGCCGCCGAACGCGTGGGTGACGGCGGTGGTCACCGGGTCCAGGTCCTGGCCGGAGACGACGTCGGCGGGGCTCGGGTGCGCCAGCTCGACCGAGACCGCGTTCAGGATGACGACGAGCCCGACGCTCAGCAGGGACCACCACATCGCCCGGGGCACCTGCCGGGCCGCGTCCTTGGTCTCCTCCGCCGTCGACACGCAGGCGTCGAACCCGACGAACGCCCACCCCGCGATGGCCAGGGCGGCGAGCAGCGCGCCGGTGCCGCCGATGCCGCGCCCGGTGGGCGCGTGCAGGAAGTCGGTCAGCAGCGAGAGGCCGTGCTGCCGGAAGACCAGCAGCAGGGTGAAGCCGACGAGGACGGAGGCGACCGCCTCGGCGGCGATGCCGAGGCTGACGAACCGGCGCAGGAGGTCGATGCCGTAGGCGTTGACCAGGGTGCAGAAGAGCACGAACCCGACCGCGACGAGCACCTGCTCGGTGGGCGTCGGAACGGCGCCGAAGAGCGCGAAGAGCCAGGGCGAGGCGAGGTAGGCGACGGTGGTGTTGCCGAACATCACCGCGAACTGCCACATCCAGCCGGTCAGCCAGGCGAAGGCCGGGTCGGCCAGCCGCCGGCCCCACTGGTAGGCGCCGCCGGCCAGCGGCCACTGGGAGGCGAGCTCCGAGTAGACGGCCACGACCAGGCACTGCCCGAGCAGGCACAGCGGCAGCGCCCAGACCCAGGCGCCGCCGGCCACGCTCATGCCGACCTGCACGGCGGCGTACAGCCCGACGACGGGGCTGACCACGGCGAAGCCCATGGAGACGTTGCCGAGGACGCTCAGGCTGCGTCTGAGCTCCTGGCGGTAGCCGAGCGCGGCCAGCGTGTCGTCATCGGACGGGGTGTTCTCGGCCATGCGGTGCGCCCTCCTGATAAAACTAACTTTGTTAGCAACCGCTGCTGGTCTGGCACGATAGCCGCAGGAAACGCAGAGCGGAAGAGGGGATTCCCCAGTGGGTCGACCGAGCAGGGCGCTGCTGACCGGCGAACGGATCGCACATGCCGCGCTCCAGGTGGTGGACGAGGAGGGCCCCGACGGCCTGACCATGCGAGCGCTCGCGGAGCGGCTCGGAGTCAAGGCGGCCTCGCTCTACAACCACATCCAGAGCAAGGACGCCCTGGTCGACGCGGTCTCCGAACTGGTCAACGACGAGATCGACCACGCCCCGCTCGCCGACCCCGACTGGCGGGCCGGCCTCGCGGCGTACGCGCGCGGCTACCGCGCGGTCTTCCTGCGGCACCCCAACACCATCGCCCTGCTGGCCCGCCGCCGCGTCGAGGCCGACCGCGCGCTGCGCGGCTACGACACCCTGCTGGCCACACTCGGCCGGGCCGGCCTCGACCCGGCCGACGCGGCGGAGACCGCAGCCGCACTCGACTACCTGGTGCTGGGCTCCGCGCTGGAGACCTTCACCGCCGGCTTCACCCGGACACCGGACGCCTACCGGCCGGACTATCCCGCCCTCGCGGACTCCCTGGAAGCCTCCCGCGCCCGCGACGGCGCGTCGGACCTGGACGACCGGGGCTTCGAACTCGGACTCCGCCTCCTGCTCGACGGCGTCGAACACCGCGGACGCACCGCACCCACCGGTGCCGCACCCGCCGGAGCCGCACCCGCCGCCCGCATCCCCGACCCGACGGGCCGGTAGCGCCGGTAGTGCCGGGGCCGCCGGTGGGCGGCGGTGGGCGACCACGATCCGTCAAGACGCCTTCCGTGCAAGGCTGTTGCTGTCCGCGGACGCTTCCGGGCCGCCGCAGCGGGAAGACTCGCGGGGAGGGCGACGGGGGAGGCGCGATGCTTCGGATGGCGCGGGTGGCGGGGTGTGCGGCAGGGGCGGTGGTGCTGGCGCTGGGGGCCGTGGCCTGTACGGGGCAGAGCAGCGGTGATGCCGAGCTGCCGTTCCCGACCGTCCTGGATCCGGCACCGACGGAGCCCGGGGTGACGCTGTCGCAGCCGGCCCCGGCCTCGGCACAGTGGATCGTGAATGCCCTGATCGGACGGCACCTGGTCCCGGAGGTCTGTCCGGCGCCCTCCCTGACGGACATGATCGTGCTCGACGACGCGGCCGGGCAGAGCCGCGCGGTCGTGGTGTGGCTGGGGGAGGGTGAGGTGACGTGTGTGGCCGCGATCCGGAACGGCGGTGGCGCGGCCCTTGGTGGCCAGTCGCTCGCCTCCCTCGCGGACCAGCCGTTCGCGACCTGGTTGACAGAGTGGGACATCATCGCCGTCTTCCCCGGCGATGCGGGAAAGGTCGTGCTCAAGGACGACGTCGACCACGTCTACGGGCCGCTGCACCAGCGCGTGGTGGACTTCGGCGGCGGCCGGAAGTTCACGATCGTCGAGTACGCCTACCTCCCCAGGATGTCCGGCGCGCCGGCCCCGCAGCCCTCGAATCCCCCGTCCGTCCGCGCACGGGTGTGCCCGTCGGACACCGCCCAGTGCCGCCCGGCTCGCTACGAGATCCGTCCGAACACACCGACCCCGGACCCGTCGGCCACCGTCAGCCCCTGATCGCGGGCGCCGAGCACGCCGCAGCGGCCCCGGTCCCGCCCGGCTGCCGGGCCCGCGATCTCAGCGGACCGGGCCGAGGAAGGAGTCGACACCCTCCGCCGTGACGGGCAGCCGCAGGCGCCGAAGGTTCCCCTCACCCTCCAGCTCGACGACTCCCTCCGGGGTGACGGTCATGGTCAGGACGTACGTGGTCCGTGTCCTGGTCCGGTACACCCATCGGTAGGCGTAGGTGCGCCGGGCCTTGCGCCAGTCGACCGGGCTCGCATCCCAGTCCGCCGCCTCCCACCGGACTTCCTCGTACTGGCGCTCTGCGCCAGATGATCAGCTGCGGTTCGGTGCGCCAGACCTGCTCGTCGAAGTACGCGCCGAGCGTCGTGGCCAGCTCGTCCCTGGCAGCCCGCAACAGCCTCGCCGAGTGCAGTCCGGTCTCCACGGCCGACGCCGAGACGAGTTTGCCCTCGAACGGGCGGTCGTCCGGCTGCGGTTGCGGCTCCGTCGGCGGAACCACCGGTCGCTCCCGAGCCCCCTTGGCATCCGTTGCCTGCTGTGCTTCCTTTGCCTTCGCGCGTCGACGGCCGAAGCGTCCGAACATGCGTCTGCACCCCTCCCACGGCAGCCGGAAACGCCATCGTGCACCGCCGCCGTGGCCGGGACAAGACGGCCCGGCCTGCCGGGCGTGCGGGGGCGGTCCCGTGTCGTCGCCCACCGACGACACAGGACCGCCGACCGGTCGGCTGCTGCTGTCAGGGGTGGTGGACGGTGAGGTCGCCGTAGGTCCGCAGGGCGCCGGGCAGGTCCCCGGGTGCGGCCCGCAGCGTCGCGTCCAGGAAGGCCAGGGTGGCTCCGGCGACGACGCGCGGGCTCTCGGTGCGGCCCAGGGAGCCGACGATCGAGGGCACGGGCGGCAGGTACAGCGGGCCGTCCATGAAGGTGAGGTGGGCGGCGCCGGGGACGGTGAGCCGGTAGCTCGTCGCGGTGTCGGCGTCCAGGGCCGCGGTGAGCCGGGGCAGGTAGCGCGGGTCGGTTCCGGGGGTGACGGCCTGGGTGAGCGCGAGGGTCGGCTGGACGAGGGCGGGCGAGGCGGGGCCGTGGGGGAAGCCGTCCAGGTCGATGACGGCGTCGAACCGGTGGTCCTGCCGGGCTGCCTGCAGGGCGGCGGCGCCGCCCATGGAGTGGCCGGCCACCGCGACCCGGCCGGTGTCCAGGCGGCCGGTCAGCGGGTCGGCGCCCTCGCCGCGGTCGACGGCGTCCAGCCGACTGAGGACGAAGCCGAGGTCGGCGGCCCGGACCGCCGTCCAGCCGGCCGCCAGTTCCTCGTCCTTCTCCGCGTCACCGCTGGAGGCGGTCTCGCCGGTGATCGTCCGGCCGTCGGCGAGGACGACCGCGGCGGAGTCGTACGGGTGGTCGAGCGCGGCCACCACGTAGCCGTGGCTGGCCAGTTCCTCCGCCCAGGCGGTGTTCTGGGTGCGCACTCCGCCCGACCCGGGAGAGAACAGGACGACCGGGAACCGGCCCCCGCTGCCGTCCACCGGGGCGTCGAAGACCGAGCGGCTGCGGGCACGGGGGACACCGTCGACCAGGAACCCCGGCAGACCGACGCCGCGGGCCAGCGCCTCGGAGACGGTGCGCGCCTCCTGCTCCGTGCGCCCGAGGTACTGGGCCCGCCGCGCGCCCGCCGGGCTCTTCTGCGCGGGGTACCAGAGCTGGACGACGACCGTGCGCAGGTCGGTCGGATCGGCGGTGAAGGTCTCGGGGCGGCCGGGGTCGGTCCACTGCACCACGCGGGTGCCGACCGCGAAGCCGCCCGTCGGCTCGGGGAACACGGGTACGGGGAAGGCCCAGGCGGCCACCGGGCCCGTGGCGATCAGGCCGGCGCAGGCCACCGATCCCGGCAGCGCCAGCCACCAGCGGGCCCGCCACGCCGGCCGGCCGGTACGGCGGCGCAGCAGCGGAGCGAGGGCGAACGGCAGCGCGAGGGCGGCGCCCGCGAGGACGGGCAGCAGCTGCCAGCGGATCCCCGTCACGCCGAGCACGATCGCGGACGGCACGAGAACCGCTCCCGCCGCGATCGTGACACGCGGTCGGGCGGCGGGGGGAAGCCAGCGCGCCACCACCAGCGCGGCGGCACCCAGCAGGGCGAGGATTTCCAGGGGGGACATCTGCGGTCCCTCGATGATCTCGGTCACCCGGTCATGCTCGGCGCGGGGTGTGCGCCGCCGCATCGGCCCCGGGTCGTCGCCGTGTGCGACCGCGGTCGTCATGCGTGGCGGCTCCGGTGCGACCGGAGCAGGGTCCGGGAGCGCCGGATCGGCGGCCGCGTTGCGACCACGGGAGGTAGCGGGGCTCCTCCTGAGGTCGTATCCGGGCGCGGGGCGATCAGTCGGTGGGATCATGCGCTCCGCGGGGCGCGCGGCCTACCGTGACCAGGCTGCGACGTGCCGGGGAGCGGTATGTGCGGGGCGGCGCGAAGCGTACGGGAGTGGGCGCGGGTGGGGGAGTGGGCGGGGGAGCGGGTGCGGGAGTGGGTGCGGCACCGGGCCCGGCTGGTCACGGCCGCCGGGCGCTGGAGCACCCGACTGCCGCCCGTGGTGTGGGACTCGCTGCTGCCTGCACTCCTCCTCCTCAACGTCCTGACCACCCGCACACCGCGGGAGCTGCCGGTGGCCGCGGCCCTCACCGCCGCCCTCGCGCTGCCCCTGCTGTGGCGGCGCCGGGCCCCGCTGACGGTGTTCGCCGCCGTGGCCGCCGCGGCCTTCGTCCAGTGGCTGATGGACGTCCAACTGCCCGCGGACGTCGCCTTGTTGGTGGCCCTCTACACGGCGGCCGCGCACTCCGGCCGGCGCGGCGTGCTCGTCGCCGGTGCCGTCGTGGAGGCAGGGGTCCTGCTGGCCTGCCTGCGCTGGGCGGCGGACGGCGCGTTCCTGACCCCCTTCGTCGCTGTCACCGCGACGGCCGTGGCCGCCGCCGTCCTCGGGGTGAACGCGCGGACCACCCGGGCCTACCTCGCGGCCCTGGTGGAACGGGCCGCACGCCTGGAGCGGGAGCAGGAACAGCAGGCGCGACTGGCCGTCGCCGAGGAGAGGACGCGCATCGCCCGGGAGATGCACGACATCGTCACCCACAACCTGTCCGTCATGGTCGCGCTCACCGACGCCGCCGTCTACGCCCAGCACCGGTCGCCCGACCGGGCCACCGCCGCGATGCTCCAGATCTCCGAGACGGGCCGCCAGGCCCTGACCGACATGCGGCGCTCGTTGGGCATCCTGCGCACCGACGAACCGGACGCGGAGCGCCACCCGTTGCCCGGCCTCGCCCAACTGGACGCCCTCGCCGAGCAGATGTGCGCCACCGGGCTGCCGACCCGCCTCGACCTCCACGGCGGCCACGGCCACGTACCCGCCACCGCCCAACTCACCGTCTACCGCCTGGTGCAGGAAGCCTTGACCAACACCCTCAAGCACGCCCCCGCCGGCACGCGCGCGAACGTCCGGATCCGGTGCGCGGCCGAGACCGTCACCGTGGACGTCACCGACAACGGCCCCTGCCCGCAGCCCCCCGCCGCCGCACCGTCCGGTGCCGCACCGTTCGGTGCCGCACCGCCCGGCCACGGCATCCCCGGCATGCGCGAGCGCGCGGCCGCCTACGGGGGGACGCTGCGGGCCGGCCCGCTCCCGGGCGGCGGCTGGGGCGTGCACACCCGCCTCCTCCTCGGCAGCAGCGGAGCGGTGTCCGCATGACGATCCGCATCCTGATCGCCGACGACGAGGCGCTGCTCCGCATGGCCTTCGGCACGGTCCTGGACGCCCAGCCCGACATGACGCCGGTCGGCGAAGCGGCGGACGGCAGCCAGGCGGTACGCCTCGTCCGGGAACTGCGCCCCGACGTCGTCCTCATGGACGTCCGGATGCCCGGGACCGACGGGATCGAGGCGACCCGACAGATCGTCAGGATCGCCCCGCAGAGCAAGGTGCTGATCCTCACCACCTTCGACCTGGACGAGTACGCCTTCGCCGGGCTCAACGCCGGCGCCTCGGGCTTCCTGCTGAAGAACACCAGGCCCGAGGAACTGCTCACCGCGATCCGCAACGTCGCCGCGGGCGACGCGGTGCTCTCCCCACGGATCACCCGCCGCCTGCTGGAGGACCTCCGCCCGCACATCCCCGACGGCGGCGGCACCCACCACGACGAGCGGCTGGAGCGGCTCAGCGGCCGCGAACGCGAGGTGCTCGTCCAGGTGGCCTGCGGCCTGTCCAACATCGAGATCGCGGCCGCCCTGCACCTCGCCGAGGCGACCGTGAAGTCCCATCTGGGGCGGATCCTGCACAAGCTCGAACTCCGCGACCGGATCCAGGCCGTGATCTTCGCCTACGAGAACCGCCTCGTCCATCCGGCATGACCCCGCCGCCGGGAAGAGCGCCGGTCAACCGTGCCTCCCGGCAACGGCGTTGTCGGGGGTCCACCCCGGGCCCACCCCGGGGTCCGGCTCGGGAGACCGCGACGGGAGGCGCACCGGGTGGCGGTCCGCCGTCCTTCCCAGCGACATATCAGTCCGGAACTCCCGTTTCCGTTTGGCGTGTCCACGCTGCCGGAATCCCTGTGCCTCAAGAGGGCCGTGAGGCCCCGTAGCGAAGGGAACCGCCAGCGTGCGCCACGTCATCCGGACGACACTCGCCCTGCTCACCGCCACCACCGCGACGACGGCCACCGCGGCCCTCCTCCCCGCCCCGACCGCACACGCCGTGCCCCGGCAACCCGGCGCCGTGGCCTTCGGCATCCGCTTCGACCCGGACGGCGACCCCGCCCAGTGCGGCGGACGCCAGGGCGACCAGTGGCACGTCAGCGGCGAATGGTCCGACGAGATCCGGCTCGACACCGACGACCGCCCGGGCGGCTGCCGGCTCGCGTTCGGCATGTTCGACCCGCAGAACGTGCTCGGCTCCGTCTCCGTCCGGTACGCGTGGCAGTCCGCCCCCGGTACCGGCCCGGGTCAGTGCGGCAACCAGGGCGACTACCGGATCCCGACCTCGACGACGGACCGCACCTTCGGCCCCGCGATCCGCATCGACACGGACAGTCGACCGGGCGGGTGCACGCTCACCTTCCTCGTGTCGAACACCGAGCACGCCGTCACCCTCGACATCCGGTACGCCGGGGACGGCGACGTCACCCAGTGCGGGGGCTCGCTCCCGAACGACCAATACACCGCCTCCCCGGGCCACCCGGTGGCGCTCGCCGTCGACACCGACAACCGCCCCGGCGGCTGCCGCCTGCAGCTCCGGCTGAACACCTGACCGCCGACGGCCCGATCCGCAGAGCTCGCCGCGCTCGGACCGGCCGACGCGGCTGGTCCGGCCCCGGCCCTGGCCCCGGGCCGACTCCGCCGCCGTCAGGTGCCCTCCGGCGACGGCCCGGGGTCGGTCCCGGCGGCGAGGTCCTCGATGAAGCGCTTGAAGCGGCGCAGGTCGCCGCGGACCTGGACGCCGAGTATGCCGAGCTTGTCGGCGGCCTTCTCGGCGAAGCCGGTGGGCTGGAAGTCCATGGTCATCGTGACCCGGGTCCGGGCCGCGCCGAGCGCCTCGAAGTCGACCGTGCCGGTGTGCTTCACGCTCTCGCCTGTGGTCCGCCAGGCGACCCGCCCGTCGGGCACCCGCTCGATCACCTCGGTCTCGAACTCCCGGGACAGCCCGGCGATCCTGGTCCGCCAGTGCGCGTGGCGGTCGTCCAGCTGCCGGACCTCCTCCACGCCCTCCATGAACTTCGGGAAGTCCTCGAAGGTCGCCCACTGGTCGTAGACGACGCGGACGGGCACCTCCACGTCGATCGATTCCACCACCGTGCTCATCGGGCCTCGCCTCTCCACGCCGTCCTGTCGGCCGACCCGCCGAGCGGCTGCCGAACGGCGGCGAACGCGCAGGCGGTGTCCCTGCCAATCTGGGCCGTGAGCCCGGTGGCGGCAACCGGCGCGCCGCCGGTCGCCCGGGCCTGGGCACCGGGGCCGGGGCCGCGCGAGGGCGCCGGGACGCGCGGAAATCCGGTTGACCCGGGGGGAAGGATGGGACCGTGATCTCCGAGGAACGAGCGGTCGAGCTGGTCGAGTCCTACCTGGCGCGCGAGCTGCCGAACTGGTCGTGGGCGAGGCTGATCCCGGAGCTGGCCGTCTACGCCGTCGAGGAGCGGACGGTCGGGTGGCTCGTCCACTGGACGTCGGCCGAGGGCGCCCGCGACCCCGCCAAGCGGGGGTTCCTCCACGGCGGCCCCTACCTGGTCGACCGGGAGGACGGGAGCATCCACTTCGTCCCCGGCTGCCGCTGGACCGACGACTGGGAAGAGGACTACCTCTGGGAGGTCAAGGGCTTCAGGGCGCCCGATCCCCTCGCCGCGGACGTCCGCCGGCTCGCGAACACCGTCGGGACCGCCGCCGCCATGCAGCACCTGCGCAGGCAGGCCCCGCGGGTGAGCCTGCAGGAGGCCAGGACCTTTGTGGCGGCCGTCAGGGACGGGAGCGAACCGTCCGAGGAGCTGGCGAGCCTCACCCGCCCGCCCAAGCAGGACGTGGGCCCGATCGAGACGCTGGCCGGCCCGGTCCGGTAGCAGCCCGGCCCGGCCCGGCCCGGCTGTCGCGCTCGCCGCGACGTCGCCCCCGCCCCGCCCCGCCCCGCCCCGCCCCCGCACCGCCGCCGCCCCGCCGCGTCAGACGTCGGCGGTGCGGCCGGCGCTCACGGCCAGGTCGAGGTGGCGGGCGAGGTCGGGCAACTGCCGGACGGGGTCGCCGGCGGTGATGGTGCGGGGCATCGCGAGGGCGATGGCGCCCACCGCCGCCAGGGCGAGACCCTCGCCGGCGGTCAGCCCGGGATCGTCGAGCAGCACCGCCCCGCTGAGCACCCGGGTGACCTCCTCGGGCACGCCGCCGTCGAAGCCGTCCTCGTCGTCCAGGTCCCGGCCGCACGCGAGGACGGCGGCCGCGTACTCGGCCACCTGCCGTCGGCCGGTACGGGCGGCCAGCTCCGCCACCCACACCGCCGCGCGGCCGGCGGCCGCCGCCGCGATCACCGCCGCGGCCGCCACCTGTGCGCGCTGCCGCACCGCCGTGCGATCCGCCCCGGCACACTCCGCCGGGTCCTGCTGCGCACGGGCGACGCGGGCCGCCGCGTAGTCGGCCCGGTCGGCGGCGAACAGCACCAGCCCCGCGTCACCGCCGTCGCCGGGCCGCCTGCCGTCATCGTGCGTGTCGTCATATTGCGTGTCGTCGTACTGCCTGTCGTCGTGGTGCTCGTGGTCGTCGTCGGGCCGGCCGCCGGGCAGGGGAGTCACATGCGTCATGCCAGGGTGAACTCACCAGCACCGTCGAGGTCACGCTCCGGCCGTTCGGACCAGTGGCGAACTGCCGTACGGCAGCGGGCCGCAGGCCCGGGTGCCGGTACGCACCGGGGTGCGCGAGGCCCGGGCGTCGCCGAACCGCGCCCTACGCCGGGCCCGGCCCGCGTCCGGTCGGCTGGGCGGCCGGTTCCTCGGCGGTGGTCTCGGTCTGCACGCCCGGACGCAGGCCCACCACCGCCACCACGGCGGCGACCGCCATGATGACCGCCATCCAGTAGAGGACCGTCTGGGTGGCGTGGGCGAAGTCGACCCGGAAGAACTGCGGGATGTTCGCGGTGCTTCCGCCGCTCTGCGCCTGGACCTGGGAGAGGTGGGCGGCGGTGGAGACCGCCTGGTCGTGCGGCAGGCCCTGGGCGACCAGGGAGTCGGTCAGCTGGGACCGCAGATCGGTGACCAGGACGGTGCCCAGGACGGCCAGTCCCAGGCTCGCCGCGTAGTTGCGGACCGTCTGGGTGATGCCGGTCGCCTCGCCGTAGGAGAGCCGCGAGGCGCGGTTGACGGCGTCCGTGCTGGAGGGGCTGAGCATGAAGCCCATGCCCGCGCCGGCCAGCACGACGTCCCACTGCTGCTCGCTGAAGCTCAGCGTCGTCGCGTCGCCCGCCCACAGGTAGAACCCGACCGCGGCCAGGACGCACCCGGTCACCACCGGCCGCTTCGCGCCGCCCCGGTCGAGCATCCGGCCGCCGATCTGCGAGGCGATCACGAACCCGATGAAGAAGTAGAGCAGGAAGACACCGGCCTCCGAGGAGGAGTCGCCCAGCGCGATCTGCGCGTACTCGCTGGAGAAGAAGAACACCGGGACGAAGACCAGCATCGAGATGCCGAGCACCAGGTTCTGCACGGAGAACGCGCGGATGCGGAAGATGTCCACCTGGATCAGTGGCGAGGCGGTGCGCTTCTCGACGAGCACGAAGACGACCAGTAGCAGGACACCGGCCGCGATGCACAGGCCGATCGCCGGGTTCGACCAGCCCCAGACCTGCGACTGCTGGAACCCGAAGACGCTCAGCCCGACACCGCCGGCGATCAGGGCCAGGCCCCGGTAGTCCATGGGGGCCGGCCGGATGTCCGTCACCGGCTTGGAGATCGCGATCAGCACCAGTGCGATCGCCGCCACCGGCAGGTTCACCCAGAAGATGGCCCGCCAGGTCCATTCGGTCAGGTAGCCGCCGAGGACGGGGCCGATCGCGGTCAGACCGCCCGCGATGCCGAAGAACAGGGCCAGCGCCCGCCCCCGCTCGCGCAGCGCGAAGCTCTGCACCACGATGGCCAGCGCCGCCGGGAACATGATCGCGCCGCCGAGGCCCTGGACGGCGCGGAAGGTGACCAGCCACGCCTCGGCCGCGCTCCCGGTGGGGGTGAGGCCGCAGCAGGCCGAGGCGCCCGCGAAGACCAGCACCCCGAGGACCACCATCCTGCGGTGGCCGGCGGTGTCGGCGAGCCGGCCGCCGAAGGCGAAGAACGCGGCCAGGGTGAGCAGGTAGGCGTTGACCGCCCACTGCACCCCGGTACTGGTCAGTCCCAGCTCGTGCTGGATGTTCGGCACGGCGATCGACACGATGGTCTGGTCGATGAAGGTCATCGCGACGGCGAAGATCATCGCCGCCAGCACCAGGTAGCGGGAGGATCCGCCGGCGGGAGCAGTCTTCACGGTTCGCTCTCCCTCCGGGGTGCGTCCGCGGCGGCTGCCGGTGGACCACCTGTGGGGCGGGCCCGCTCCCTGGGGGAGCAGGCCCGATTCCTGCCGTTCGTTCGGCGGCCCCATGCTAGCGACCGGCCCCGGAGGACGCCCGACGGCGCGCAGCGTGGCGGCCTCCGCGATCGAATCGCCCTGCACGCCCCGGGACCGCTGGGAGGCCGCCTCGCTACGCGGGTCCCCGGCGTGCGAGGTGGACGATGATGTCGGCGGCGATCTCGACCGTCTCCGGCAGGGCCCGGGTGATCGCGTCGTAGGCCTGCTGTCGGGTCGACCGCGGCAGTTGGAGGTAGGCCGAGACGGTCGACAGGTAGCCGACGTACTCGGGAGCGCGCATCGTCAGGCGCCGTGGGACGACGGTCTGTCGGACGTCGACGAACAACGGGGAGCGCTGCAGCTCCGTGCCCGGCCACTGCAGCTCCGCATCCGGCGCCGTCCCGTCGGGAGACGGTATGTCGTCGCTCTCCAGGAACGGCGCCCGGGCCGCACGCACGGACTCCTCGACGGCCGGGTCGGCGAGCTGGACCGGCCCGCCGAACGAGGCGAACACGCCCTCCGGTTCCAGCAGCGCGGCCCCCCTGGACCACCGGCCCTCCGGGCGCGTCCAGTGCAGGGCCGCCGCGGCGTAGACCAGCCCGTACGCCTGACCCGGCTCCAGGTCCTCGAACGCGGCCCGCACGGTCGTCACGTTCCCGGGCAGGTGCTTCCCCAGCTCGGCGAGCATGGCGGCGTCCGGCTCCGTCGCCGTGACCGCGACGCCGTGCCGGGCGAACAGCCGGGTCGCCTTGCCCGTCCCCGCACCGATCTCCAGCGCCGTCCGGACCGGGCCGCCCGCGTACGCCGTCACCACGGCGGCGAGCTCGTCGGGATACCCGGGCCGGTACCTCTCGTAGGCCTCGGCGATCGCGCCGAAGCTCAGTGCACGGGCAGCAGACATGCCGAGCATCCTGGCACGGCCGGGACGGACGGCGCTCGGCAACCTACGCAGGCTCCAGCAGGACGGCCGGCAGGGTGCCGTTCACGACCGTCTCCCGCGGCAGCGAGAGCCCGAAGAACGCGTCGACGACGCCCAGCGCGGTGCGGTGGACCTCCCGGCGGTTCCGTTCCGCGTCCGGCAGGCCGGCCGCGGTGAGCAGGTCCTGCAGCGGGGCGGCCGTTGCGGGCTCGCCGTCCACTCCTTCGTAGCCCCAGGAGCTGTCCAGGTGGAGGTTGAAGGCGCTCAGCAGCCGGCCGTCGTGGAAGGACGCGAACTGCGGCGGCACCGGCTTGCCGTTCTCCTCCTCGTACTCCAGGACGAAGACGTGCGCGCCGCCGTGCGACACCGGGGCCGCCGAGCCGAACTCGCCCGGCCAGCCGCCGTACGCGACCGCGTACGTCCAGTCCTCGAACCGGCCGAGGCGCAGGCCTATGCCGTCGAAGGTGCCGCCGTAGGTGTCCTCCATGAGGTCCAGCAGGGAGTCCCCCGTGTGCTCGCCGACTGCCACGGCGACGTGCTTCACGCCGTGCACGACCGCTGCGAGGCGGTCGGCGAGTTCTTCCCCGGAGAGCCCGCGGGCGAGCACCACGTGGTAGCCCCCGAAGGCGATGGCCTGCGGGGCGGCGAGCCAGGTCGTTCCATCCGTCATGGCGCCCATCCTGCCCGTGCCCACTGACAATCCGGGCTCCGGTCCGCCGAAGCGGGCGTCCCCGTGCTCCCGGTACCCCGGCGGCCGGGCGTTGCGCGCACGGTCACGCGGTGGTGAGGTGGCGGGGTGACCGACCATGATGAGGCCTCTGCCGTACGGCCGTTGACGCTGGCGTGGGTGGGCCGGTACCTGGAGCCCGGCGAGCGGATCGTCAGGACCGCGGCGCTGCACGGCGGGATCACCGCCGAGGTGCGCAGGCTCACCATCGGCACGCGGGACGGCGGCACCCGTCACCTGGTGCTGCGGAGCTTCGTCGGCCCGTCGTCCGCCGCGAGTGCCGAGGACTGGCTGAGCCGGGAGGCCGGCGCCCTGACCCTGCTGGCGGGGACCGACGTGCCGGCCCCCGCGCTGGTCGCGGTCGATCCCACCGCCGAGCACTGCGAGCATCCGTCGCTCCTCATGACACGGATGCCCGGCCGGACGGTCCTCGACGACGCCGGGGTGCGGACGCGCGTGGCGCTGCTGGCCCGCCAGTTGGTGGCGATCCACGCGGTGCGGCCCGCCGAGCGCCCCCGGGCGTACGTGGCGTTGACGACCGCCGAGACCGTCGTCGTCCCGACGGGCGCCGACGCGGCGGCGTGGGCTGCGGCGATCGACGTGATCCGCGGACCGGCGCCGTCGTACGAAGGGCGGTTCCTGCACCGGGACTTCCAGCCCGGCAACGTGCTGTTCGACGTGCCGCCCGGACGGCCGGAGGGTGCGCGGATCACCGGTGTCGTCGACTGGGCGACCGCCTCCTGGGGCCCGGCGGACCTCGATGTGTCGCACTGCTCCACCAACCTCGCGCTGCTGCACGGCCCGGCGTGGGGCCGGCGCTTCGCCGAGGCCTACCAGGAGGCCGGCGGCGTGTTGGCCGCGGCCGCGGGCGAGCGGCTGTACTGGCGGGTGCGGGACGCCCTGGCCTGCTCGGAGGAGGTGCGGGTGGTGGCACGGCCGTGGCGGGAGGCGGGCAGGACGGAGCTGACGACGCGAGCCGTGGAGGCGCGGCTGGACGCGTACGTCACCGCGCTGATGGACGGGTCGGGCTGAGCGGGAGGCGGTCCGGGGACCGGGGACCGCGGGACGCGCCCGCGACGGCGTTCCCCGGGCCGCCGGAAACGGGGGAGCGCCGGGCCGGCCGGTTCCGGCAGGATGGCCCGATGAGTTCTCACCGCCGGCACCGACACTCCCGCTCGCGCCGCAGCGCGGGCACCGTGGGGGTGTGACGCGTGCTGCCGTACGTCTACCAGGTCACCAAGTACGATCCCGCGGACCGCGATGAGCGGGGTTCCTACACCGGCGCCGAGGAGGCCGTCAGCGACCACGGGCCGGTCGAGGCCGCCTACCTGGCGGCGGTCGCCGCCTTCGCCGAGGACACCGGGGTGCGCCAGCTGGCCGTCCGCGAGCCCCAGGTCGCGCCCGGCTTCGTGCACTTCGGCCTGGAGCCGGCGATCGAGGGCGGCGGCCTCGCCGGACTCTTCCCGCCCGACCTGACCGGCTACCACGACGGGGCTCCCGTACCGCTGACGGTCGGCCTGGAACTGGTGCGGGCGATGCTCCGCGACAACGGCGCCTGGTGCCGCCTGGAGGTCGAGGACACCTTCGCGGTGCACGTCGGCTGGGACCAGTACGTGTACGTGGGCAGCGCCGTGCCCTGCGAGGCGGCCCTCGCGCGCACCCGCGAACTGGGGCTCTTTCCTGAGCCGCTGGAGGCCTCCCCGTACGACGTGGAGCTCGACGAGTCCGGTGTGCAGCGCCCGGCCGACGACGACTTCTGGGCGCGGGTGCGGGCGTGCGTGGCGACGGGCGAGGCGGCGCTCCTGGAGGAGATGCACCTCGGCAACGCCTCCCGCTGGCACCGGCTCGCCGAGGGCTCCCTGGAGGCGGTGCGGGCGCGGCTGACCCCCCGTGCCCGGCTGGCGGTCTGGCCGGACCTCTCCACCGACGTCGGCGCCGTCCTGGCCGCGCTCCCGGAGGACGGCCTGGTCGAGTTCGTCTGGGAGGAGCAGGACGGCCGGATCACCAGCGTGGTCGCCGACGAGGACGACTTCCAGGCCGTGGCCGCCCGGGTCGCCGGTGCCCGGGCCGCCGCGCTCCTGTCGGTGTACGTGGACGAGCGCACCCCGCTGTTCACGGCCGTCCTGCCCGACGACGACGGCGTCGTCCGCGCCCGGTGGGGGACCGAACCGACCCTGAGCGACCGGTCCTGGGCCTTCCTGAGGACCCTGCACCGCGGTCAGAGCGTGACCGGCACCGTCACCGGGATCGCCGACTCCGGCGTCACGTCCGTCGACATCGGCGGCTTCACCGCGACGATCGACCTTCCCGAGCTGTCCCGGCGCCCGGTCGACCACCCCGGCGACGTCGTCGCGGTCGGCCGGCAGGTCACCGCGGTGGTCCTCGACGTCGACCTGGTGCGGGAACGGGTGCCGCTGTCGCTCAGGGCACTGCAGGAGGACCCGAGGGGGCAGGACGCGTAGCAGGTGCGCCGGACCGTCCCCGGAGGGGTCACCGGGCCCGGCCGTCCCGAATCCGAAGCACCAGCGTGGGATCGAGTTCCTCCGTGCCCGTGAACCGCGGGGCCGGTGTGGCGCGCGGGCCGCACGGGCCAGCAGGGCCCCGTTGTAGGCGACGGCCAGGCGCCAGTCGTACGGGAACGGCGCCACCGCCTTGGGGGCCAGGGTGACGCCCTGCAGGGCCTTGCGCAGGTCGGTGTAGGGGTCGAGGCCCTGGAAGAACGGCAGCCAGCACGGCTTGGTCAGCAGTGCGGTGGCGCCGACGCGGGTCAGCGGGCCATGCCGGGCGGTGTCGGCGTCGGCGGCCCGCTCCCGGGGATCGGCGTGCAGCGCGGCCAGGCGCTCACCGCCCGTCAGCAGGTCGGTGAGCATCGCCGGGTCCACGCCCCACAGCGGGCGGCCCGTCGCGGTGTCCTGCAGGACGCTGCCCATGATGCCCGGCACGATGACGCACGCGTCCCTGGTCCGGTCGTCGAACACCGGCGGTGTCATGGCACGGCGGTACAGGTCGAAGCCGTCCCCCACAGTCCCCGTGCCACCCGACCATAGAGCAGCACACCCGCCGCCCGCCGGGGCTTGGCGGAGAAAGCCCGTGGCGCTCTGGCCGACCGCGCGCGGTGCCGCTGAGCCCGGCCCGGCGGCGGGGCGGTACACGCTGCGGACGGCGCCGACCAGGTGTCTGGCATGTTCTTGACGTTCTGTCGAGGTGACCCGCCCGGGGCGGGGCCGGCTGGGCGAGAATCGCTCTCCTTGGCACCAACGTGCCATGTCGAAGCACCACTTGACTGACTGTTCACCACTGTGAAAGGCGAGGTTCAGAGATGAGTCTCAAGGCCAAGCTCGTTGCTGCCACGACCCTGACGGCCGCGGTCACCGCCGTTCTTGCCACCCCGGCCGTCGCGGCCCCGGCTCCCATCGCCCCGGTTGCTGCCGCTGCTCCCGTTGCTTCCGTCGCTGCGGAGGCGAGCAGCAGCTCGGTGACCGAGGAGCAGTGGCTGGCCGACGTCGCCGCCGCGATCGCGCCCGCCCGCGCCTACGTCGAGCAGCGCGTCTCCCAGCCCTCGGGCGGAAAGCCCGCGATCGTCCTCGACATCGACAACACCAGCCTGGCGACGCACTTCCACCCGCTCGCGATGCCGGGCATGGCGCCGGTGGTGGAGCTCGCGCAGTACGCCCACTCGCGCGGGGTCGCGATCATCTTCGTCACCGCGCGGGTCGACTTCATGGAGGCCATCACCCGGTCCAGCCTGCAGAGCGCGGGCTACACCGTGGACGAGCTGCACGGGCGCGGCATCGGCGACCTCTTCAAGTCGGTGCAGCAGTACAAGACGGATGAGCGGATCAAGGTCGAGAACGAGGGCTACACGATCATCGCCAGCATCGGCAACAACTGGACGGACCTGAACGGCGGCCACGCCGAGCGGACCTTCAAGCTGCCGGACTACGACGGCCTGCTCTCCTGACCCACCTCGCCGGGGCGCTGCCCGGCCGGGGAGTGGGAAGTCGGCCCGGCCGACTTCCCACTCCAGGGCGCACGACGGGACCGGGGCCCCGCGGTCCGTACCGGCTGCGCCCTACTCGGCGATGCGCCTGATCCGGCGTACGTTCTCCCGCCCGCAGGTCGTGCAGACGATCCACTCGCACAGCCAGCCGTCCCAGGCGAAGGCCTCGCTCGCCCGGTTGCAGTCCTCCCAGCCGCAGAAGACGCAGTCCGCCTCCTCGCCCTCCGGGTACCGGAACGGGTGGAGGATCGGGCGCCCCCCGAGGTCGGGACGCCCCAGGAACCCGCAACCGGGGCACTTCCACCACTCGTTGGTGCCCCCGTACGCCCCGGCGCGGGTGGTCTCCCGGACCAGGTCCCGCGCGCACTGCGGGCAGGACCCGGGCAGGGCCCCGCCCGTCCGGTCCGTCCCGCCCGTTCCCTCCGGCTCCTCGACTCCCACGCCGCTCTCCCCACCCCGGGCCGACACGCCTGCGGCGTCAGCCTAGTCCGCGGGCGTCGCGGCGAGCCCGGTGCGGACGGGCGGATGGGTGGGCGGGTGGATGGGCTCATGAGCGGGCGGGCGCACGGGCAGATGGGCGGACGGGCTCAGCGCCGCCAGCGGTAGACGGCGTCCCATTCCTCGGTGATCCACGTGCCGTCGCCGACCGGCATCACGGTGTCGACCTCGGCCATCGGGTACTCGATGCGGCCGTGCAGGGCGCCGGTGGCGGGGTCGGCGAGCCAGTGGCTGTGCTCCCTCCAGCGCTCGTGGCCGAACACGTACACCGCGGCCTCGTCGTACGGGTTGTAGAGCGTCACCATCGCCGTGTCGTCGTCCACGAACCCGCTGAAGGTGGAGATCTGCGGGTCGTTGTGCACCGAGCAGTCGCCGGTGCCGGGGGCCGGGAAGTCGCTCAGGCCGAGCGTGGCGGTGACCCGGTACGAGGGGAGGCTGTGCCAGCTGACGTCCTGTCGTCTCCGGTCGACGGTCATGCAGCGGGCGTTCCGTGAGTCCGCGCCCAGGTACTCGCGCTCGTTCCGGAGCAGGTCGCCCCGGCCCGGTGGCAACTGCCGGCCCAGGACGATGCCACCGGACTCCCACCGCGCCTCGAAGTGCGTGGCCGCCGCCTGCCCGCCGGCCACGGTGACGCCGCTGACCTCGTCGTTCTCGTCCCAGAGCAGGCTGACGAACCGCTCGTAGCCGCCGCACGGGAGCACACTCCGCGCCAGCACCGCCCCCGCGGCATCCAGGGTGAGGAACAGGGTGCTGTCGGACAGCCCGGAGGGGAGCCGCAACCAGATCCGCAGCTCCCGGTCGGCGCCGCCGGCCGAGCCGGAGAAGTCGAGGTAGCCCCAGCGGCTCACCTCCCACGTGCCGTAAGGCTGTTGCCACAGCCTGGTGCCGTCCGGGGCGACCGCGACGTACTCCGTCCCGGCGCCGAAGACGGCGAACGAGAGGTCGGGAGCCACCCACTGCCGCGACCACCGGTTGGGCGTCGGGGCCGGGAACTCGGCTCGCAGCTCGGCCTGTTCCCGCAGTTCGTAGATGCGCAGCGACTCCGGGCTGCGGACCTCCAGCCGGGGAACGGGGCCGGTGGGGTCGAGGTAGGTGTGGGCACCGTCCCGGTCCGGGATCGCGTACTTGGCCACCAGCCGGGGTGTGATCGTCATACCCGAATCCTCTCGCGCCGGGCCGGTCTGAAGACCGACGCGCCCGCGTGAGCACGGGTCCCGGGGCCCGGCGTCGGTCGACCGGTACCGGACGGACACCGCCGCCCAGGTGTTCCACCGCTGGGCCTGAGCCGGTCCGGTGGGCTCCCCGACAGCCGTCCGGACGGGGGCGTGGACGGCCGTCCGGGCGGGGGCTTGGACGGTCCGCGCGGGCCCTCCAGGCCGCCTAGCACAGGCGAGGGACGCGTGGGTGGCGGGTGGTCGCGTGTCGGCGTTCGCGCGCCGGATGGCCCGGCAGATGGCATGGTGGTGCGTCACAGGTGGGCGGTCCGCCGCGCCGGACCGGTACCGTGTCGGCCGGTGGGTGGCACGACCTGCCCACCGGAAACGACTGTTGAGGAGAAGGCACCCCAGTGGCAACCGACTACGACGCCCCGCGAGACACCGGCGACGGAAGCAGCGACGAGAGCATCGAGGAGCTGAAGAGTCAGCGCGAGGACAAGCAGAGCTCCGTCGTCGACGTCGACACCGAGGGCGCCGAAGGCCTGGAGCTCCCGGGTGCCGACCTGTCCGGTGAGGAACTCACCGTCCGGGTCGTGCCCATCCAGCAGGACGAGTTCACCTGCATGACCTGCTTCCTGGTGCACCACCGCAACCAGCTCGCCGGCGAGGACAGGAACGGTCAGCCCATCTGCCGCGACTGCGCCTCCTGACGGCCGCCGGGCCCACGAGGCCCGGAGCGCCCGAAGAGGGCCGAGAGGGCCGGTGAAGGCCGGTGAAGGCCGGTGAAGGCCGGTGAAGGCCGGTGAAGGCCCGAAGAGGCCCGAAGAGGCCCGAGAAGGCCCGTACGGGCCCGAGCGGCGGCCGCGGACGGCGGCATCGAAAACCGGACCGCCCGGGTGCCGGCTCAACAGAGTCGGCACCCGGGCGGTCCGGGGCGTACGCGGGGGTCCGGGGGGCCGGACGCCCGCGTACGCGCGGTCAGGCGCTGACCCGTTCGGGCTGCTCCGCACGGAGGCCGGCGGGCTGCTCGGCGGTGGCGGGGGTGTTCTCCCGGGGCGTGGGCAGCACGGCCATGATCAGGGCGGAGACCACGATGGTCGCGGCCCAGGCGAGCCCGTACCTGCCGACGAAGGTGTCGGACAGCGGGCCGGCGAACCAGTCGCAGCTGGTGAAGGCGAGGCCGATCAGCAGCGCGAGCACCCACGACACCATCGCCTGCCAGCAGAAGCCGCCGACGTACCAGTAGCGGCTGTTCCGGCTGGTGTCCATCAGCGCGTCGGCGTCGTAGCGCACCGCGCGCGACCGGCGCCGGAACATGTCGACGGCGTAGACGCCGATCCAGGCCGAGAAGGAGACGGCGAGCAGGATCAGGAAGGTGATGAAGGAGCCCAGGAAGCTCTTGGCGACCAGCATCAGCAGCAGGCCGCCGACCAGCGAGATCACGGCGTTGATGCTGACGGCCAGGGCGCGCGGGAGCTTGACGCCCATGGTCTGCGCGGTGAAGCCGGCCGAGTACATGGAGAGGCTGTTGATCAGCAGCATGCCCACGATCGCGGTCAGCAGGTAGGGCACGGCCAGCCAGGTCGGCAGCAGGTCACCGAGGAAGGAGACCGGGTCGGCGGCCTGCGCCAGGCCGGGGGAGGCCACCGCCATCACGGCGCCCATCAGCACCATCGGCACCATGACCAGGCCGGCGCCGGAGACCGTCACGCCGACGATCTTCTTGCCGGAGGCGGCGTGCGGCAGGTAGCGGGCGAAGTCCGGGCCGGTGGGGACCCAGCTGATGCCGCCGGCGGCGATGGTTCCGATGCCGGCGATCATCATCGCGGTGGTGCCGGCGGGCTTGGCGAAGACCTCGCTCCAGTCCATGGTCGCGACCAGGTAGCCCAGCACCAGGATGCTGAAGACGCCGAAGAGGTACGTCGACCAGGTGTTGCAGACGTTCAGCGCCTTGCGGCCCATGCCGGAGACCAGGAAGGTGCAGGCGACGAAGAGGAAGAGCGTGATGACGATCAGCGCGGTGTTGCTCTTCACGCCGAACATCAGGTCGAGGACGGTCAGCACGGCATAGGCGCCGGTGACGGCGTTGATCGTCTCCCAGCCGAACCGGGCGATCCAGAGGATCGCGCCGGGGAAGAGGTTGCCGCGCACGCCGAAGGTGGCCCGCGAGAGGGTCGCGCCGGGCGCCCCGCCCCACTTCCCGGAGACCGACAGCACGCCGACCAGGCCGAACGAGACGAGCGCGGCGCACGCCGCGACGATCAGGACCTGCCAGAAGTTCAGCTGGTTGAGCACCACCAGGGCCGCGCCCATGGTGAGCAGCAGCACGCTGATGTTCGCGGCGACCCAGGTCGGGAAGAGCTCGCGGACTCTGCCCCGGCGCTCGTGGTCCGGGACGGGTTCGATACCGCGCGTCTCTATCGCGCCGTCGGCGGTGGCGGCGGTGGACGTGTTGTCCATGAGGGTGGCTCCGTGCGTGTGAAGCGGGAGATGAATCGGGCAAATGGAACATTTATGGAAGTCTCCGCGCGTAGCGCGGAAGTTGAGTTATCCTACCTTTGTTCTGGAGTGACCCGATTGATGCGGTTGGCCGCTAGGGATCGAGGACGATCGGGCAGGGTTTCGGACGGTCGTGGGGCAGTCCGTCCGACTGGCGGGATCTTGGCGACCTCAGGCGTTCACGCCACTCGTGGGGCGGGCCCGCGGACCGGAGGATGGAGCCGTCGCCGACCGGGGGAACCGGGAACGGCGCGCACCGAGCCCCGTCCCGACCAGCCGGAACACGAGGTACCCGCATGCCCGCCACCGCTCCCGCCGTCGCCGCTGCCGCCCCGATCGGCGGCGCCGACCCCGCTCCCGCCGCGACTACCGGCGCCGTCCTGAGCGTGCCCGCCGCCGCCCCCGCCGAGGCCGCCGCCCACTTCGCCGCCCGGCTCGCCTTCGAGGCGGACGTCTCCGACGTCCACGCGGACCTGGTGTCCGGCGCGCCCGGTGTCGTGGTGGTCGACACCCGCAGCGACGCCGCCTGGGACCAGGGCCACATCCCCGGCGCCCTCCACATCCCCACCGCGCGGATCGCCGACCTGGCGCCGCAGCTGATCGACCCGGCCCTGACCGTGGTCACCTACTGCTGGGGCCCCGGCTGCAACGGCGCGACCCGCGCCGCGCTGGCCTTCGCCCGCCTCGGCTACCAGGTCAAGGAGATGCTCGGCGGCTTCGAGTACTGGGCACGCGAGGGCTTCGCCTACGACTCCGCCACCGGCACCGAGCAGCGCCCCGTCGACGACCTGACCGCCCCGCGCTCGGGCATCTCCTGCGCATGCTGACGGACCCCGAACGGCCGGGCGGGCGTTGCCAGCGCACTGCCAGCGCTCTGCCAGCGGTCTGCCCGCGAGGTGCGGAACGGTCGGACGTGCCGGGCGGTACGCCGCGACCGAGGAGCGCGTTCGACCGCCCGGCCCGTTGACGAAAGGGCACCGGCATGACTCCTACCTCCCCTCCCCCCGGCCCCGCCGCAGGACCGCGCCCGCACCGGGCGTCCCGCACTGCGGCGCGGCGTACGGCAGCCGGCTGGCGGCTCGGCGCGGGCGCCGCCGCGGCCGCACTGCTGGCCGCGGTGTGCCCGGCGACGGCCCTGGCGGCGCCGGACACCGGACCGGTGCCCCGCCTGACCTGGGAGAAGTGCGCGGACGGCTTCGAGTGCGCGACCGCCCGCGTCCCGCTCGACCACCACGACCCGCACGGCGCCGGGATCGACCTCGCCGTCATCCGGCACCCCGCGGAGGACCACGCGCACCGGATCGGCTCGCTGTTCTACAACCCCGGTGGCCCGGCCGTGTCCGGCGTAAAGGCCCTGCCCGCGATGCTCGGCCGGTTCCCCGAGGAGGTGCGCAAGCGCTTCGACATCGTCAGCTTCGACCCGCGCGGCACCGGAGCCAGCGCTCCCGTCCAGTGCTTCGACGACCCGCAGGACGAGCAGGCCCTGCTGGCGGGCACCGCCGCCGGCTACCCCGAGGGCGAGGACCAGCAGCAGGCCTGGAGCGCCGCCTACCGGCGGCTGGCCCGGCAGTGCGCGGACCGCAACCCCGCCCTGCTGCCGCACATCTCCACCGCGAACGTCGCCCGGGACATGGAGCTGCTGCGCCGGGCGGTCGGCGACCGGCAGCTCACCTACCTGGGCACCTCGTACGGCAGCTACCTCGGCGCCACCTACGCCAACCTGTTCCCCGGCCGGGTCCGCGCCATGATCCTCGACAGCGCACCGGACCCGGTCGCCTGGTCGACCGGCCGCGGCGGGCAGGGCGCCACCACGGGCACCCTGCTGCGCAACGGCAGCGACCTGGCCGCCGGCCGCGTCCTCGACGCCTTCCTCGACCAGTGCGGCCAGGCCGGCCCCCTGACCGGATCCCAGGCCGGCCCGCGGCCCGGATCCCAGGCCGACTCCCGGAGCTGCGCCTTCTCCGCCGGGACGGCCGCCGCCACCCGGGCCAGGTACGGCGAACTGTTCGCGCGGCTGCGCACCCGACCGGTCGCCTTCGGCGGGATGACCTTCACCGCCGGCTCGACCCTGGAGGCCACCATCCTCTCGCTCTACGCCGCCAACCCCGTCCCGGGCATCCCCGGCACCGGCTGGACCCAGCTGGGCGCGACGCTCGGCGCACTGTGGGCCGCCACCGAAGCGCCCGCCGCGCCGACCGCACTGCCGCCCGTCGTCCACCCGTCGCCGGACCAGGTGCTCGCAGTGGCGTGCTCGGACAGCGCCGACCCGCCGGCCAGGGCCGACCACGCCGCCCTGGCCGCGCTCGCCCGAGCCCGCTCCGGCGAGGTCGGCCCGTACTTCGCCTGGGCCGACGAGCGCTGCGCCGACTGGCCCGCCCGGGACCGCGACCGGTACGACGGCCCCTGGAACCACCCGACCGCCCGGCCGGTCCTGGTCGTCGCCAACACCGATGACCCGGCCATGCCGTACGAAGGCTCCCGCGCGATGGCCCGCTCGCTCGCCCGCGCCCGGCTGCTGACCGTCGACGGCTACGGCCACACCGTGCTGGCCAACCCCAGCGACTGCGCCGCCCGGCACGAGACCCGCTACCTGGTCGAAGGTGTCCTGCCCGCCCCCGGGACGGTCTGCGCACCCGACCGGCAGCCGTTCGGCGGCTGACCGGGTACCCGCTCCGCCGGCCGGCGCGCACCCGGCGGAGCGGGCGGCGAGGCAGGCTGAGGCGGTCCGGAGGGCCCGTCAGCCCGCCTCCAGGGCCAGCGACTCCGGCCGCGGCAACGCCAGGCCGCGCTCCCAGGCGGCCCGGAACCCGGCCTCCCCGAGGGCCTCGGCGCAGCCGTCCAGGACGGCCCGCAGCTCCGGATCGCCCGCGTCGTGGGCCCCGCGCAGGCGGTGCGCCGCGCCCAGCGCCGCGGCCCCGCGCGCCGCGTCGCCGACGGCGAGGCAGTACTCGGCGTACCCCTCCAGGACGTCCGCCCGCACCGGCCGGTCGCCGCTGTCCGCGGCCAGCTCCAGGGCGCGCAGGTGCAGCGCTGCGGCCGCGTCCGGCGCGCCGAGCCGCCGGCGGGTCCGGGCCAGACCGGTGTGCAACAGGGCGAGCAGGTGCAGCCGCGCCGGGGCGCCGGGACCGGTCGCGGGCAGCTGCTCCAGCCGCCGCAGCGTCTCCTGCAGGCCGTCCGCCGCCGCGTCCAAGTCGCCGGTCCGCCGGGCGAGTTCACCGAGTGCGAAGCGGGCGGCGGCCTGCAGGTGCGGGTCCCGGGCGCGGTCGGCGGCGGCCAGCGCGCGCTCCAGGTCCGCCCGGGCCGCCGCCGCCTCGCCGCCGCGCGCCCGCAGCCGGCCCGACAGCAGCAGGAGCAGCGGCGCCTCGCCGCGACCGCCCATCTCGACGTCCCGTTCACCGGCCTCCGCCAGCGCCGCGAGCGCCTCGTCGGCCGCGCCGGTGACGGACAGCAGCGCGGCCAGCGTGACCAGGGCCATGGCCAGCCCCCAACGGTCGCCCAGGGCCCGGAAGTCGTCCACCGCGGTCCGCAGGCAGTGCTCGGCGGGCCCGATCCGGCCCGCGCCCAACTCGACCCGGCCGAGCACCAGTCGGGCGGCCGCCCGGACCCACCGGTCGGGATGCTCGCCGTACCGCTGCGCCGTCGCGCCCACCGCGTCCGGCGCGTCCGGCGGGCTCGCCACGGCGAGCAGCAGCGAGGCGGCCAGGCCGACGGGGTGGTCGGACTGCTGCGCCGTGACCAGGGCCGCGCCCATCGCCTCGGGCGGGATCACGGCGTCGCCGGTCTCCCGGAGCGGCGCGGTGAGCTGCGCCAGGATCACGCACCGGGCGTGCACCTGCTCCAGGCCGGGCGGCGGGACGTAGCCGTGGGCGGCGAGGACGGCCGCCGTCCACTCACCGGCCTCGCGGCCCTGGCCACGCATCAGCCACGGCCAGGCCCGTGCGGCCGTCAACCGCAGCGCGAACTCCGGTGGGCCGACGGCGACCGCCCGGCGCAGCGCCGCGTCCAGGTTGCCCTGTTCCGCGTCGAGTCGGGCCAGCAGGCCGGTCTGACCGGCCGTCCGCAGTCGGGGTTCGGCGTCCTCGGCGAGCTCCGTGAAGCAGCGCAGGTGGGCGGCGCCGGTCCGGCCGTCCTCCCCGGCCTCGACGAGCCGTTCGGCCGCGTACGCGCGGACGGTCTCCAGCAGCCGGTAGCGCACCGCCCCGGTGCCCCGGCCGGCGACCGTGGCCAGGGACTTGTCGACCAGGGACGCCAGCAGGTCCTCCACGGCCGTCGGGTCGGGCGCCGGCCCGCCCGGCCAGTGCCCGGCGCAGACCAGGTGCGCGTCCGGGAGGGTCGCCCCGCCGGCGAACACCGAGAGCCGGCGCAGCAGGACGCGCTCGTCCTCGTCGAGCAGCTCCCAGCTCCAGTCGATGACGGCGCGCAGCGTGCGGTGCCGGTCCGGAGCGGTGCGCGGGCCGCGGTCCAGCAGCCGGAGCCGGTCGTGCAGCCGCGCGGCGATCTGCCCGGGGCTCAGCGCCCGCAGCCGGGCCGCCGCCAGTTCGAGGGCCAGGGGGAGGCCGTCCAGCTCCCGGCAGATCCGGACGATCGGCTCGACGGTGTCCCGGTCCACGGCGAATCCGGGGCAGGTCGCGGCGGCTCGCTCGGCGAAGAGGGCGACGGCCGGGTACGCGAGCGCCTCCTGCACGGTGGCGCCGGGTTCGGGCACGGCGAGCGGCGGCACCGGCCACAGCACCTCGCCGGTCACGCCGAGCGGTTCGCGGCTGGTGGCCAGCACGGTGAGCCGGGGCGCGGCGGCCAACAGACGGTGGGTCAGCCGGGCGGCCTCCTCGATCAGGTGCTCGCAGTTGTCCAGGACGAGCAGGACGTCCCGGCCCTCCAGCGCCCGGACGATCCGGTCGACGGGGTCCCCGGCCGGCTCGCCGGTGGGCAGGCCGCCGGACAGCACCCCGGCGTCCGCCGGGTGGCAGACCGCCGTCAGCACGGCCCGGGCCGGCCCGTCCGGCCCGGCCACGGCCGCGAGTTCGGCGACCCGTACGTCCGGTGTGTTCGGTACATCCGGTACGTCCGGTGCGCGGCGTACGGCGTGCGCTGCCGGTACGGTGCCGGCGTGTGCTGCCTGCGCGGCCGTTGCGGCGGCGACGGCCAGCCGGGTCTTGCCCACGCCTCCCGGCCCGGTCAGCGTCACCAGGCGCGACCGGCGCAGCCGTTCCGCCACGGCCGTCAGCGCCTCGTCGCGCCCGATCAGGGCGGTGATCCAGCCGGGCAGCGCGGTGCGCCCGGCCACGCTCGCGCCCGACGCCCCGGCCGGCCCCGGGGTGAGCGGCTGCGCGCCGGACAGCACCCGCAGGTGGACGTCCTTCAGCTCGGCGGACGGGTCGGCACCCAGCTCCTCCGCCAACGACCGCCGGGTTCGCTCGAACACCTCCAGCGCCGCCGCCTGCCGCCCGGTCGCGTGGAGCGCGCGCATCAGCCTGACGGCGGTCCGCTCGCGCAGCGGGTGGGCGACGCACAGTCCGGTGAGCTCGGCGACCAGACGCGCGGGCGCGTCGGTCCCGCCGAGCGCGAGCAGGGCGTCGGCCCGGTCCTCGACCGCCGACAGCCGCAGCTCCGCCAGCCGGGCCGCCGGCGCCGCGGCGAACCCGACGCCTTCGGCGTCCGCGAACGGCGCGCCGCGCCAGAGTTCCAGCGCCCCGTCCAGCAGCGCGACCGCCTCGGCGAGCCCGCCCGCCGTCAGTGCCGCCCGTCCCGCCGCCGCCTTCTGCTCGAAGTCCCAGGCGTCCACGCTCCCGCGGGGCAGGTCGAGCAGATACCCGGCGGGGTGCGAACCGATCACGGCCCGGTCGGCCCCCAGTACCCGCCGGAGCCGGGAGACCAGGGACTGCAGGGCGCCGGCCGGCTCCTCCGGCGGGGTGTCCCCCCAGAGGTCGTCCACCAGGCGCTCACGGGTGACCACGCGCCCGGGGTCGAGCGCCAGCCGGACCAGCAGCGACCGAAGCCGGGCCCCGCCGACCTCGACAGCCTCCCCGTCCGCACCCCGCACGACCTGAAGCGGCCCCAGAACGTTGATCCGCAACCCCGCCTGCCCCTCGTTCAGCACCGGCCGACAACCAAGATCATTGTCCCGGTGGCCGGCAGCAGTGGCCCCACGGGGGTCCGACTCCCGCCCGGTGCCGTTCGAGGTGCCGGTCTCCAGGCGGACTGCCCACGTCGGCCGGGCGACGTGGCCGGGCACGCAGACCTGCCGGGGCCGCCCCCGATCGGCGGTCCGGGAAAACGGACTGCCAGGCGGTCCCGTGGGCACCTACCATCGGCTCCGTGATGTCGAAGCCGTCAGGGTCGAATGCCGCGTAGGCCCCCGCGCCGGGTGCGTGCCGAGAGCGTCGCCGATCGCCAGGAGCGCGACCCGGTCAGCACGCTGCTGGTCAGCGTCTGTCCCGGACCGCCCGTGTGCCGCGCCGTCCACACCTACCTCTTCGTCGACGGCCTCGACGTGATCGCGCGCAGTCACGACGGCGCGGCCGGCGGTCATCCGAGCCGGCTGCTCAGGCCCGGAGGTCCGCTCCACCCGGCCGATCAGCCCCGGAGCGTGGAGCTCGGTACCCAGGGGCAGGGCCCCGACACCGCCCCGGCGGTCCGGCTCCGGGTCCGGCTCCGGGGGCGGACCGTGTTCTGGAGCGACCTGATGTACCCGGGTGCCGACGGCCGGGTCATCGAGGAGGTCCGCTTCGACCTGGCCCAGTACCTGGCCGAGATCGAGCGGGGCTACGCGCGGTGGGGCCGCGGCGCGTGACGCGTACGGGCGCGCCCCCCGGCAGCCCGGCCGCGCCTGTCAGCGTGCGCGTGACGCCTCGGTGGGGTGCGTGCTCGCCGCGGTCGGCCACGGCCGGCTCGGCCTGGATACGGTCGGCCTCTTCCCGCAGCCCGTCCCGACGGCGAGCAGCGAGCTCTCGCTGTTCCAGAAGCCCCATGACCGACGGCATCCCGACCTCCAACCGAGCGACGACACGACGCCACTCCCCGGGGCCGCCGCCCCTGTACCTGACCAGCGAAAACGCAGTCATCAAGCACGGAAGGACAACAGCCGCTCACCAGTGGCACCAGTTGTGGCACGAGGGTGGAGTCGAGAAGTGCCTGACAAGACCTGAGGCTGATGGCTAACCTTGGCATGCTCTCGGCATCGGAGAACTCTTCGAACTGGCACCGGACTTACCTGGGAACCAGGGCTGGAGGGCGGGCCAGGGCGGCACGGTGCGACTCGGACCACCGCGATCACCGGCATGGGATCGCGGCCACCGCAAGGCACAGGAGATGATCTTGACAGTTCGCAGGAAACTCTCGGCCGTAGCCCTCACCGGCGGCATCCTGGCCGGCGGCGTGGCGATCGCCACGCCGGCCAGCGCCATCGGCGGCATCGCGTGCCCCACCCAGAACGCCAACGGCCCCATGAGCCACGGCCTGGAAGTCTGGACCCATTCCGGCAACTTCTGCTACGCGGGCACCGCCGGCACGGTGAAAAGCGTCAACCTGACCGGCGTCTACAGGATCACGGCCGACTGGAATCACGGGAGCTTCGAGACCACCGTCGGCACCATCGACATCGGGCCGACCGGTACGCGGACCAACAGGGTCGACTTCAGCTCCTCCGAGTCCGTGTACAACGTGACGATCCTCAACGGCTAGAGCCAGCCCTGGTGACGACCCGAGGACGAGCCTGGCGCTGCCACGGGCAGCGCCAGGCAGCCCCGCGACCTGATGCACCGTCCGCTCCCGGCTGTTTCTACCGTTGCGGCATCAGGCGATCGGGGTCACGTCCGTGGGCTTGACGTCCTGCTCGAACAGCTCGGCCGCCCACATGCGCGAACCGGTGAGCCAGGCAGGAACACGCGAGAGTGGCCGAGGACTGGGACAGCCGGAGGCGTACAGCCACCGTGTGACAACAGCCACTCAGCCTCTCCAACGCTGTGGCCGCCACGGCCTTCCCTTCCGACGCGCGAACGATGCCGGGTGGCATCCTGCCCCCGAGGGCTGACACTCCCGCGACGGTCCTCGCCGTTCGTCGACCCGCGCAGCGATGGGCGGTCCCAATCGACGCGTCCTCGTGTCCACCAGACAGTGGCTCGGCCCGGATCCTCGGCTCGGTGATTGATCTCCAGGGTGGGCCGGACCGCACTAGCCTGTCGGGGTGACTCGGACCGGTCGGTATCGATGGCGTACCCGTCTGCGCAGGCACCTGCCCTGGTACCTCGTCGAGCGAGGGCTCGGCGGCAAGGGCAGCAAGGATTGCGGAGCCCACGAGTGGTACAACCACGACGGTGCTGCGGCACGTTGCTACCACTGCGAGGTCGGTGAGCGTCCCTGGGCCGGAGCTTCCGGCAACGCCTGACCGCACCGGCCGGCATGGAGGAGGGGCGGCGGCTTCAACGGACCGGCCGGACCGTCGAGTTCGCAGCGCTGCGCTGCTTCGCTGCCTCGCGCTCAAGTCTGATGCCGCGGAGCGCTGCGCGGCCGCCCGGGTGTCAGGTCCGGGGCCGCGGCAGGGTGGGCCGGGGGATGCGGCTGATCACCGAGCCGATCAGGGTGCCGATGGAGACCCCGAAGACGGCCGACACGGCGGTGAGCAGGGCGTGCGCCCCGTTGGCGACCTCGATCTGTGCGGTGTTGAGCAGGCCGAAGGAGCCCGGCACCACGACCCAGAACGCAGGCAGGTAGAGCACCTGCCAGGACGAGCCGCGCCGCAGCCAGTGCGCGACGGTGGCGGCGGCCGCGGCGGTGACCGCCCCGGCCAGGCCGCCGATCGCCGCGCCGTTGGCCGAGGTCACGGTGACCTGGACGGCGGCGGTCACCGCGATCACCGCGACGATCCACGGGATGGCCGGCGGCGGGGTGTGGACGTTGATCACGACCCCGGCCACGGTGAGCGCCAGCCCCAGGCAGATCAGCCACCAACTCGGTGTGGCCACCTGGGTGTTGGCCAGGGCGGAGGCCGGAACTCCGGTGACGGTGCCGGCGGCCACCACGCCGGCGAGGAAGAGCGCCAGCTGCACGGAGCCGGACGCCAGCCGAGCGGTGCCGGCGCTGGCCGCACCCGCGGCGATCTCCGACAGTCCGGTCACCAGGAGGCTGCCCGGCAGCAGGATCGCCAGCGTCGCGACGATCGTGCGCAGCGGCCCGTCCAGCAGCGAGGCGCGGGCGGCCCCCAGGACGAGGACGGAGACGAGGAAGCCGGCGGTGACCGGCAGCAGCGGCCGGAGCAGCGGCATCCGGCGGGCCGCCATGGTCAGCCCCACCACGATCAGGGAGCCGATCCCGGCGGCGACGACGTTCGCCGCCACGGGTTGCAGGTAGAGGCACAGCCCCACGCCGACCGGCAGCATCCCCAGGTCCGCGACCCAGCCGGGCCAGCGGGCCGGCGCCCGGCGGATCGCGTCCAGGTCGCGCAGCGCCCGGTGTCCGTCCAGGTCGCCCGCGCGCAGCCGGTGCACCACGTCGAGGAGGTCGGCCGTCTGCTCGAACCGCAGCGTGGGGCCGACGGGTTCGAACGCGGTCGCGTCGTCCGCGCTCAGCGCGACGAACAGCCCGGTGGTCAGGGCGGCCACCCGCACGTCGGGCGCCCCCAGCGCCCGCCCGAGACCGCGCAGCTCCTCCTCGACGTCGTGGACGGGCAGGCCGCCGCTCAACAGTCCTGCGCCGAGTTCGAGCAGGAGGCGGCGGCGCGGGTCGGCCGGGGCGTCGGCGCCCCGGCCGGGCGGAAATGTGCTGGACATGGCGGGTATGGTCGCATACCGCCCGCTTTCCGCCGCGTACGGGGGCGGCTGTGACGGCACTGCGGACCCCGTGGTGGCGCAGCCGGCCCGAACGCCCGAGGCCCGGACCCCGGACGGCCCGGACGGCCGGTCCTGTCAGTGGCGGTTGTTAGCCTGCGGCGAGTCCGAGAGGTCGGCGAACGGGGAGGGTTCTGACGTGGGCGGAAACGGGTGGGCGGCGACCGGGCCGTACCAGGAGGACCTGCGGGCGGCGTTCCGCAGGGCCCAGCAGCAGGAGCTGGCGGAGGACGACCACGGCTTTCCGGGGCAGGGCATCGTCGAACTCTGGGAGGACGAGGACTGGCGGGAGTACATCCTGACCGGAGGCACCGGCACGGTGCTGGACTTCTACGCGCTGATCGACGCCGGGGCGGGCGACCAGGAGGCGATGATGCGCCCCCTGACGGAGGGGGAGATCCGCAGCTGGGCTCCCGACGGCCGGCCCACGCGGGAGCAGTGGGACGCTTCGATATCGCAGCTGCTCGCCCCCGTCGGCCGCGCGATCGGCCGGTGCACGGTGCTGTACCGGGACGGCGAACCGGCCGAGGTCGCCTACTGGGGCTGCACCGCGGACTAGTGCAGCGCCGCGTTGATCCTCCGGGGGTCCATGCGGTTTCGAGTGGGCTGCCGTCGGAGGTCCGGCGGTAGGGCTTGGCGTCGTGTTCGTCGTAGGCCAGGACGAAGGCGGCGCTCGACGAGGCCAGCGAAGGGAACTCGCGCCGCACGACGTACTCCCGGTGGATTACTCCGGTACCTCGCCGGGGCTACGAACGTCGCCGGAATGTTTGCATCCGCGGGCTGATTCGATGCGGAGCTGCGGAACCTAGCGTCTCCCCCATGAAACGCAATCGCCGTATCAGCGCCGTCGCGGCGCTGGCGCTCGCCGCCGTCGTCACCGGAACCGGCACCGGGTTCGCCGCCACGACCACACCGTCGGCCACACCGGTGGCCACGCACGCCTTCGACACCGCCACGGCCACGGCCACCGCGCCCACGCGGTCCTTCCAGGGCGCGCTCCCCGCGCCGACCGGGCCCTACGCCGCCGGCGAGGACGTCATCCACCTCACCGACGCGAGCCGTCCCGACCCGTGGGTGCCGTCATCCGGCCCCCGCCAACTGACCGTCACGATGGTCTACCCGGCCGTCCCCGGGACCGGGACCCCGGCCCCGTACATGACCCTCGGTGAGGCAGCCGGAGTCCTCCAGCGCCGGAAGCTGCCGGCGAGCTCCGGCGTCACCCCGCAGACCCTTTCCAGCGTCACCACGCACGCCTTCGACGGCGCGCGGCCGCAGAGCGGCAAGCATCCGCTGGTGGTCCTCTCGGCCGCTTACGAGAACCCGCGCATGACGCTCACCTCGCTCGCGACCGACCTGGCCAGTCACGGCTACGTCGTCGCGCTCGTCGGCCACACCTACGAGGACAGCGGCGAGACGCTGGCGAACGGCCAGACGTCGCCGTGCGCGATCTGCGATGGCCCGGCGGGGCTCGACTTCGACTCCGTCGCCGCCGGCCGTGCGCTGGACGTGTCCTTCGTGATCGACCGGTTGACGCACGGCAATAGCGCGTGGCGCCTGGCACACCTCATCGACAAGCACGAGATCGGCATGGCCGGACACTCCCTCGGCGGAGCGGCGGGCGCCGCCACGATGATCGCCGACCCGCGCGTACGGGCCGGAGTGAACATGGACGGCTCCTTCCACCCCGTCCCGATGCCCGGCCAGATCGACCGGCCGTTCCTCATGCTGGGCGCGGCCGACAACCTCTCGGCCGACGGCGACAACTGGGGGCGGACCTGGCCTGCCCTCGGCGGCTACAAGAAGTGGCTGACGGTCACCGGCGCCGACCACTTCAGCTTCAGCGACCTGGACCTGCTTCTGGAGGAGGCCGGGTTCCCGACGGCGCCCCTCTCCCCGGAACGCGGGGTGGCGATCACCCGCGAGTACGTGACGGCGTTCTTCGACCAGACGCTGAAGGGGATTCACGGTCCGCTGCTGGACGGGCCCTCGCCCACCAATCCGGAAGTACTCTTCCAGCACCAGGACGTGTCCGATCATTGATCTTTTGACCCCCGCAAGCCCGTGACCTGCGGGTTCAACCAGAAAAGTGCCGCTGGCCAGGCGGAACCACCTTCAGTGGTTCGCACTGGTCAGCGGCGCTCTTGGCCTTCGTGTGCCCCGGATGTGCCCTGCAGGGCACCTGGGCGGCATCGCTGGTCAGCGCCCGCCGGGCACGTCCGGGGCGATCCTCAAGCAGCCGATGCCTGCGTCGATGAGCCACTCGGCGATAGCACTGTCCAGTTCCCACGGTGCCCGCAGGAGCGCCGCACGTAGTGCGCTCCGATCCTGCATGCCGGCTGGCTCGGGTCGCAGTCGCTCGTACTCCTTGGGCCCATAGGGATGGTCTGCCGGGTTGTCGAGCACGGCCACGAACTGGTCGACTCGCGTCGGCCAGGAGGGGTGCCCCCACCATTCGGTGCAGGCCAGTGCACCATGGGCAGCCGAGAACAGCAGGCCGAAGCGGACGCCGTTGTTCTCCA
The DNA here is from genome assembly GCF_044767225.1 of Kitasatospora sp. NPDC101447. Classification (NCBI taxonomy): domain Bacteria; kingdom Bacillati; phylum Actinomycetota; class Actinomycetes; order Kitasatosporales; family Streptomycetaceae; genus Kitasatospora; species Kitasatospora sp. NPDC101447. The sequence continues at coordinate 248,292 of NZ_JBIWNL010000013.1, forward strand.
TCCGCGCGACGAAGCCCCGCAGATTCCGGTCCGCCTCTTCCACGTACTCGTCGAGGTCCGCCTCGGTCCGCGCGAGATCGCGGAGCGTCGCACCAGTCGGGAGTTTGCGCTCGGGGTTCGTCAGCCAGCGGAAGAGCCGGTAGCCGAGAGCGTCGGCATCCTCGACCGTGAGCCCCGCCAGCCCTTCACGAGTGCCGGTACTGATGCCGTGCTCCCTCGCCCATCCCCGCAGCCGCTGGCGCACACCGTGGGTGGTGTGGCTGTTGACCCGCATCATGTCGCCGTCAGACAGGCGTCCCTCGCCATGCCAGTCCTCGACGCAGGTGTTGCGCCATGCGCTGTTGGTGATGCCGATCGCGAGGACATCCAGCAGCGCGGTCAGGTCAACAGGGTCGATTCCGGCCCTCGACCGCAGCATCTCCTCGACCGTCTCTTCGGTCATCATGGCCTGCGCTCTGTCGATGCTGCTGGCCCCGCCCATGGGGCTCCTTTCGCCGGCGATCCTGTGTACCCGGTTGATCCTAGGCAGTGCAGGGGCGGCTCGGCGGCCGTATCCGAGGCTCCGGCCGGCCTACCTCGCGCCTGCTCCGGACGTACCACGTCACCCGCCACACCAAGGTCCCTTTGCCGCAGCGGTCTTGATCACATCAAGGTCTGTCGCTTCTCGGTGGAGCCGTGTGCGGTGACTGTCGTGGTCTGCACCTGGATGTCGGGTGACCGAGCTGCCCCGGCCGCCCTTACGGTCAGCGGGCGGCGAGGAGTTCGCCGCGTTCGACGGCCCCGCGCAGGACGGTGGCGAAGTCCTGGGGCAGGAGGTTGACCGCGTCGAGGGCGTCAGCGGCCAGGGGGATCTCTTCGAGGATGTACTCGCCTCGGCCTTCCTGGCTGAACTCGGGGCCGGTGCGGTCCTCGAAGTTCCACTTCTCGATCGTGGCGAGGTAGAAGTCCTGGCGCTCGTCGGCGGTCTCGATGGTGTGGAGGAGGCTGACGATCCGGGCCTCGCCTGCGATCTCCTCGCGGACCTCGCGCAGGAGGGCGTCCTCGGGGCCGGCGTCGGTCGGTTCGATCTTGCCGCCGACGATCACCCAGTACGGGTCGATGCCGGGGCGGATGCGCTTGATCAGCAGCATGGTGTTGTTCGGGGTGAGGAGGACGGCGCGGACGCGGTGCTGCATGGTGGTCTCTTCCTGTTCTCGACGGTCTCGGTGGTGTGTGGGCGGGTCAGTGGAGGAGCCGGCCGCCGTCGACGTGCAACGACCGGCCGGTGATGAAGGACGCGCTGGGGCCGGCGGGGAAGGCGACCGCGGCGGCGACGTCCTCGGGGCGGCCTCGGCGCTGGACGCACCGGCGGCGGATCTGGTCCACGGGTCGATCCGGAGCGGCCGGTTGCGTGCCACCCCTTCGAGGGTGTCGCGTCGGGCCGCACCTGTGACCGCCGGCGGCTCCAGGGCGCCGGACACTATCGGCCGGCCGGCGGCGCGTCGAACTGTTCCGGGCCGCCCTGGCGGGCGAGGGCCACCGTCCACTGCGGGAACTGGGTCACCGGTACGGCGGACGCGGTGGACGGGACGGACGCGGCGTTCGGGGCGATGGAGCCCGGGCGCTGGGCTGCGGCGGGGAGGAACGCGACGCGGCAGCGGCGGCACAACCAGGCTGCCCGCCACACCTGGTGGAGCTGTTGCCACTGCTCGTAGCTCTGCGGCCACCGGTCCGCCGTGGACGTGCGGCGGCTTCGGTGATCGAAGTGGACGGTGAGTCCGATGCCCAGCAGGACCACCGCGACGAGCAGGGCGCCGTAGTGGTAGCCGACCCGGTACGCGGCGTCGGAGCTGCCGCCGTCGTCACCGGAGAGCAGGGCGCGCAGGCCCAGCAGGCCGAAGAGGCCGGCCAGGACGAAGAGGGTGATCGCGGCCCCGGTCGTACCCCCGGGCTCGGGCGGCATCGACAGCAGCTCCCGGGTCGGCGGGTCGAGCGGCCGGTCGGCGTCCAGCAGGGCGTTCCGTACGGCGGCGGTTTCGTCCGCGGCCGCGCACGTCGGGCAGGTGGTGCTCATCGAGAGGTGACTCCGGGGGTGATGCGCGGTGCGCGGAGGAACACGTAGGACAGCACAGGGAACTGACTGATCATATGACCGGTCCCCGAGGTCTCACCGCGCCCGGCTCACCCGCCGGACGCCGGTGCCTCCCGGCCCGTGCGCCGCTCGGTGCCTCAGAAAGTGTTGGGTAATCGGATGATTACTGGTTCTTGAGGTCGTCGGCGAGGCGGCGGGCTGCTTCGGTCTCGATGGGGCCGCGCGGTTCGACCT
>NZ_JBIWNL010000014.1:0-66995 GCF_044767225.1 Kitasatospora sp. NPDC101447
GGGGGGTCGGGGCGGGCGTTGGCGCGGGGGGGGCACCCCACGCCGGGGGGGGGGTGCGGCGCCCCGGGCGGCGCTGCCCCGGTGGGCGCCCGGGCCCCCCCCCCCGCCCCCCCGCACCCGCGGGGGGGGGCGGGCGCCGCCCGGCGCCGGACCCCGACGGTCGCTGCCCGCAGGTCAGTTGTGGGCGTGCAGGTCCGCGTTCAGGCCGCCCCAGGAGCCGGAGCGGGCGATGACCTCGACCGCGCCGGTCTGCGAGTTGCGACGGAACAGCAGGTTGTCCTGGCCGGACAGCTCGACGGCCTTGGCCACCGTGCCGTCCGGCGTGGTGACCCGGGTGCCGGCGGTGACGTAGAGGCCGGCCTCGACCACGCAGTCGCTGCCGAGCGAGATGCCGATGCCCGCGTTGGCGCCGAGCAGGCAGCGCTCGCCGACCGAGACGACCTGCTTGCCGCCGCCGGACAGGGTGCCCATGATCGAGGCGCCGCCGCCGATGTCGCTGTGGTCGCCCACGACGACGCCCGCGCTGATCCGGCCCTCGACCATGGAGGTGCCCAGCGTGCCGGCGTTGAAGTTGACGAAGCCCTCGTGCATCACGGTGGTGCCGACGGCCAGGTGCGCACCGAGCCGGACGCGGTCGGCGTGGGCGATGCGCACACCGGTCGGGGCGACGTAGTCCGTCATCCGCGGGAACTTGTCGATCCCGTAGACGGCCAGCTGGCCGCCCTGGGCGCGCACCGCGAGGCGGGTCTGCTCGACCTTGTCCACCGGGACGGGGCCGATGCTGGTCCACGCGACGTTGGCCAGCAGGCCGAAGATGCCGTCCAGGTTCTGGCCGTGCGGCTTGACCAGGCGGTGGCTGAGCAGGTGCAGGCGCAGGTACACGTCGTGCGTGTCGAGCGGCTTCTCGTCCAGCGAGGCGATGGTGGTGCGCACGGCGACCACCTCGACGCCGCGGCGCGCGTCGGCGCGCAGCGCCTCGGCCGCGCCGGCGCCGAGCTCGGCCTCGGCCTGCTCGGCGGTCAGGCGGACGGTGCCGGCCGGGCCGGGCTCGGCGGCCAGCGCGGGGGCGGGGTACCAGGTGTCGAGGACGGTGCCGTCGGCGGCGATGGTGGCCAGACCGGTGGCCACGGCGCCGGTCGCCGGGGAGGTGGATTCGAGCGAGGTGGATTCAGCAGTCACATCGTGCACGTTAGCCAATGCGGGGCCCCGGTGCCGAACACGCCCACCGTGCGGACGTGCCCGACGGACGTCCCGGCCACCGGGGTGCCGGCCGGGAAAACCCGGTGCTCAGGGCCGGGACGCTGGGCAATACTTCGGCGGGTGTTCATGTCGATCTCCACCACCGGCAGCGCCGAGAGCCCGGCGACGGATCTCGGGTTCCTGCTGCACAAGCATCCCGGCAAGGTCCAGCGGTTCGCCACGTCGCACGGTGAGGCCCACGTCTTCTACCCGCAAGCGGGGGACGAGGTCTGCACGGCGGCGCTGCTGCTGGACATCGACCCGGTCGCACTGGTTCGCAAGGGCCGGGGCGACGGCAAGGGGCGCGGCGGCTCGCCCGACTTCGCGCTCGCCCAGTACGTCAACGACCGGCCGTACGCCGCGTCCTCGCTGCTCGCGGTGGCGCTGCGGACGGTGTTCCGGTCCGCGATGAAGGGCGCCTGCCCGGTCCGCCCCGACCTTCCGGGGCAGGCCCGTCCGCTGCGGATCGAGCTGCCCGCCGTGCCCGCGAACGGCGCGGGCGAGGGCGGCGGTCCGGGCATGGTGACCCGGCTGTTCGAGCCGCTGGGCTGGCGGGTCGAGGCGGCGGCGATCCCGCTGGACGAGGCGTTCCCGGAATGGGGCGACTCCCGGTACGTGCGCGTCGCGCTCTCCTCCGACACCGTGCGGCTCGCCGACGCGCTCCAGCAGCTCTACGTGCTGCTGCCGGTGCTGGACGGCGCCAAGCACTACTGGGTCGCCCCGGACGAGGTGGACAAGCTGCTCGCCGCCGGCGAGGGCTGGTTGGCGGTCCACCCGGAGCGGGCCCTGATCGCCCGCCGCTACCTCGCCCGGCGCTGGTCGCTGACCAGGGCCGCGATGGAGCGCCTGGAACTGGCCCGGCTCGCGGAGGCGGACGACCGCGAGGTCGAGGAGATCGACAACGCGGTCGACGACCGGCCCGCGGAGGAGCACGGCCGGGCCCACGGCGCCGAGAACGGAGCGGAGAGCGCCGCGGAGAGCGCCGCGGCGAACACCGCGGCGAACACCGCGGAGAACGGCGCCGAGAACACCGCGGAGCCCGTGCAGCCCCGTCCGCCGTCCCTCGCCGAGCAGCGCCGCACCGCGATCCTCGACGCCCTGCGCGAGACCGGCGCCGCCCGCGTCGCCGACCTCGGTTGCGGCCAGGGCGAGTTGATCGGCGAACTGCTGAAGGACGCCCGCTTCACCGAGATCCTCGGCGTGGACGTGTCCGTGCGGGCGCTGCAGGCGGCGAACCGCAAGCTGCGCCTGGAGCGCCTGCCCGAGCGGCAGGCGGCCCGGGTGAAGCTGGCGCAGGGTGCGCTGACGTACACCGACGCCCGGCTGAAGGGCTTCGACGCCGCGGTGCTGTGCGAGGTGATCGAGCACCTGGACCTGCCGCGGCTGCCCGCCCTGGAGTACGCCGTGTTCGGTGCCGCCCGGCCGAGGGCCGTCGTGGTCACCACGCCGAACGCCGAGTACAACGTCCGCTGGGAGACCCTGCCGGCGGGCAGCGTCCGGCACGCCGACCACCGCTTCGAGTGGTCCCGCGCCGAGTTCCGTGCCTGGGCCGAGAAGGTCGCGGCCGCCTACGGGTACGCCGTGGTGCTGCGCCCGGTCGGCCCGCAGGACGAGGAGGTCGGCGCACCGACCCAGCTCGCCCTGTTCACCACCGCGACCGAGCCCGCGGCCGTCACCACCCCGGCCACCGGCGACGCAGACACCCGCATGGCCGCCACCCCCGAATCGTCCGCGCCCGCCGAACCGCCCGCGCCCGCCGAACCGTCCGCGCCCGCCGAACCGTCCGCGCCTGCCGAACCGGCCGCCCCCGAACCGCCCGCGACCAGCGACCAGACGACGCCCGAAGGAGGCGAACCCCGATGACCGACGCCGCAGCCGACGGAACCACCGAGAGCACGACCCCCCGCCGCCTCCCCGTCACCGATGTCTCACTCGTCGTCCTGATCGGCACCAGCGGAGCGGGCAAGTCCACCTTCGCCCGCCGCCACTTCCTGCCCACCCAGGTCGTCTCCTCCGACTTCTGCCGCGGCCTGGTCGCGGACGACGAGAACGACCAGTCCGCCTCCGCCGAGGCCTTCGACCTCCTCCACTACATCGTCGGCAAGCGCCTGGCGGCCGGCCGGCTGACGGTCGTGGACGCCACCAACGTCCAGCCCGAGGCACGTCGCCAGCTGGTGCGGATCGCCCGCGAGCACGACGTGCTGCCGATCGCGATCGTCCTGGACGTCCCGCCGGGGGTGTGCGCCGAGCGCAACCGTTCCCGCCCGGACCGCCAGCTGCCCGCCCACGTGATCCCGCGGCAGAACCGCGAGCTGCGCCGCTCCCTGCGCGGGCTGGAGCGCGAGGGCTTCCGCAAGGTGCACATCCTGCGCGGCGAGGCCGAGGTGGCCTCCGCCGAGATCGAGCTGGAGAAGCGCTACAACGACCTGCGCCACCTCACCGGCCCGTTCGACATCGTCGGCGACATCCACGGCTGCCGGTCCGAGCTGGAGACCCTGCTCACCCGCCTCGGCTACACCCTGACCCGGGACGAGCAGGGCCGCCCGGTGGACGCCGCGCACCCCGCGGGCCGGACCGCCGTCTTCGTCGGCGACCTGGTCGACCGCGGCCCCGACACCCCGGGCGTGCTGCGCCTGGTGATGGGCATGGTGGCGGCCGGCCACGCGATCTGCGTGCCCGGGAACCACGAGAACAAGCTCGGCCGGTCGATGGACGGCAAGAAGGTCACCGTCTCGCACGGCCTGCAGGAGTCGCTGGACCAGCTGGCGGGCGAGTCGGAGGAGTTCAGGACCGAGGTCCGCGCGTTCATGCGCGGCCTGGTCAGCCACTACGTGCTGGACGGCGGCGCCCTGGTGGTCTGCCACGCCGGTCTGCCGGAGCGGTACCACGGTCGCAACTCGGGCCGGGTCCGCTCGCACGCGCTGTACGGGGAGACCACCGGCGAGACCGACGAGTACGGCCTGCCGGTGCGCTACCCGTGGGCGGAGGAGTACCGCGGCCGGGCGCTGGTCGTCTACGGCCACACCCCGGTGCCGACCGCGAGCTTCGTCAACAACACCATCTGCCTGGACACCGGCTGCGTCTTCGGCGGCAGCCTGACCGCGCTGCGCTACCCGGAGCGCGAGCTGGTGAGCGTCGAGGCGGAGCGCGAGTGGTACGCCCCGGTGCGTCCGATGATCACCGACGCGCCGGGCGCCCGCGAGGGCCGCCCGCTGGACCTCGCCGACGTGGCCGGGCGCCGGATCGTGGAGACCGGCCTGCACGGGCGGGTCGCCGTCCGGGAGGAGAACGCGGCGGCCGCGCTGGAGGTGATGAGCCGCTTCGCGCTGGACCCGCGGCTGCTCGCCTACCTGCCGCCGACCATGGCGCCGAGCCCCACCTCCCGCCGGGACGGCTACCTGGAGCACCCGGAGGAGGCCTTCCTCGCCTACCGCGCGGACGGCGTGCGGCACCTGGTGTGCGAGGAGAAGCACATGGGCTCGCGCGCGGTGCTGCTGGTCGCCCGGGACGGCGGCGCACTGGAGCGCCGCTTCGGGGTGGCCGGCCCCGGCGCGATCTGGACCCGCACCGGCCGCGCCTTCCTCCACGACGACGGGCTGACCGCCGCTGTGCTCGACCGGGTGCGGGAGGCCGCCGAGCGCGCCGGCCTCTTCGAGGAGCTGGGCACCGACTGGCTGCTGCTGGACGCCGAGCTGATGCCGTGGTCGCTGAAGGCGGTGGAGCTGCTCCGCCGTCAGTACGCGGCGGTCGGTGCGGCGGCGGGCGCCGCCCTGCCGGAGGTGCTGTCCGCGCTGGAGCGGGCGGCCGGGCGCGGCCTGGACCTGGCGGACCTGACCGCCCGCCAGCGGCAGCGCTCCGCCGACGCGACCGCGTTCACCGAGGCGTACCGGCGCTACTGCTGGCCGACCGAGGGCCTGTCGGGAATCCGGCTGGCGCCGTTCCAGCTGCTGGCCGCCGAGGGGGCGAACCTCGCGGTGCGCCCGCACGACGAGCACCTGACCTGGATCGACCGCCTGGTGGCCGCCGACGCCGACGGCGCCGACGCCACGGAGGGGAAGGAGCCGGTGCTGCACCGCACCGGCCGGATCCTGGTGGACACCGAGGACGAGGCTTCGACGGCCGCCGCCACCGCCTGGTGGGAGGAGCTGACCGGGGCGGGCGGCGAGGGCATGGTGGTCAAGCCGCTGGCCTCGCTGGTGCGGACCTCGCGCGGCGAGGGCCGTCCGGGTGGCCTGGTGCAGCCCGGGGTGAAGGTCCGCGGCCGGGAGTACCTGCGGATCATCTACGGCCCGGACTACACCGAGTACCTGGACCGGCTGCGGCAGCGCTCGCTGGGCCACAAGCGCTCGCTGGCGTTGCGCGAGTACGCGCTGGGCCTGGAAGCGCTGGACCGGCTGGCGGCCGGGGAGCCGTTGTGGCGGGTGCACGAGCCGGTGTTCGCGGTGCTGGCGCTGGAGTCGGAGCCGGTCGACCCGCGCCTGTAGCCGTGCCGCGACCCCGCCGGGGGAGCAGGGTGGAGGGGAGTCCCGGAGAGCGGGGCTCACCTCCACCGCCCCGTTCCTGTATAGAAATTCCGAACATCGTATACACTTGCCAGCCTTCCCCCCTCGTCCCGTCACCCCAGGAGCCCGGCATGGCCTTCAACCTCCGGAACAGGCACTTCCTCAAGGAGCTCGACTTCACGCCCCAGGAGTTCCGTTTCCTGGTGGACCTCGCCGCCGGGCTCAAGGCGGCGAAGTACGCGGGCACCGAGCAGCCCCGGCTCCGCGGCAAGAACATCGCGCTGATCTTCGAGAAGACCTCCACCCGCACCCGCTGCGCCTTCGAGGTCGCCGCCCACGACCAGGGCGCCACCACCACCTACCTGGACCCGTCGGCCTCGCAGATCGGCCACAAGGAGTCCATCAAGGACACCGCCCGGGTGCTCGGCCGGATGTTCGACGGCATCGAGTACCGCGGCCACGGCCAGGAGGTCGTGGAGGAGCTCGCCGCGCACGCCGGCGTCCCGGTCTGGAACGGCCTCACCGACGAGTGGCACCCCACCCAGATGCTGGCCGACGTGCTCACCGTCACCGAGCACACCGTCAAGCCGCTGACCGACGTCGCCCTCGCCTACCTCGGCGACGCCCGCTCCAACATGGGCAACTCGCTGCTGGTCACCGGCGCCCTGCTCGGCATGGACATCCGGATCGTCGCCCCGCGCGCACTGTGGCCGACCGAGGACGTGCAGAAGTCGGCGCAGGCCCTGGCCGAGTCGACCGGCGCCCGGATCACCCTGACGGAGGACGTGGCCGAGGGCGTGGCCGGCGTCGACTTCCTCTACACCGACGTCTGGGTCTCGATGGGCGAGCCCAAGGAGGTCTGGGCCGAGCGGATCGAGCTGCTCAAGCCCTACCAGGTGTCCATGGAGACCGTCCGGGCCACCGGCAACCCGGCCGTGAAGTTCCTGCACTGCCTGCCCGCGTTCCACGACCTCGGCACGGTGCTCGGACGGCAGATGTACGAGGCGACCGGCATGACCGAGCTGGAATGCACCGACGAGCTGTTCGAGTCGCCGCACTCCATCGTGTTCGACCAGGCCGAGAACCGCCTGCACACCATCAAGGCGGTCCTGGTCGCCACCCTCGGCTCCTGAAGCCTCGGGCCTGGGGCCCGGACCCGCAGGAGCCCGGGCCCCGAGACCCCGTGAGGGTCAGCGCTCCAGCTTGACGCAGGCCACCCGGTCGCCCGCCCCGCGCGGGCCGGCGACCGGGGTGCCCGCGTGCAGCACCAGCGAGCGTGCCTCCCCCGGCCGCGGCTGCCAGTCCACCGCGGTGGTGGCGGTGCCCTTGCCGTGCCCGTCGGTACGCAGCACCAGCCGCAGCTCGTTGCGCTCGTTGGCGTACGCCGGGTCGGTGGACGGCTGCACCGGGTCCGTCACGTCCTGGTAGTGCGGCCCGGAGGACGCCGGGTCGGCCCCGCAGCCGCCGGTGTGCAGGTGCGCCGGGAACCGGTGGTCGGGGGCGAGCCCGGACACCGTCAGGGTGAGCACCGTCCGCCCGGGCGCCGAGCGGTCGGTGACGACCACGGCGTGCGAGCCGTACGGCACCAGGTCGGCCGCGTAGCTGACGGCGGACGGCGGGACGAAGGCGCTGGCCGGGTCGAAGTCGGCCTCGACGACGGAGACCGGCGAGGCGGCGGGGGTGAGCAGGGCCAGCGGCAGCAGGGCGGCGGCGAGCGGAGCGGTCATCGGTCGGGCCTTCCACGGGGCAGGGCGACGGTCTCCCTGCTAACGGCACCGGCCCGCGCAGGACACCGCACGCAGGACACCGCGCACCGCACGCAGCACAGCCCACACCGCGCGCAGCGCACCGCACCGCACGCAGGACAACCGCGGGAAGGACAACCGCGGGAAGGACAACCGCGGGAAGGACAACCGCGGGAAGGACGCCGCCCTCAGGCCGGCTCGCGCCGGATCCCCCGGATCTCGCAGCGCGGCCCGCTGGCCCGCATCAACCGCAGGTCGGCCGTGACCAGTGGCGCCCCGTACCGCTCGGCGACCGCGACGTACGCGGCGTCGTCCGGGGTCAGGTTGTCCTTGAGCTCCCAGATGCGGCCGAGCAGCGGCGCCACCTCGACCTTGCGGATCGCCACCGCGGCCAGCTCGCCGGTGAGTTCGGCGACCCGCGCGGCGGTCACTTCCTTCGCCAGGTAGAGGCCGCGCAGCGACTGCATCACCTCGACCACGATGTGCTCGGGCGCCACCCACTCGCTGTCGGAGGCGAGTTCGGCCCGGGCGGCGGCCCCGCGCGGGCCCTCGTCGGCCAGCGCCAGCACCAGCGCGGACGCGTCCACCACGATCATCGGAGGCCCCCTCTGCCTGTCACGTCACGGGCCACCGTACCGGCCCCGGACTTGGCCCGCGGAGGCGGAGGCGGAGGCGGAGGCGGACGGGGCGCGGGCCCGTCCCGCCGGCGGCGGATCAGCGCCCGAGCAGGAACCCGGCGAGCACCGAGGCGGCGTTGGCGGTGGCGGAGGCGGCCCAGGGCGCCGCGGTGCGCGGCGGCAGCCCGGTGAGGGGCGCGAGCAGGGCGCCCTCGACCAGGCAGACGCCGGCCTCGCCGAGCCCGAACGCGGTCCAGTACGCTGCGGCGGGCCCGGCGGCGTACGGCCGCAGGGACCACCAGAGCAGCGGGTGCGTCAGCAGGTTGACCAGGACGGCGGCACCGGCGGCCCGGGACGGCCGCAGCCCGCCCGCCCGGGTGAGCGCGACGGTGTAGACGGGGACCTCGACCAGCAGGGTGAGGGCCAGGGCGAGGACGTAGGGCACGGCGGGGATCGTGCCACGGGGAGGGGACCATGGCCACCGGGGTCGTAACCGCACCGGCGTCGGCGGCCGCGCCGGTCTGGCCCGGGCCCGGGCCGGCCGTCCGGCTGGGCGTCGCGCCGTTCGCGGGGTTCGCGCTGTCGGCCGCCCTGGCGCTGGTGACCGCCCTGCGGGCGCCGACCGGGCTGGCGGTGCTGGGCCTGGCGGCCTTCGGCCTGCTGCACAACGTGCTGGAGCTGCGCTACGTGGCGGGCCGGTTCGCCGTCGTCCTGGCCGGCCCGCTGCTGCGACTGCTGCTGGTGCTGGTGACCGGCATCGTGCTGTGCCGCCTGCTGCCGCCCTCCCGGGCCGCGCAGACGGTGGAGATCCTGCTGGCGTACGGCCTGCTGGCGGCGGCGTGCCGGTACGGGTTGCGCGGCCGACCGCGGCTGCTCGCCGGGAGCGCGGTGCTGCTGGTCGGGGCCGGTGCGGCTTCGCTGTCCTTCCCCGCGTACCACTTCGTGGTGCTGGCCCACCTGCACAACGTGGTGCCGCTACTGTTCCTGGCCGAGTGGTCGCGTCGGCTGCCGCGGGGGCGGTGGGCGTTCCTGGCGTTGCAGTCCGGCTGGGTGCTGCTGGTGCCGGCCCTGCTGCTGAGCGGCCTGCTGGACGGGCTGCTGTCGCAGCGGCCCGGCGGCTGGACGGACCGGCTGGCGGCGGCCTACACCCCGCCGGCGCTGCTGACGCCGGAGGCGGGCCTGCGCTTCCTGGCGGTGTTCGCCTTCCTGCAGACGATGCACTACGTCGTCTGGGTCTGGTTCCTGCCCCGGTACGCGCCGGAGGCGGCGGAGCGGTTCGACGCCCGGGTGCCCGCGCTGCGCGGCGGGCGGGCGTGGGCGCTGGGTGCGGGGGCCGGCGCGCTGCTGGCCCTGCTGTTCGCGCTGGACTACGCCCAGGGCCGGTCGTTGTACGCGGCGCTGGCCGCCTATCACGCCTACCTGGAGTTCCCGGTGCTGCTGATGCTGGTGCTGGGCCTCGGCGCGGGCCGCTCGGAGGCCGGGCGGCCGCCGGGTGGACCGCAGGAGAACGCACAGGGAGCGGAGGTGAAGACATGAGGACGATCCTGCTGGCCGACATCGCCCCCTCGCCGACCGACGGTTCCGGTGGTGAGCTTGTGGTGGTGCTGCTGATGGCGGCGGCCGTGGTGGCGGGAGCGGTCTGGCTGATCAGGCTGGAGCGCAAGCGGCGCGGCCCGGACGACCAGTGAGCCACGGCATGCACTATGGTTTATCTCGACATCGAGATAACTGCCCCTTACGATATATCTCGACATCAAGATACTTGCCGAGAGGCGCTCACCGGCGATGCGGGCAAGGCAAGCCTAACTAAGGCTGACCTTACCACCGCGTGGCGGCCGGATATCGCACGAAGCACCCAGAAGGAGTCAGTCGTGTCCGCGAACAGCTTCGACGCCCGCAGCTCGCTGCAGGTGGGCGACGAGTCGTACGAGATCTTCAAGCTCTCCGCCGTCGAGGGTTCCGAGCGGCTGCCGTACAGCCTCAAGGTGCTGCTGGAGAACCTGCTCCGCACGGAGGACGGCGCGAACATCACCGCCGACCACATCCGGGCCCTCGGCGGCTGGGACGAGAACGCCCAGCCGAGCCAGGAGATCCAGTTCACCCCGGCCCGCGTGATCATGCAGGACTTCACCGGCGTGCCGTGCGTGGTCGACCTCGCCACCATGCGTGAGGCCGTCAAGGAGCTGGGCGGCGACCCGGCCAAGATCAACCCGCTGGCCCCGGCCGAGCTGGTCATCGACCACTCGGTCATCGCCGACAAGTTCGGCACCAAGGACGCGTTCACCCAGAACGTCGAGATCGAGTACGGCCGCAACAAGGAGCGCTACCAGTTCCTGCGCTGGGGCCAGACCGCCTTCGACGAGTTCAAGGTCGTCCCGCCGGGCACCGGCATCGTCCACCAGGTGAACATCGAGCACCTGGCCCGCACCGTCATGGTCCGCGGCGGCCAGGCGTACCCCGACACCTGCGTCGGCACCGACTCGCACACCACCATGGTCAACGGCCTGGGCGTGCTCGGCTGGGGCGTCGGCGGCATCGAGGCCGAGGCCGCGATGCTCGGCCAGCCGGTCTCCATGCTGATCCCGCGCGTCGTCGGCTTCAAGCTGACCGGCGAGCTGCCGGCCGGCACCACCGCCACCGACCTGGTGCTCACCATCACCGAGATGCTGCGCAAGCACGGTGTGGTCGGCAAGTTCGTCGAGTTCTACGGCGACGGCATCGGCTCCATCCCGCTGGCCAACCGCGCCACCATCGGCAACATGTCGCCGGAGTTCGGCTCGACCTGCGCGATCTTCCCGATCGACGCCGAGACCATCAACTACCTGCGTCTGACCGGCCGCGACGAGCAGCAGCTCGCCCTGGTCGAGGCCTACGCCAAGGAGCAGGGCCTCTGGCACGACCCGTCGGTCGAGCCGGTCTACTCCGAGTACCTGGAGCTGGACGTCTCCACCGTCGTCCCGTCGATCTCCGGCCCGAAGCGCCCGCAGGACCGCGTGATCCTGGCCGAGGCCGCCGAGAGGTTCGCCGAGGCGCTGCCGACCTACTCCGCCGAGGCCTCGAAGCCGACCGCCGTCACCGCCCCCGACGGCTCGACCTACGAGATCGACAACGGCGCGGTCGTGATCGCCTCGATCACCTCCTGCACCAACACCTCCAACCCCTCCGTCATGCTGGGCGCCGCCCTGCTGGCGAAGAAGGCCGTGGAGAAGGGCCTGCACGTCAAGCCCTGGGTCAAGACCACCCTGGCGCCCGGCTCCAAGGTCGTCATGGACTACTACGAGAAGGCCGGCCTGCTCCCGTACATGGAGAAGCTGGGCTTCAACCTGGTCGGCTACGGCTGCGTCACCTGCATCGGCAACTCGGGCCCGCTGCCCGAGGAGGTCTCGGCCGCCGTCAACGAGTCCGACCTCGCGGTCGTCTCGGTGCTCTCCGGCAACCGCAACTTCGAGGGCCGGATCAACCCCGACGTCAAGATGAACTACCTGGCCTCCCCGCCGCTGGTGGTCGCCTACGCCCTCGCCGGCAACATGAACATCGACATCACCAAGGACGCCCTGGGCCAGGACGCCGACGGCAACGACGTCTTCCTCGCCGACATCTGGCCGTCCGAGCAGGAGGTCGCCGACACCGTCGCCGGCTCCATCGACGAGGCCATGTTCGACAAGGGCTACCAGGACGTCTTCGCCGGCGACCACCGCTGGCAGTCGCTCCCGGTCCCGACCGGCAACACCTTCGAGTGGGACGCCGAGTCCACCTACGTCCGCAAGCCCCCGTACTTCGAGGGCATGGCCAAGACCCCGAGCCCGGTGACCGACATCGCCGGCGCCCGCGTCCTGGCCAAGCTGGGCGACTCGGTCACCACCGACCACATCTCCCCGGCCGGCAACATCAAGCCGGGCACCCCGGCGGCGCAGTACCTGACCGCCAACGGTGTGGAGAAGCGCGACTTCAACTCCTACGGTTCCCGTCGTGGCAACCACGAGGTGATGATCCGCGGCACCTTCGCCAACATCCGCCTGCGCAACCAGATCGCGCCGGGCACCGAGGGCGGCTACACCCGCGACTTCACCCAGGCCGACGCGCCGGTGTCGTTCATCTACGACGCCTCGCAGAACTACCAGGCCGCCGGCACCCCGCTGGTCGTCCTGGCCGGCAAGGAGTACGGCTCCGGCTCGTCCCGCGACTGGGCCGCCAAGGGCACCGCGCTGCTCGGTGTCAAGGCCGTCATCGCCGAGTCCTACGAGCGCATCCACCGCTCGAACCTGATCGGCATGGGCGTCCTGCCGCTGCAGTTCCCGGAGGGCGAGAACGCCGACTCCCTCGGCCTGACCGGCGAGGAGACCTTCTCCTTCACCGGCGTGACCGAGCTCAACGAGGGCCGCACCCCGAAGACCGTCAAGGTCAAGGCCGGTGACAAGGAGTTCGACGCGGTCGTCCGCATCGACACCCCCGGTGAGGCGGACTACTACCGCAACGGCGGCATCCTGCAGTACGTGCTGCGCTCGCTGATCAACGGCTGAGCTCCGGCATAGCGCCCGAAGGGGCCGGACCGCACCACGCGGTCCGGCCCCTTCCGCATGCCGCACCGGCCCTGCGCACCGCGCCGGCCGGACCGGCCCCCTTGTGCGGTGAGCGGCGGATGGACTAAACCTCTGTCCCATCTGGTCCAGACCATTTGACGCCGCTTCAGAGAACAGGTCCGGTATGCCCACTCGCGCCTCAGCCCTGCTCGCCGCCGCCACCGTCGCCGCGCTGCTCGCCGCCACCGCCCCCGCCTCCGCCTCCGACGGGCGGCACGGCCCGAAGCCGAACGGCCAGCGGGTCGGCTACTTCACCCAGTGGGGCGCCGACAGCTCCGCCAAGCGGGTCCAGGAGACCGGCCAGGCGGCCAAGCTCACCGTCATCAACTACGCCTTCGGCAACGTCTCCGCCGACGGCACCTGCTTCCAGACCAACGACGCCGGCCAGGGCGACGCCCACGACGACTACCAGCGCGCCTTCTCCGCCGCCGAGTCGGTGGACGGCGTGGCCGACGCCCCGGAGCAGGAGCTGAAGGGCCACTTCAACCAGCTGCGCAAGCTCAAGGCGAAGAACCCGCAGCTGCGCACGGTCATCTCGCTGGGCGGCTGGAGCTGGTCCAGGTACTTCTCGGACGCGGCCGCCACCGACGAGGCCCGCAAGAAGTTCGTCTCCTCCTGCATCGACCTCTACCTCAAGGGCGACGTCCCGGTCCTGGCCGGCTCCCCGGAGGGCGGCAGGGGCGCCGCCGCGGGCGTCTTCGACGGCATCGACATCGACTGGGAGTACCCGGGCGGCGGCGGGGACGCGGGCAACGTCGTCCGCCCCGAGGACGGCCGCAACTTCACCCTGCTGATGCGGGAGTTCCGCCGCCAGCTGGACGCGCTGAGCGGGAAGAAGGGCAAGCACTACCTGCTGACCGCCGCCGTCGCCGCCAACGAGACCGTCGCCGACCGGCTCGAACTGCCCGAACTGAGCCGGTCGGTGGACTGGCTCAACCTGATGGCCTACGACCTGCACGGCCCCTGGGAGGGCAAGGGCCCGACCGGCCACCAGGCCAACCTCTACTCCGACCCGGCCGATCCGGACCCCCGGCAGCGCAGCGCCGACCAGACCGTGACGCACTACCAGGAGCGCGGCCTGCCCGCCGGACAGCTCGTCCTCGGCGCCCCGCTCTACGGCCACGGCTGGACGGGCGTCGCCGCCGGCCCTCGCGCCGGCCTCTTCCAGAGCGCCACCGCCGCCGCGCCCGACCGCTCCTACCGGGAGGTCGAAGCGCTGCCGGGCACGGTCCACGTGGACCGCGACCACGGCGCGTCCTGGAAGTACGACGGCACCACCTTCTACAGCTACGACACCGCCGAGGTGCTCACCCGGAAGGCCCGCTACGCGCGGTGGAACGGCCTGGGCGGCGTGATGGTCTGGTCGCTGGACGGGGACGACGCCCGGGGCAGCGCCATCGCCGCCCTGGACCGCGGCCTGCGCCGCGACTGACGTCCGCGCACGACTGACGTCCGCGCACGACCCGCGCGACCACGCACGACCCGCGCGACCGCGCGAAGGGCCCGCCGTGACGAGCACGGCGGGCCCCGGGTTCCGCGGGCTCAGGCCCGGTCGCAGGCCTGCGCCCGCAGCGCGCGGGCCAGGTCGTCGCGGCGCTCCAGCACCAGGCGGCGCAGCGCCGGCGCGGCCTGCGGGTGCCCGTCCAGCCAGGCGTCGGCCTCGGCCAGGGTCTGCTCGTCGGTCTGGGCGCTCGGGAAGAACCCGCTGACGAAGCGCATCGCGATCTCGATGGTCCGCTCGGCCCAGATCCTCTCCAGCAGCTTGAAGTACGGGGCCGCGTAGAGGGCGGTCAGGTCGCGGTGGGCGGGCAGCGCGAAGCCCGCGATGTCGGCCTCGACCAGGGCGTTCGGCAGCTCGTCCGAGTCGACCACGGCCGACCAGGCGGCGGCCTTGGCCTCCGGCGTGGGCCGGGCGGCCAGGCACTGGGTGTACTGGCGCTTGCCGCTCGCGGTGTTGTCGGCGGCCAGCTCGGCGTCCAGCTCCTCGTCGGTGGCCTGGCCGGCGGCGGCCAGGGCCAGCCACAGCGACCAGCGCAGTTCCTGGTCCACGTCCAGGCCGTCGATCCGGGCGCTGCCGGCCAGCAGGCCGCGGACCAGGCCGAGGTGCTCGGCGCCGCCCGCGGTCTGGGCGAGGAAGCGGGCCCAGGCCAGCTGGTGGTCGCTGCCGGGGACGGCGTCGCGCAGCTCGCGCAGGGCGCCGTCGGCGAGCAGCCGGCCGCCCTCGCCGCGCCAGGCCGGGTCGGCGTACAGGTCGACGGCGGTCTTGGCCTGGGCGTGCAGCGACTGCAGCACGCCGATGTTGCCCTCCTGGCCGGCGAAGCGCAGCACCAGGGCGACGTAGTCGCGGGCCGGCATGAGGCCGTCCCGGGTGAGGTTCCAGACGGCGGACCAGGCCAGCGCGCGGGCCAGCTGGTCGTCGATGTCGCCGAGGCCGGTGCGCAGGGCCTCCAGGGAGTCCTCGTCGAAGCGGATCTTGCAGTAGGTCAGGTCGTCGTCGTTGAGCAGGACGAGCGCCGGACGGGGCTTGCCGGCCGCCGCGGTGACGACGGTGCGGGCGCCGGTGACGTCCAGCTCGATCCGCTCGGTGCGCACCAGGGCGCCGTCGGCGTTCCGGTCGTACAGGCCGACCGCGACGCGGTGGGGGCGCAGCACCTCCCCGTCCTGCAGGACGGCCAGTTCGGTGATCCGGCCCTCGGCGTCGCTGGTGACCTGCGGGGTGAGCGCGTTGACGCCGGCGGTCTGCAGCCAGGCGGCGGCCCAGGCCTTGAGGTCGCGGCCGCTGGTCTCCTCCAGGATGTCCAGCAGGTCGGTGAGCTCGGTGTTGCCGAAGGCGTGGCGCTTGAAGTAGCGGCGGGCGCCCTCGAAGAAGGCCTCCGAACCGGCGTACGCCACCAGCTGCTTGAGGACGGAGGCGCCCTTGGCGTAGGTGATGCCGTCGAAGTTGAGCTTGGCGTCCTCCAGGTCCCGGATGTCCGCGGTGATCGGGTGCGTGGTGGGGAACTGGTCCTGCCGGTAGGCCCAGGCCTTGCGCTGGTTTGCGAAGGTGACCCAGGCGGAGGAGTAGCGGGTGCGGGCGCCGATCAGGCCGTAGGAGCCCATGAAGTCGGCGAAGGACTCCTTCAGCCACAGGTCGTCCCACCAGCGCATGGTGACCAGGTCGCCGAACCACATGTGCGCCATCTCGTGCAGGATGACGTTGGCCCGGCCCTCGTAGGCGGCGTCGGTGACCTTCGAGCGGAAGACGAACTCCTCGCGGAAGGTGACGCAGCCGGGGTTCTCCATCGCGCCGATGTTGTACTCGGGCACGAACGCCTGGTCGTACTTGCCGAAGGGGTACGGGTAGTCGAACTCCTCGTGGAAGAAGTCGAGTCCGAGCTTGGTGACGCCGAGGATCTCGTCCGCGTCGAAGTACGGGGCGAGGGACCGGCGGCACATGGCGGAGAGCGGGATCTCCAGGGTGCTGCCGTCGGCGAGCTCGCGGCTGTAGTGGTCGCGGACGACGTGGTACGGGCCGGCGACGACCGCGGTGAGGTAGGTGGAGATCGGCTTGGTCGGCGCGAACTCCCAGGTGCGGGCACCGTCCTCGGCGGTGACGTCCTCGTGCGGGGCGTTGGACCACACGTCCCAGGCACCCGGGGCGGTCACCGTGAAGGTGAACGGGGCCTTCAGGTCGGGCTGTTCGAAGGTCGCGAACACCCGGCGGGCGTCGGCCGGCTCGTAGTGGGTGTAGAGGTAGGTCTCGCCGTCCACCGGGTCGACGAAGCGGTGCAGGCCCTCGCCGGTGCGGCTGTAGGCGCAGTCCGCCTCGACGGTCAGCACGTTCTCGGCGGCGAGGCCCTCGACGTGCACCCGGGCGCCGTCGTAGGCGGTGGCCGGGTCGAGGGCGCGTCCGTTGAGGGTGACCGAGCGGACGGCCGGGGCGAGCAGGTCGAGGAAGGTGTCCGCGCCGGGCTGGGAGCAGCGGAACGTGATCGTGGTGGTGGAGCGGAAGGTCGCGGCCGCCCGGTCCGGGGCCGAGGTCACGTCCAGCCGGACCCGGTAGCCGTCCACGGCCAGGATGCTGGCCCGCTGCTGGGCTTCGTCGCGGCTGAGGTTCTTGCCCGGCACGGCGGTACTCCTTTGTCCGGCTCGCACGGTGGTGCGCGTGTGGGTGGTGCGGTCTCGGTGCGCGGTGTCGTCCGTGCACGCGGCACCATCCTGTCACGCTCCGGGCCGCCGGTACCATTGCACAGACCGACGCGTCCGCGGCGGAATCAGCGGCGTCCTGCGGGTGTTGGGCTACACGGGGAACACACCCCTGCCCGGATCACCTCACGAAGGACGACACGCAGTGACTGCTGCCGCTGAGCGCAAGACCGCCGACTTCTGGTTCGACCCGGCCTGCCCGTGGGCGTGGATGACCTCCCGCTGGCTGATCGAGGTTCAGCAGCTGCGTCCGGTCGACGTGCGCTGGCACGTGATGAGCCTGTCGGTGCTGAACGAGCACCGGGACCTCCCGGACAACTACCGCGAGCTGCTGAACAACGCCTGGGGCGCGGTGCGGGTGTGCATCGCCGCCGCCGAGAAGCACGGTGAGGAGGTGCTCGGCCGGCTCTACACCGAGCTGGGCGTGCGCTTCCACAACCAGGGCCTCCCGCAGAACCGCGAGACCATCGAGGCCGCCCTGGTGGCCGCCGGCCTGCCCGTCGAGCTGGCCGACGCGGCCGGCACGGACATCCACGACGAGGCCCTGCGCGCCTCCCACAAGGAGGGCATCACCCTGGTCGGCGAGGACGTCGGCACCCCGGTGATCGCCGTCGAGGGCGCGGACGGCGAGCGGGTCGCCTTCTTCGGCCCGGTGGTCACCCCCGCTCCGAAGGGCGAGGCCGCGGCCCGGCTGTGGGACGGCACCCTGCTGGTGGCCTCCACCCCGGGCTTCTACGAGATCAAGCGCACCCGGACGGCCGGCCCGTCCTTCGAGTAGCCCTGCAGTCGCAGTCGCAGTCGCCGTCGGTGCGGTCCTTGCCGTCGACGACTGCGGCGATGCGAAGGGGCCCGGTACCGCAAGCGGTACCGGGCCCTTTTCGGTGTCCGGGCTCAGCGGGCGGCGGCGTCCCGGCGCTGCTTGAGCAGTCCGGCGCCGGTCAGCGCCGCGACCAGCACCCCGGCCGCGTACAGCTGCTCCCGGTTGCCCTCGGTGGTGGTCATCAGTGCGAGGATGCCGGCCACGGCGGCCATCGCGACCCACGTCAGGTACGGGTAGCCCCACATCTTCACGGTGAGCAGCTCGGGCGCCTCGCGCTCCAGCCGGCGGCGCATCCGCAGCTGGACCACGCAGATGAACAGCCAGACCACCAGGATCGCCACACCGGTGGTGTTCATCAGCCAGGTGAACACCGTCTCCGGCCAGAACTTGGCGGCCAGCACGGCGCCGAAGCCGAACAGGCAGGAGGCCAGCACGGCCCGGCGCGGCACCCCGCCGCTGACCTTGGCCAGCACCTTGGGGCCCTGGCCGCGGCCGACCAGCGAGTACGCCATCCGGGAGGCGCCGTAGATGTTGGCGTTCATCGCCGACAGCAGCGCTACCAGCACCACGACCTGCATGATCGCCCCCGCGCCGGGCACCCCGAGGTGGCGCAGCACGGTGACGTACGGGCCGTCGGTGACGACCGACGGGTCCTTCCAGGAGACCAGGGTGACCACCAGGGCCATCGAGCCGATGTAGAAGATCGCGATCCGCCACACCGCGGTGCGCACGGCGTTGGCGACGTTCTTCTTGGGGTCGTCGGACTCGGCGGCGGCGATGGTGACGGTCTCCAGACCGCCGTACGCGAAGACCGAGGCGAGCAGGCCGACGATCAGTCCGCTGACGCCGGTGGGCAGGAAGCCGCCGTGGCCGGTGAGGTTGTCGGCGCCGGGGGCGCCGGGGCCGATCACCCCGGCGATGCCGAGCCCGCCGAGGACCAGGAAGGCGATGATCGCGGCGACCTTGATCGTGGCGAACCAGAACTCGAACTCGCCGAAGTTCTTCACCGCGGTGAGGTTGCTGGCGCAGAAGAAGACCATGAACAGGGCGACCCAGACCCAGGAGGAGACGCCCGGTATCCAGCCGTTGACGATCTTCCCGGCGGCGGTGGCCTCGGCGGCGACGCCGCAGCAGAGCATCACCCAGTACATCCAACCCGCGGTGATCCCGGCCCAGGGGCCGATCTCCTTCTCGGCGTGCACCGAGAACGAGCCGGAGGCGGGGCGGGCCGCGGACATCTCGCCGAGCATCCGCATGATGAGCATGACGAGCAGGCCGGAGAGCACGAAGGCCAGGATGATCGCCGGGCCGGCGGCCGCGATGCCCGCGCCGGAGCCGACGAAGAGGCCCGCGCCGATCACCCCGCCGAGGGCGATCATCGACAGGTGGCGCTGCTTCAGCCCGTGCGAGAGCTGCTGGCTTCCCGGCGCCGACTCGGTGGCGTCGGTGGTCCCGGGCGCCGTGGGCGCGGAGGTGGGGGCCATAGGGGTGCTTCCAGACTGTGCGGTATGCGACATGAGTTGTCCAATATCCGGGGACACCTCTGCCCATGCCAAGAATGTCCGGCCCGGGCCCACATTGCGGACCGGGCGGGCACGCCGGGTGCCGTCGCCGTGACCGTGTGTCACTTCGGGCCGGATCCGACAACGCCCGAGGGCGGGGCTTTGTCCGAAACCGTGCCGCTCGCGCAGTGGATCACCGCGTAGGTTCACAGGTGTTCACCCACTTGGAGCCCACGGAGGATCCCCCGATGGCCACCGCCACCACCCCGATACCGCACCGCGCCGTCCTCGCCGACCTGCTGCCCGCCGCCGCCACCCGCATCGGCGGCCAGGTCCGCGACCTGGCCCTGGTGGCCGGCGGCGCCGCGCTGACCGGCGTGGCCGCCCAGCTGTCGGTGAACGTCCCCGGCTCGCCGGTGCCGGTCACCGGCCAGACCTTCGCCGCCCTGCTGGTCGGCACCGCGCTCGGTGCCCGCCGCGGCGCCGCCTCGCTCACCCTCTACCTGCTCGCCGGCGCGGCCGGCCTGCCCTGGTTCGCCGAGGGCACCTCCGGCTGGGCGATGCCCTCGTTCGGCTACGTGCTCGGCTTCGTCCTCGCCGCCGCCCTGACCGGCGTGCTGGCCCGCCGCGGCGCCGACCGCACCCCGGTGAACACCGCCGTCACCATGGCCCTCGGCAGCCTCGCCGTCTACGCGGTCGGCGTCCCGTACCTGGCCCTCGCGCTGCACGTGCCGCTCACCCGCGCCGCCGAGCTCGGCCTCTACCCGTACCTGGTCGGCGACGCCCTCAAGGCCGCCCTCGCCGCGGGCGCCCTGCCGCTGGCCTGGAAGCTCCTCGGCCGCCGCTGAAGCCCCGCCGAAACCCCCGCTGAAACCCCCGCTGAAGCCCCCGTTGTCGGGCCCGGGCGCACGCGCATGCCACACTCGTGCCATGCGCGTGTACCTGGGCTCCGACCATGCCGGATACGAACTGAAGAACCACCTCGTGGAGTGGCTGAAGGGGGCCGGCCACGAGCCGGTCGACTGCGGGCCGCACATCTACGACGCCGAGGACGACTACCCGCCGTTCTGCCTGCGCGCCGCCGAGCGCACCGCCGCCGACTCCGAGGCCCTGGGCATCGTGATCGGCGGCTCGGGCAACGGTGAGGCGATCGCCGCCAACAAGGTCAAGGGCGTCCGGGCCGCGCTGGCCTGGAGCACCCAGACCGCCGAGCTCGGCCGTCAGCACAACAACGCCAACGTGATCTCCATCGGCGGCCGCATGCACACGCAGGAGGAGGCCACCGAGTTCGTCGAGATCTTCCTCAACACCCCCTACAGCGGCGAGCCGCGGCACACCCGCCGGATCGAGATGCTGAGCGAGTACGAGACCACCGGCGAGCTCCCGCCGATCCCGGCCCACCACCCCCAGGGCTGATCCACCCACCCCTCCTCCCACGGCCGGCCGCGCACCCCGCGCGGCCGGCCGCCGCCGTCCCGGGCACCCCGACGGACCCGTCCGACCTGTGGGATCGGCCACAGCACCCGGCGCGCGGACCAGCCCGTGCGCGGGGTGCACACGCCACCCGCCCGTTCCGTACGCCCAATCGGCGCAGGCCTCCTGACGGCGCGCCCGCAACCGTTCCGATCGGCCGAAACCCGCTGAGCGCCCCGCGCACCGGCGCACCCGCCCGCGTCCGGGCCGTCGACGCCGGGCCGTGCCCGTGGATAGGGTCGGTCCCCATGGCTGGCAGACCGCCGGGCGCACCGCCCCAGACGACTGCGACGAGGCCCGGCGCCACCCCCGCGTCCGAGCCCGTGACGGCCCGGTTGCGCAAGAGGCTCCGCCGGGTCCGCCGAAGGCTGCGCACGGCCGGTGTGGACTACTTCCGCGGCGGCGCCGCCGACTGGCCGGTGCTCTGCGCGCTCGCCCTGCTCGTCCCCCTGCTGATCCTGCTCAACATCTGGCTCCCCGACTGGGCCCCGCCCACCTCCCTGGTCCTGCCGATCCTGGCCGGCGCCCTGCTGCTGCGCCCGGGCAGCCTGGTGGTGCTCTACGCGCTGGCCGCGCTCGGCCTGTCCGCCGAGTCCGTGATCCACACCGGCCAGCGGGTCGCCAGCGACAACCCGGAGGCCTACGTCTACGGCGTCACCCCGGGCGCGGCCCTGGTGGTCGGCGCCGCCGGGGTGGGCGGCCTGCTGCTGGCCCAGTTCCGGGCCCGGGTCGGCGTGCCCTGGTGGGGCGGCTCCACGATGCTCTTCGACCTGCGCGAGCGGCTGCGGGTGCAGAGCCGGGTGCCCGCGCTCCCGGTCGGCTGGCACGCGGACATGGCGCTGCGCCCGGCCGGCGGCCAGTCCTTCTCCGGGGACTTCGTGGTCGCCGCCCGCACCGGCCCCGGCCAGCGCCTGCTGGAGGTGGTCCTCGCGGACGTCTCCGGCAAGGGCATGGACGCCGGCTCCCGCGCGCTGCTGCTCTCCGGCGCCTTCGGCGGCCTGGTCGGCTCGCTGCCCGCGCACGACTTCCTGCCCGCCGCCAACGGCTACCTGCTGCGCCAGTCCTGGGAGGAGGGCTTCGCCACCGCCGTCCACCTGGTGCTGGACCTGGACACCGGCGAGTACGAGCTGCTGTCGGCCGGGCACCTGCCGGGCATGCAGCGCGTCGCGGGCGCCGGCCGCTGGGAGGTCAAGGAGGCCGACGGCCCGCTGCTCGGGATCTACGACGGCGCCAAGTTCGAGGGCGTGCGCGGCCGGCTCAACCGGGGCGACGTGCTGATGCTGTGCACCGACGGCATGGTCGAGGCGCCCGGCCGGGACCTCACCGAGGGCATGGACCGGCTGATGGGGGAGGCCGACCGGCTGGTGCCGGGAGGCGGTTCGGGCGCGGGCGCCGGGGCCGCCGCCGCGCTGATCGAGACGGTCGCGCGGGACATCAACGACGACCGCGCGGTGCTGCTGCTCTGGCGCGACTAGCGCCGCCGGGCGCGGCCGGGGGAGGCGGGCCGTTCGCGCGCGTGAGCCGTCGACGGCCCGGCCACGGGTGACGCGGCGGCACATGCCGGGGGCAGTGACTGTCAAGTCCGGCAGCTGATCTTCGGCCAAATCGGACGGCCCGTCGGCGGACCGGACCAGCGGCTTCCGTTAACCGCCCCCGACCGTTTCCCGGCCGCTCAGCACGGCCCCGCCGACGATTCGTCAGGACGACTCGGCTATCGTCCCGGTCGGCGGAAACTCGTCCCGCAGCGCAGGATATCGGCGTTGGGCCGACTGTCAGACCTTTACGCAATCGGCACGGTCGACCACACTGAGTCCGGGCGGGACTGTTCAGGATTCGGGGGATAGGGGGCGTCACGTGCGGCACGACAGACAGCGGTCGATCGTGGGCTCCCTCACCGGCGGTGTGTCGGACGGTCCGCGATTCCGCCTCGGGACCGTGGGACATGCCGGGGTCCGGCTTTCGCTGGTGTCGCCGGGTGGTGGCACCCCGCTATGAAAACGAGGAAGTGAGTCCGGGTGGCACTCTCCGTCTCCGCGCTGGTCCTGTTCGCGATCCTGAGCATCATCTTCATCCGCAACAAGCAGATGAAGATCCCGCACGCGATCGTCGCCGCCCTGTTCGGCTTCATGCTGCACGAGACCACGGTCGCGACCTCGATCAACTCCCTGCTGGCCAACCTCGCGCACAGCATCTCCAGCATCACCGGAGGCTGACCCGACCGGGCCGTCCGCACCCCCGCCCGGGGGTCACCGGCCGGCCCGTCTGGCCTGCCGCCAGCGAGCGAACAAACCCCGGGGCCGCGCTGCCGCCGGGGCCGGAACGCGCATCGGTGCGGGTGCCGCGGCACCCGCCGGTGCGGCCTGCGCCGGTTCCTCCCGTTCGGCCGCCAGCAGGACGAACAGCCGCGCCCAGCACAGCCGTTCACCCCGTGGCCAGTCCAGCGCGCGCAGCGCCGCCGAGGCCGCCTCGGACACCTCGCCGCCCACCCGGACCTCGGCGACGTCGTCCCCCGCCTTCCCGCCCAGGAAGAGCTTCACCCCGACCGGGCCCGGCCCGGACAGCTCCGAGCGCAGCGCCGGCGCCAGCGCCGGCAGCACCCGGTTCTCGGCGAGCCAGCCCGCCAGGTGCTCGTTGCCGAAGCCGAACACCGCCGCCGGCCCCTGGACCGCCCGCCAGCCCGGGAGTTCGGGCAGGTCCGGGTGGTCGGCGTGCACCCCGCGGCCCTCCGCCAGCTCGACCAGCACCGAGGCGGTGGTGGTCGCCCACATCTTCACCGCGTTGGCGAGCTTCTCCTCCTCGGTCTTGCCGAGACCGGCCGCGCAGTCCCACACCACCGGCGCGTCCGCCCGGCCGAGCCGCAGCACGAAGCCGAGGTCCACGTGCCCGGTGCCGTCGTGCCCCGGGTG
This sequence comes from Kitasatospora sp. NPDC101447, assembly GCF_044767225.1. NCBI lineage: Bacteria > Bacillati > Actinomycetota > Actinomycetes > Kitasatosporales > Streptomycetaceae > Kitasatospora > Kitasatospora sp. NPDC101447. Next base: position 23,570 of record NZ_JBIWNL010000014.1, read on the forward strand.
CTCACGCACCGCCACCGCCGTGGTGCCCGGGCCGCGCACGACCTCGCCGTCCAGGCGGAACACCTGGCCCAGCCGCGCCATCTCCCGCACCACGCAGTGCTGTATGACGGCCAGTCGCTCCTGCGGACGCACCGGGACTCCTCCACCTCGGGAGCGCGGCCGCTGAGCTCGCGCTCGAACTGCGCTCGAACGGGCCCGAGGCTATCGGCCCGGCACCCAACCGGGAAACCATCCGGACCGCCCGGCCCTCCGGTCGCGGAAACGTCCTGTATGCCCCACTTTGGGCAGCGGAACCCGAACGCCTTCCGCCCGGAGAACCCGCATGCCCCGCACCACCGACCCGACGCTCCCCCCGCCCCCGGTCCGACCGCTCCCGCTCCGGCCGCTGCCGTCCGGTCCGGACGGCGCCGCCCTGGTCGCCGAGATCGAGGCGTACCTCGCCTCGCTGCCCGCCCCCGCCCGCACCCCCGCCTGGTACGTCTGCCCGTACGGCAGCACCCCGCGACCCTGGCAGGCCGGCCACCCGGCGCCCCGCGCCACCCTGCTCGACCGGGCGCTGCGCCGCCCCGCCCGCCCCGTCCCGGTCACCGCGGCCGACCACCTCCGGCTCGCCTCCCGCTACATCGGCGCCCACGGCTGGCTGCAGGGCGCGATGTGGGACCAGGCCGGCCGGGTCTGCCTGCTCGGCGCCCAGGCCGCCGTGCTGGCGCACGGCTACGGCACCCCGGCCACCGTCCGCACCGCGCGGGTCCAGCTGATGGAGGTGCTGCACGGCACCGGCCGTCCGGCGCGCTCCCCGGACGAGTTCAACGACCGCCCCACCACCCGGGAGGGCGACGTCCACCAGTTGCTCGACCGGGCCGCCGCCCGGGCCGCCCGCCTCGGGCTCTGAGCGGCCCCTGGAAACGCAGCCGGCCCCGGCGCGCGAGTGCGCACCGGGGCCGGGCGGAGAGCGGGCGACGAGAATCGAACTCGCGTGACTAGTTTGGAAGACTAGGGCTCTACCATTGAGCTACGCCCGCATGATCCCCCAGCCGTGACGGCCGGAAGTTCGGGCAACAGCGTACCTGGTCCGGCCGCCCGCGTGCACACCCCGTTTCGCACACCGCGTTTCCGCCCCCCGCGCCCGCTTGGAACACCGGCGCCGTCGCGCCCGCGCCCGCGCCCGAATAGTCGGCGAGCCGAACAGGCCCGCCGTGTACGCTTCCTCTCGGCACCACGGGGTGTGGCGCAGTTTGGTAGCGCGTCCGCTTTGGGAGCGGAAGGCCGTCGGTTCGAATCCGGTCACCCCGACAGTGCGGCAGGGTCTCGCCCACCGGGGCGGGGCCCTGTTCTGTTCGGCCGGTACGGTGGCGTCTGGCGTCCGCCTTTCGTGGTACCGGTAGGATGGGGCGCTGGCGGTAGTCCCTGTGGCGTCCACCCAGGTCAACCGCACGAGGGCGAGGAGTCAAGCTCACCGTCCACCCCACGGGAGATGCAGCTCCAACCGCCCATCGCCCGTCTCGTCCGACCCACCCGTACGGCTCCGGCCTAGCGGCGGGGACGGGCGGAGACAACCTGACCGCAAGCCCCTAGGAGACGTAACCGTGAAGAGCGCCGTCGAGACTCTGAACCCGACCCGGGTTCGACTCACCGTCGAGGTGCCCTTCGAGGAGCTCAAGCCCAGCCTCGACGCGGCGTACAAGAAGATCAACCAGCAGGTCACGGTTCCGGGCTTCCGCAAGGGCAAGATCCCGGCTCGCGTCATCGACCAGCGCTTCGGCCGTGGTGCCGTGCTGGAGGAGGCCGTCAACGACGCCCTGCCGCGCTTCTACACGCAGGCCGTCGACGAGGGCAAGATCGAGGTCCTCGGCCAGCCCGACATCACCAACATCGAGGGTGTCGAGAAGATCGCCGACGGTGGTGACCTCAAGTTCACCGCCGAGGTCGACATCCGTCCGGAGATCACCCTGCCGGAGTTCTCGTCCATCGAGGTGACGGTCGACCCGATCGTCGTCTCCGACGAGGACGTCGAGAAGTCCCTGGAGCAGCTGCGCGAGCGCTTCTCCTCGGTCAAGGACGTCGAGCGCGCCGCCGCTGCCGGTGACATCGTGGTCGTCGACCTGGTCGCCAAGGTCGACGGTGAGGTGCCGGAGGACGGCACCGCCACCGGCGTGAGCTACGAGATCGGCTCGGGCCGCCTCATCGACGGCATCGACGAGGCCGTCGTCGGCCTGTCCGCCGGCGAGGAGAAGACCTTCGAGACCGAGCTCAAGGGTGGCACCCAGGCGGGCAAGACCTCCGAGGTCACCGTCACCGTCACCACCGTCCAGGAGAAGGAGCTGCCGGAGCTGGACGACGAGTTCGCCCAGCTGGCCAGCGAGTTCGACACCCTGGAGGAGCTGCGCGGCGACTCCCGCAAGCGCCTGGAGCGCATGAAGGAGTACGACCAGGCCACCCAGGCCCAGGAGAAGGTCCTGGACGCCCTGCTCACGCTGGTCGAGATCGAGTACCCGGAGAAGCTCCTCAAGGACGAGATCGAGACCCGCAAGCACAACGTCGAGCACCACCAGCTGGAGCCGATGGGCCTGAACATCGACACCTACCTGGAGACCCAGGGCAAGTCCCGCGAGGAGTGGGACGCGGAGATCGAGGAGCAGGCGAAGAAGGGCATCAAGACCCAGTTCGTCCTGGACCAGATCGTCGCCGACGAGGAGCTGGGTGTTAACCAGGAGGAGCTGACCGAGCACCTCATCCGCCGCGCCGCCGGCTCGGGCCTCACCCCCGACCAGTTCGCGCAGCAGGTCGTCCAGGGCGGCCAGGTGCCGATGCTGGTCGGCGAGGTCGCCCGCGGCAAGGCGCTGGCCACCGTGGTCGAGGCCGCCAAGGTCGTCGACACCGAGGGCAACGAGATCAACTTCGACGACGAGGACGAGACGGGCGAGACCGTCGAGGCCGCCGCCGAGGAGAGCGCCGAGGAGAAGACCGAGGCCTGAGCCCCGGCAGCCCCCTGAGGGCACGCAGCTGGCCCGGACGCCGTCATGGTGTCCGGGCCCGCTGTCTTCCCGCCCGCGGCACGCCGCGACCCTGCGCTCACAGCGAACAGTTCTGCGTGAGGGATTCTGCGGCCGGGCCTGCGCGTTAGGGTCCTTGGACAGCAACAATCACGACGTGATACCCGGAAGCTGTGCGACATCGCGAGAGCCGCGGAACGGCCCTCCAAATCGACTGAGCAGGTGGCTAAGTGACGTTCCCGCAGATGCAGATGCCTGGCCCGATGGCGCCGCACGCCGCCGCTGGTGACGTGCTCGGCGGCCTTGGCGACCAGGTCTACAACCGGCTGCTCAACGAGCGGATCATCTTCCTCGGCCAGCAGGTCGACGACGACATCGCCAACAAGATCACCGCCCAGCTGCTGCTGCTGGCCGCGGACCCGGAAAAGGACATCTTCCTCTACATCAACTCCCCGGGCGGCTCGATCTCGGCCGGCATGGCGATCTACGACACCATGCAGTACATCAAGAACGACGTCGTCACCATCGCGATGGGCATGGCCGCCTCGATGGGCCAGTTCCTGCTGACCGCCGGCGCCAAGGGCAAGCGCTTCTCGCTGCCGAACGCCAACATCCTGATGCACCAGCCCTCCGCGGGCCTCGGCGGCTCCGCCACCGACATCCGCATCCAGGCCGAGCAGCTCCTGCGCACCAAGAAGCGGATGTCCGAGCTGATCGCCTTCCACAGTGGCCAGTCCTTCGAGCAGATCACCCGGGACTCCGACCGCGACCGCTGGTTCACGCCGGAGGAGGCCCTGGAGTACGGCCTGATCGACGCGATCATGCACAGCGCCGCGGACGTCCCCGGCGGCGGCGGCACGGGCGCCTGAGCCTCGGCCCGGCCCACGAGACCACAGCCCCAACGCCCCGGAGGACAAGAATCCCCATGAACATCCCCAGCCTGTCGGCCGCCCAGGCCCGCGTCGAGGACATGCGCGCCGAGGGCCGCTACATCGTCCCGCGCTTCGTCGAGCGCACCACCCAGGGCATCCGCGAGTACGACCCGTACGCCAAGCTGTTCGAGGAGCGCATCATCTTCCTCGGCTCGCAGGTCGACGACGTCTCGGCGAACGACATCATGGCGCAGCTGCTGTGCCTGGAGTCGATGGACCCGGACCGCGAGATCCAGATGTACATCAACTCGCCCGGCGGCTCGTTCACGGCCCTGACGGCCATCTACGACACCATGCAGTACGTGAAGCCGGACATCACCACGGTCTGCATGGGCCAGGCGGCCTCCGCCGCGGCCGTGCTGCTCGCCGCCGGCACCCCCGGCAAGCGGATGGCCCTGCCGAACGCCCGGATCCTGATCCACCAGCCGTACACCGAGACCGGCCGCGGCCAGGTGTCCGACCTGGAGATCCAGGCCAAGGAGATCTTCCGGATGCGCGAGCAGCTGGAGCAGATGCTCTCCAAGCACTCCAACAAGTCGGTGGAGCAGGTGCGCGAGGACATCGAGCGCGACAAGATCCTGACCGCCGAGGAGGCCGCCGAGTACGGCCTGGTCGACCAGATCATCTCCACCCGCAAGACCTCGCTGACCTCCTGAGGTCGGCTCCCTCCGGGCCCCGAGGGGCGGGAGGGGCCCATCGGGGCGGGGGGGGGGCCCCCCCCCCGGGCCCCCCCCCCCCCCCCCCCGCCCCCCGCCCCGCGCGGGCCCGGGGGGGGGGGGGCCCCGCGGGGGGGGGGGGGGGGGGGGGGGGCCCGGGGGGGGGGGCCCCCCCCCCCCCCCCCCCCCCCCCCCCCACCCATCGGCGGGCCCGTGTCACGGCATCTGTTCGGTATCAATTCGCCCAGGGCGTAGGGCAGACCTGGCGAAGAGGACGGAATCACGGGCCCGGCAGAGTACCGTCGGATAGCGAGACCGAGCGCCGTCGGCGTTGACGGTCCACAGCACCAGGCCCCGGAACCCCTGCGGGGCCCCTGGCGAAGGGGAAGCACCTCGTGGCACGCATCGGAGACGGTGGCGACCTGCTCAAGTGCTCGTTCTGCGGCAAGTCGCAGAAGCAGGTGAAGAAGCTGATCGCCGGCCCAGGCGTGTACATCTGCGACGAGTGCATCGACCTGTGCAACGAGATCATCGAGGAGGAACTCGCCGAGACCTCCGAGGTGCGCTTCGAGGAGCTCCCGAAGCCCCGCGAGATCTACGAGTTCCTGGACCAGTACGTGGTCGGCCAGGACCTCGCCAAGAAGGCGCTGTCGGTCGCGGTCTACAACCACTACAAGCGCGTCCAGGCCGGCGAGGCGGGCCGCAGCGGCGGCAACGGCCGCGAGGACGCCATCGAGCTGGCCAAGTCCAACATCCTGCTGCTGGGCCCCACCGGCTCCGGCAAGACGCTGCTGGCGCAGACCCTGGCCCGGATGCTCAACGTGCCGTTCGCGATCGCGGACGCCACGGCGCTGACCGAGGCCGGCTACGTCGGCGAGGACGTCGAGAACATCCTGCTCAAGCTGATCCAGGCGGCCGACTACGACGTCAAGAAGGCCGAGACCGGGATCATCTACATCGACGAGATCGACAAGGTCGCGCGCAAGAGCGAGAACCCGTCGATCACCCGGGACGTCTCCGGCGAGGGCGTGCAGCAGGCCCTGCTGAAGATCCTGGAGGGCACCACCGCCTCGGTGCCGCCGCAGGGCGGGCGCAAGCACCCGCACCAGGAGTTCATCCAGATCGACACCACCAACGTGCTGTTCATCGTCGGCGGCGCGTTCGCCGGCCTGGAGCGGATCATCGAGGGCCGCGCGGGTGCCAAGGGCATCGGCTTCGGCGCCAACATCCGCTCCAAGCGGGAGTCGGACGCCAGCGACCACTTCCGCCAGGTGATGCCCGAGGACCTGGTGAAGTTCGGCATGATCCCCGAGTTCATCGGCCGTCTGCCGGTGATCACCAGCGTGCACAACCTGGACCGCGAGGCGCTGCTGCAGATCCTCACCGAGCCGCGCAACGCGCTGGTCAAGCAGTACCGCAAGCTCTTCGAACTCGACGGCGTGGAGCTGGAGTTCTCCCGGGACGCGCTGGAGGCGATCGCCGACCAGGCGATCCTGCGCGGCACCGGAGCGCGCGGGCTGCGGGCCATCATGGAGGAGGTGCTGATGTCCGTGATGTACGAGGTCCCCTCGCGCCAGGACGTCGCCCGCGTGGTGGTCACCGGGGACGTGGTCTCCAAGCACGCCATCCCCACCCTCGTCCCGCGCGACATGATCAAGCGCGAGCGCCGCGAGAAGAGCGCCTGACCCGAGGCCGTCACACGGAAGGGCCCCGCACCGGATCCGGTGCGGGGCCCCTCGCGTGCGTGCGCCGGCCGGCGCGGGTGCTACCTGGCGACGACCATGGCGTCGCGGATGGTCCGGGTCTTGGCGGCCGCCTGCTCCGCGGTGAGCGCCTGGCTGCTGCCGCCGCTCAGGCTGAGCTTGGTGAAGGAGACCCGACCGGTGGTGGACTTGTCCGCCCACACGCAGATCGTGGGGCCGGGCTTGCCGAGCATGGTCGACGTGCCGCAGGAGAGCTTCGCCGAGGAGTTGTTGGCGTCCTGCGCCGGGAAGTCGGTCATCGACACGGACAGGCCGCCGCTGTCCTTCTTGGAGTCCTCGATGATCTGCCCGGGGTCGTTGAGGTCACCGTAGACGCCGATCACCGAGAAGGTGTCCATCGCGTCCGAACCCTTGCTGTAGCTGGCGACCAGGACGTGGAGGTCCGTGCCGAGCTTGGACGCCTCGGGCTTGCTCATGTCGGCGGCCTGTTCCTTGGACGACTTCTGGACGTAGCCGTCGGCCAGGGTCTGCGGCGAAGTGATCTTGTACTTGCCGCCCGAGTCGCTGCCGCCGAGGAACTTCCACGCGGCGAAGCCGCCGCCGCCCAGCACCAGCGCGCCGACCACCAGGCCGATGACCAGGCCGCCCTTGCCCTTCGACGGCGGCGCCACCGGGTAGCCCGGCTGCCCGTACGGAGCCTGCGGCGGCGCGCCGTACGGCTGCTGGGGCGCGCCGTAGGGCTGCTGCGGCGGGTAGCCGTACTGGGGCTGCGGGGCGCCGTAAGGCTGCTGCGGGGCGCCGTACTGCGGCGGCGGCCCCCCGTAGGGCTGCTGCGGCGGCTGTCCCTGCGGATACTGCTGTCCCTGGCCGTACATCTGCGTCTGTGCTCCCCCGCCGCACCCGCGGCCTGTCTCGGTGTGGAGTCGTTCCGTGCACGTCCGGTCAACCGGACGAGTGCCCGGGCACGCTACCGCACGGCGCCGGACACGGGCCCGTTCGGGCGTGGCGCGTCCGCGGACCGAAAGCGGTTCGTAACCCGCCCCCCCGGTTACGTAAACTGTGCGTCGTGACCGACACGACGAACCAGCACCCCGTGAGCACCTCCGCCGGGGACGAAGCAGCAACCCTCCCGACGACCTACACCCCCGCGGACGTAGAGGGCGAGCTGTACGAGCGCTGGGTGGAGCGTGGGTACTTCAGCGCCGACGCGAAGAGCGACAAGCCTCCGTTCACCATCGTCATCCCCCCGCCGAACGTCACCGGCAGCCTGCACCTGGGCCACGCCTTCGAGCACACGCTGATCGACGCCCTGGTCCGCCGCAAGCGCATGCAGGGCTACGAGGCCCTGTGGCAGCCCGGCATGGACCACGCCGGCATCGCCACCCAGAACGTGGTCGAGCGCGAGCTCGCCAAGGAGGGCAAGTCCCGCCACGACCTGGGCCGCGAGGCCTTCGTCGAGCGCGTCTGGAAGTGGAAGGCGGAGTCCGGCGGCCAGATCTCCGGCCAGATGCGGCGCCTGGGCGACGGCGTCGACTGGTCCCGCGAGCGCTTCACGATGGACGAGGGCCTGTCCCAGGCCGTCCAGACCATCTTCAAGAAGCTCTTCGACGACGAGCTGATCTACCGCGCCGAGCGCATCATCAACTGGTGCCCGCGCTGCCTGACGGCCATCTCCGACATCGAGGTGGAGTACCAGGACGACGACGGCGAGCTGGTCTCGATCCGCTACGGCGAGGGCGAGAACTCCATCGTCGTCGCCACCACGCGCGCCGAGACGATGCTGGGCGACACCGCGGTCGCCGTCCACCCGGAGGACGAGCGCTACAAGCACCTGGTCGGCACCGAGATCGAGCTGCCGCTGACCGGCCGCCGCATCCCGATCGTCGCCGACGCCCACGTCGACCCGGAGTTCGGCACCGGCGCCGTCAAGGTGACGCCCGCGCACGACCCGAACGACTTCGAGATCGGCCAGCGCCACGGCCTGCCGAACATCGCGGTCATGGACGAGCACGCCGTCATCACCGTGCACGGCCCCTTCCTCGGCCTGGACCGCCTGGAGGCCCGCTCGGCGATCGTCGCCGCGCTGCGCGCCGAGGGCCGGATCGTCGCCGAGAAGCGCCCGTACGTCCACTCGGTGGGCCACTGCTCGCGCTGCAAGACCACCATCGAGCCGCGGCTGTCCATGCAGTGGTGGGTCAAGGTCGGCCCGCTCGCCAAGGCCGCCGGCGACGCCGTCCGCGACGGCAAGGTCAAGATCCACCCGCAGGAGATGGAGAAGCGGTACTTCGACTGGGTCGACAACCTGCACGACTGGTGCATCTCGCGCCAGCTGTGGTGGGGCCACCGCATCCCGGTCTGGTACGGCCCCAACGGCGAGGTCGTCTGCGTCGGCCCCGACGAGCAGCCGCCGGCCGGCGAGGGCTGGCACCAGGACACCGACGTCCTGGACACCTGGTTCTCCTCCGGCCTCTGGCCGTTCTCCACGCTCGGCTGGCCGGAGCAGACCGAGAGCCTGGCGAAGTTCTACCCGAACTCCGTCCTGGTCACCGGCTACGACATCCTGTTCTTCTGGGTCGCCCGGATGATGATGTTCGGCCTCTACGCGATGGACGGCACCCCGCCGTTCCACACCATCGCGCTGCACGGCATGGTCCGTGACCAGAACGGCAAGAAGATGTCGAAGTCCTTCGGCAACGTCGTCAACCCGCTGGACTGGATGGACAAGTACGGCTCCGACGCGCTGCGCTTCACGCTGGCGCGCGGTGCCAACCCGGGCGTCGACGTGCCGATCGGCGAGGACTGGGTCCAGGCGGCCCGCAACTTCGCCAACAAGATCTGGAACGCCACCCGCTTCGCGCTGATGAACGGCGCCACCGTCGAGGGCCCGCTGCCCGCGCCGGAGGAGCTGACCGCGGCCGACCGCTGGATCCTGTCGCGCCTGAACAGCACCGTCGCCGAGGTGGACGGGCTGTACGAGGACTACCAGTTCTCCAAGCTCTCCGAGGCGCTGTACCACTTCGCCTGGGACGAGGTGTTCGACTGGTACGTCGAGCTCTCCAAGACCACCCTGGCCAAGGGCGGCCCGCAGGCCGACGCCGCGCGCCGGGTGCTCGGCGAGGTCCTGGACGTCACGCTGCGCCTGCTGCACCCGATCGTGCCGTTCGTCACCGAGACGCTGTGGACGACGCTGACCGGAGCCGAGTCGGTGGTCATCGCCGACTGGCCGAAGGACAGCGGCTTCCGCGACGCCGGGGCCGAGGCGGAGATCGCCACGCTGCAGCAGGTCGTCACCGAGGTCCGCCGCTTCCGTACGGACCAGGGCCTCAAGCCGGGCCAGCGCGTCCCGGCCGCCCTGGAGCTGGACGGCACCGCGCTGGCCGCCCACGAGGACGCGATCCGCTCGCTGCTGCGGCTGACCGCCCCCGAGGAGGGCTTCTCGGCCACCGCTTCGCTGCCGGTCGCCGGCGCCACCGTGTCGCTGGACCTCTCCGGCACCATCGACGTCGCGGCGGAGCGCAAGCGCCTCGCCAAGGACCTCGCGGCCGCCGAGAAGGAGAAGGCGCAGACCACCGCCAAGCTCGGCAACGAGGCGTTCCTCGCCAAGGCGCCGGACGAGGTGGTCGCCAAGATCAAGGGCCGCCAGGAGGCCGCCGAGGCGGACATCGCCCGGATCACCGCCCAGCTGGCGGCGCTGCCGCAGGGCTGAGCCCGTACCGCCCGCAAGGGGCCGCACTCCGCGACGCGCGGGGTGCGGCCCCTCGGCGTTTCGCGGGTTCCGCGCCCGGCGGCGCGTCGGGGGGCTTTCGTTACCCCTAATAGCGCAGCAACATTGCTCCCTTCCGGCGAATATTCATCCTGGACCGGGTGAGGTCCTATTCCGAGCGAATTGATTCCGGTCTTGCCCGCGCGCGTTCGCGGAAGTTTGCAGGTCGGATGTGTACGGTGTGCACGGAGTTTCCGAAGGCGTTTCTGCTGAGCGTTCCTGCGGGGTGTTCCCGATGGGGCGACGGACGGGAGGGCATGGCGTGGTGGTGACCGAGGAGTTGGCCGACGAACTGCCTGCCGAGGCGGTCGATGAGGCCAAGGCCAGGGCGGCGACCCTGTTGCTCGCCTTCCGGCACGGCAACCAGGTCGCGTTCGACCACGAGCTGGAAATGCTCTTCGCCGAGCACGCCGGGCGCGAGGTGACCACCCTGCTCGCCTGGATCGCCGCCGAGGCCGTCCGCAAGGCCTACGCCCCCGAGGTGGGCGACCGGGTGCTGCGGTCGATGGCCCGGCGCGCTCCGGCCGACACCGGCGCGGTCGCGGTGGACGAGGAGAGCGCCAACGCCGCCCGGCTGATCGAGGCGGTCGCGGCCGGCGAGGTGGCCGAGGTCCGCGGGCTGGTCGCCTCGACGGCCGACACCACCTTCCTGCTGGGCGGGCTGCTGCAGGGCGTGGCGATGATGCTGCCGCTGCTGCCCGAGGGCGAACTGGCCGAGATCACCGCCGAGTTGCGCCGCCGGCACGGCGGCGCCGCCCACGTGCCGGAGGCCCGGGCCGGGGTCTGACCCGCGGCGCGGCCGGGGCATCGCCGAGGCGCGCGGGCGCTGATGGTCGACAAGTCCCCTCAGGTGAAAGGGACTTGATCCGGTCGGGCCCGTCGGTGCTTCAGGCCGCCAGCAGCGGCGCCGCGGGCTCGGCGAAGTCGGCGGCCCCGGCGAGCGCGGCGGTCAGCGCGGCGATCCGGGCGGAGGCGAGGCCGTCGCCGTACGGGCTCGGGGTGGCCGCGAGCCGGGCGAGGCGCTCGGGGGTGTCGGAGAGCCAGGCGCGGGCCAGCTCGCCCAGCTCCTGGCCGGGCTGCACCAGTGCGGCGAAGCCGGCCGCGACCGCCTCCGGGCGCTCGGTGGAGCGGCGCACCACCAGCAGCGGCCGGCCGAGCACGGTGCACTCCTCCTGCACGCCGCCGGAGTCGGAGACCAGCAGCGCCGCACGGGCCGCCAGGCCCAGGAAGTCGCCGTAGCCGACCGGGCCGGTGACGGCCAGGCGCTCCAGCAGGCCCTCCAGGCCGAAGCGCTCGACGGCGGCCCTGGTGCGCGGGTGCATCGGGAACAGCACCGGGGTGCCGGCCCGGGCGATCCGGTCCAGCTCGGCGAGCACGGCGCCGAGCGCCTCGGCGGTGTCGGTGTTCTCCGGGCGGTGCACGGTGGCCAGGACGTACCCGTCCGGGCGCATTCCGTGCGCGGCGAGCAGCGCGGCGCGGGCGGCGGCGTCCGGCAGTCGGCGTCGGACCACCTCGACGACGGTGTTGCCGGTGAGCTCGATCCGGTCCTCGGCCAGCGACTCGGCGCGCAGATTGGCGACGTTGTCGTCGGTGGCGGCGCAGAGCAGGTCGGAGACGTGGTCGACCATCACCCGGTTGTGCTCCTCGGGCATCGCCCGGTCGAAGCTGCGCAGCCCGGCCTCGACGTGGACCAGCGGGATCTCCCGGGCGTTGGCGGCCAGCGCCCCGGCGAGGGTGGCGTTGGTGTCGCCCTGGACGACCACGGCGGCGGGGCGGTCCTCGGCGAAGGCGGCGTCCAGCTGGCCCAGGGACTGGGCGATCTGGCCGGCCCGGGGGCGGCCGCCGACGCCGGTGAGCAGCTCGGGCCGGGGCAGGCCCAGGTCGCGCAGGAAGCGGCCGGACATCGCCTCGTCCCAGTGCTGGCCGGTGTGCACCAGCCGGGTGGCGTCGCCGAGTTCGTGGATCAGCGGGGCGAGCTTGACCAGCTCGGGGCGGGTCCCGAGGACGACGGCGACGCTGGACGGGGGCAGGCACGTGCTCATGCGGGGGCTCCGGTGGGGGAGTGGGGAGGAAGCGCGGGGGAGGGGCGGCTCAGGATTCGAGCGCGGTGGGGGCGCCGACGGCGACCTTCTCGGCGTTGCGGCGGGTCTTGGCCCAGCCGTTGCGGCCGAGCAGCAGCCGGACGGCGGCCCGGGCGGCGACCACGAAGAGGTGGTAGGCGTAGAGCCAGACCAGGACGCCCCAGAGGAGGCCGGTGAGCCGGCTGCGGTCGGGGTGGACGGCCTTGCGATAGGCGAGGCCCCAGAACACCATCGGCAGCGTGGCGAGCACGAGGACCAGTAGCATCCACGGCCCGAACCTGAGCTGGAAGTCGGCGGTCTCGGCGGGGAAGAGCACCAGCCCGGCGGCGGTGATCCCGAGCGAGAGCGGGAACAGCAGCACCAGCAGCACGCAGACCACGGGCTGCAGGAAGGTGTACATCACCTCGGCCTTGCCGGCCCGGGTGTAGTGCGGGGAGCGCAGGACCCGGCCGGTGTAGCGCAGGCACTGCATGTTGCCCTGGGCCCAGCGGGTGCGCTGGGTGAGGAAGCGGCGCGGCGAGACCAGGCCCTCCTGGGAGACCTGGGTCTCCGTGACGTGGGTGAGCCGCCAGCCGGCCAGGCGCAGGGCCAGGCCGGACTCGTAGTCCTCCAGTAGCGCGCGCTCGGGCCAGGGGCGTCCGGCGCGGCCCTCCTCGGCGGTCAGCGAGTCGAGGGCGGTGAGCCGGACGAACTGGCCGTTGCCGCCGAGGCCGACGCTGCCGGTGCGCCGGCGCAGCAGCTGCATGCCGGCGTTGTTGGCCTGGAACTCGACGTCCTGCATCCGCACCAGCGCGCGGGCGAGGGCGTTGGCGGTGCGGCCGCGTCCGGGCAGCGGGCGTTCGTCGTCGGCGTTGCGCATCCGGACGCCGATCTGGACGGCGCCGGTGTCGGGGCGGCCGAGGGCCTTGTCGTTGCAGACCTGGGCGAGGGTGCCCGGGTCGAGCTGCCCGTCGGCGTCGACCACGCCGATCACCACGCGGGAGCGGTCGGTGTCCTCGGGGAGCCAGGCGGAGATCTCCCGGTAGGCGGCGTTGAGGGCGGCGCCCTTGCCGATCCGGGCGTGCGGGCGGCGGCGCTGGACGAGGTGGACGCGCGGGTCGCGGGCGGCCGCGGCGAGCACCAGTTCGCGGGTGGCGTCCTCGCTGTCGTCGTCGATCACCCACAGGTGGGCTTCGGGCGCACCGGCCCGCAGGCCGTCCAGGGTCTGGGTGACCACGGCCTCCTCGTCGCGGCAGGGGATCACCAGGTGCCACCCGAAGGCGGCGGGGTCGCCGGGCTCGGCGGGCCGGTTGCGCAGGTACGCGTGGCGGGAGCCGGCCCAGTACACGAGGAAGCGTCCGAAGACGAGCGCCATGTAGGCCACGAGGGCCAGGGAGATCAGTCCGGCGACCCGGACGACGGCGTCCTGGCGAAGCGTGATCCAGTCGTGCAGGGCGTCGGGCATGGCGCAGTGCTCCTCGCGATCAAAGGCTGGCGGCTCCTATCGGCTGCGAATCGATGCTTCATTGCGGGTCGGATTCGCTAAATAGATAGTAAAGGGATCAAACTGGAAGCGACAGGCAAAGACTGGACAAAGTGGTCGTTCTCACCCCCGCCCTCACCCTGTGAGGAACCCCCGCCAGCGCTCCGTAGACTGTGGTCGTGAGCGACAAGGCCGACCCGAACCCGTACACCATCCGCCCCGCCGACGGCGGCACCGGCGACGCCCTGCGGGACGTCGAGATGGAACTCTCCGAGCGCTGGCCGGAGAACAAACTGGAGCCCTCGCTCGACCGCATCGAGGCGCTGATGGACATCCTGGGCCAGCCCCAGCGGTCCTTCCCCTCCATCCACATCACCGGCACCAACGGCAAGACCTCCACCGCCCGGATGATCGAGCAGCTGCTCAACGCCTTCGAGCTGCGCACCGGCCGCTACACCAGCCCGCACGTGGAGTCCGTCACCGAGCGGATCAGCCTGGACGGCGCCCCGATCAGCCCCGAGCGCTTCGTCGAGGTCTACCGCGACATCGAGCCCTACGTGCGGATGGTCGACGCGGCGCAGCCGGTGCCGATGTCCTTCTTCGAGGTGCTGACCGGCATGGCGTACGCCGCCTTCGCCGACGCGCCGGTGGACGTCGCCGTGGTCGAGGTCGGCATGGGCGGCTCCTGGGACGCCACCAACGTCATCGACGCCTCCGTCGCCGTGATCACCCCGATCGGCCTCGACCACACCGACAAGCTCGGCGAGACCACCGGCGAGATCGCCGTCGAGAAGTCCGGGATCATCAAGTCCGGCGCCGTCGCCGTCGTCGCCCAGCAGCAGCTGGACGCCGCCCAGACCATCCTGCGCCACGCCGTCGAGGTCGACGCCACCGTCGCCCGCGAGGGCATGGAGTTCGGCGTGATCCGCCGCGAACTCGCCGTCGGCGGCCAGCTGGTGACGCTGCGCGGACTCGGCGGCGAGGAGTACGAGGACGTCTTCATCCCGCTCCACGGTGAGCACCAGGCGCACAACGCGGCGCTCGCACTGGCCGCGGTCGAGGCCTTCTTCGGTGTCGGCGGCGCCCGCGGCGGGCAGCTCGACGTCGACAAGATCCGCCAGGCCTTCTCCGGCGTGTCCTCGCCGGGCCGCCTGGAGGTCGTCCGCCGTAGCCCCACGATCGTCCTGGACGCCGCGCACAACCCGCACGGCGCCCGCGCCACCGTCGCCGCGCTCACCGAGTCCTTCGGCTTCACCCGGCTCGTCGGCGTGATCGGCACCTCCGGCGACAAGGACGTGGCCGGCGTGCTGGAGGCCTTCGAGCCGATCCTGGCCGAGGTCGTCATCACCCAGAACTCCACGCACCGTGCGATGGACGTCGACGAGCTCGCCGCCCTCGCCGTCGAGGTCTTCGGCGAGGACCGCGTCCAGGTCGAGCCCCGCCTCGACGACGCCATCGCCGCCGCCGTCACCCTCGCCGAGGAGGAGGGCGACCTCGGCGGCGCCGGGGTGCTGGTCACCGGTTCGGTCATCACGGTGGGCGAGGCCCGCCTGCTGCTCGGGAGGAAGTGAACATGAGGACGCTCTGCTCCTCGACACTGATCGGCGAAGCGCTGCTGATCATGTTCGCGGCCCTGGTCGCGATGCGGCTCACCGACGTCTCCAACGGGGAGATCTGGACGGTCAGCGGCATCGCGATGGCCCTGTGCATCGTGCTCTGCGGCATGATCAACCGCCCCGGCGCGGTGCAGATCGGCTGGGCGCTGCAGATCGGCCTGATCGCCAGCGGCTTCGTCCTGCCGACCATGTTCGGCCTCGGCGTCGTCTTCGCCGGCCTGTGGTGGTGCTCGGTGCACTACGGCCGCAAGGTGGACGACTTCAAGGCCGCCCGCGCCGCCGCCATCGAGGCCGCCGCCGTACAGGCCTGAGCGGCAGGACTGGCGCACCGACACGCCGTGTACGCAAGGTAACCTCTGCCGTGTCGGCCCCCGCGTCGACCCGACTGTCTGCCGAACCGATTCCCCAGGAGACGCACCGTGTCCCAGCGCACTCTCGTCCTGCTCAAGCCCGACGCCGTCCGCCGCGGCCTGGCGGGCGAGATCATCAGCCGCATCGAGCGCAAGGCCGGCTGGAAGCTCGCCGCCGTCGAGCTGCGCACCTTCGACCGGGCGACGCTGGAGCTGCACTACGCGGAGCACGTCGGCCGCCCGTTCTACGAGCCGCTGCTGGAGTTCATGACCTCCGGCCCGTCGATCGCGCTGATCGTCGAGGGCGAGGAGGTCGTGCCCGGCATCCGCATGCTGGCCGGCGCCACCAACCCGCTGGAGGCCGGGGCCGGCACCATCCGCGGCGACTACGCGACGATCACCCGCGAGAACCTGATCCACGCCTCCGACTCCCCGGAGTCCGCCGAGCGCGAGATCAAGATCTTCTTCCCGGCGCACGCCTGAGCCGGGCCGGGCGACGCGCCCGGAGGACCTAGGGACTGCCCCGGTCGGGACCATTGGCCCGGCCGGGGCATTCTTATCGTGAAATAGGGAACTGGGGCTGCCGACACGTCGTCCCAATCCTCGGAGAAGCGATCACGCTCCGGACAATGGACGCTATGCCCCACCTCGACGTCCGTACCGCGCGGCGTGACTACGATGGACGCGACTCACGGGCCCGGTAAGGCAGCTCAGCTGGTCTCCGCCCAAGCGTGGGCGCACGCAGTCGTCCACCCACCATGAACTCCGAGCCCGGGAAGGCACCCACACCCCATGGCGAGCAACCTGTCGTTCATCGGCCGCGACTTGGCGATCGACCTCGGAACTGCCAACACGCTGGTGTACGTCAGGGGCAAGGGCATCGTCCTGAACGAGCCGTCGGTCGTCGCGGTGAACACCAACACCGGCGGCATCCTCGCCGTCGGCGCCGAGGCCAAGAAGATGATCGGCCGCACCCCCGGCAACATCGTCGCCATCCGCCCGCTCAAGGACGGCGTCATCGCCGACTTCGAGATCACCGAGCGGATGCTGCGGTACTTCATCCTCAAGATCCACCGCCGCCGCTACCTCGCCCGCCCGCGCGTCGTCGTCTGCGTGCCCTCCGGCATCACCGGCGTCGAGCGCCGCGCCGTCATCGAGGCCTCCTCGCAGGCCGGCGCCCGCCAGGTGCACATCATCGAGGAGCCCATGGCCGCCGCCATCGGCGCAGGCCTGCCCGTCCACGAGGCCACCGGCAACATGGTCGTCGACATCGGCGGCGGCACCACCGAGGTCGCGGTCATCTCCCTCGGCGGCATCGTCACCGCCCAGTCCATCCGGGTGGCCGGCGACGAACTCGACAACGCGATCGTCCAGCACATCAAGAAGGAGTACTCGCTCCTCCTCGGCGAGCGCAGCGCCGAGCAGATCAAGATGAGCATCGGCAGCGCCTTCGGCCTGGAGGGCGAGAAGGACGAGCACGCCGAGATCCGCGGCCGCGACCTCGTCAGCGGCCTGCCCAAGACCGTCGTCATCTCTGCCGCCGAGGTCCGCGAGGCCATCGACGAGCCGGTCAACTCGATCATCGACGCGGTCAAGACCACCCTCGACCAGTGCCCGCCCGAGCTGGCCGGCGACGTCATGGACCGCGGCATCGTGCTCACCGGCGGCGGCGCCCTGCTCCGCGGCCTCGACGAGCGACTGCGCCGCGAGACCGGCATGCCGATCCACATCGCCGAGAACCCGCTCGACTCCGTCGCGCTCGGCTCCGGCAAGTGCGTCGAGGAATTCGAGGCGCTCCAGCAGGTACTCGATGCTCAGCCGCGCCGTTAGCACCACGCACCACGACATCCGACACGACTGAACGGGCCGCCGCCCGGGCCCCACGGCCCCGGGCGGCCGCCAGGTACGAAGGGGCAGTACCAGCACCGTGAGGGACACACGAGAGAGCCGGCTGCTGCTCATCCTGCTGGTGGCCGTCGCCTTCGCGCTGATCACCGTCGACATCAAGGGCGGTGAGGACTCCCCGCTCGGCCCGGCCCGGCACGCGGCCGCCGGCGTCCTCGGCCCCGTCGAACGCGGCGCCGCCACCGTCGTCGACCCCGTCGCCGACACCGTCCGGGCCTTCCGGGACGCCGCCACCAACAGCGGCCGCACCGACCAGCTCGCCCGCGAGAACACCGAGCTGCGGCAGAAGCTCGCCTCCTCCGACATGGCCGCCGGGCGCACCAAACAACTCGACGACCTGCTGCGCACCGCGGGCGCCGGCGGATACACCGTCAAGGCCGCCCAGGTCATCGCGATCGGCCCGGCCCAGGGCTTCTCCTGGACCATCACCATCGACGCCGGCAGCGACGACGGCCTCACCCGCGACATGACCGTGATCAACGGTCAGGGCCTGGTCGGCCGGATCACCACCGTCGGCCCGACCACCGCCACCGTGCTGCTCGCCTCCGACCCCGGCTTCTCGGCCGGCACCCGCCTGGAGGGCACCGGCGAGATCGGCTTCGCCTCCGGCGGCGGCGACAGCCCCATGAAGGTCTCCCTGCTCAACGGCAAGGCCCAGGTCAAGCCCGGCGACCGGCTGGTCACCTTCGGCTCGCAGAGCGGCCGCCCGTTCGTGCCCGGCGTCCCCATCGGCAAGGTCACCGAGGTCCAGGCCAACGCGGGCCAGCTCACCAAGACCGTCCTGGTCGAGCCCTTCGTCCAGTTCACCCGGCTGGACCTGGTCGGTGTCGTGGTCGTACCGCCGCGCGCCGACCCGCGCGACGCCGTGCTGCCGCCGGCCCCCGCCGCGCCCGCCCCGGGCCAGGCCCCGGCCACCGCGCCCGCCGCCCCGCCCGCCAAGCCCAATGGGGGGAACTGAGCCATGCGCCTCGCCCGCATCCCCGTCTCCGTCGGCCTGATCCTCTTCGGCCTGATCCTCCAGGTCAGCGTCTTCGGCCGGCTCCAGCTCCCGGGAGCCACCCCGGACATACTGCTGCTCGTCGTGGTCGGCCTCGCCATGGTCTACGGACCCACCGGAGGCTGCCTCGTCGGCTTCGCGGGCGGCCTGCTGGCCGACCTCGCGCCGCCCTCCGACCACGCCATCGGCCGCTACGCACTGGTGCTCTGCCTGATGGGCTACGCCGCCGGACTGCTGCGCCCCGAGCACGGCCGCCAGCGCTCCGTCTCCAGCGCGCTCCTGGTGGTGGGCGCCGCCGCGGTCGCCTCCACGCTGCTGTACGCCCTGGTCGGCGCCCTGGTCGGCGACACCGCCGCCCGGCACGTCGGCCTCGGCGGCCTGGTGATCAGCGCCCTGCTGTACGACCTGCTGCTGGCGCCGTTCGTGGTGCCGATGGTGATGCTGCTCGGCCGCCGCTTCGGGCGCGACCCGGTGGCCGCCGCCGACGACGACCAGGGCGGCCCGGGCCTGGGCACGCTGGCCCGCTACCGCACCACCCGCGAGGTCTCCTCCGGCCCCTCCTACAAGAAGCGGCGCGTACCCGGCTTCGCCCGCCGCCCGTAACCGGTCCGGCCCCGACCTCCCGACCTCCCCCGCATCCTGGAGCGCACGAGACGTGAGCAACATCCCCGAGACCGGCCGCACCCGGCGGGTGACGATCCGTCTGGTGGTGCTGCAGATCCTGGTGCTGTCGCTGCTCGCCACCCTCGGTGGGCGGCTGTGGTACCTGCAGATCCGCAACGCCAAGGAGTACACCGCCAAGGCGACCGGCAACCACATCCGCGAGGTGGTCGAACCGGCCGTCCGCGGCGAGATCCTGGACGCCTCCGGGCGGGTGCTGGCCGGCAACGAGACCCGGCTGGTGGTCTCGGTCAGCCGCACCTCCCTGCTGCAGCAGAAGGACGGCGGCAAGGGGGTGCTGTCCCGGCTGGCCGAGGTCCTGGGGATGCCCGCCAAGGACGTGCAGGAGAAGGTCCGGCTCTGCGACGCCAAGACCCCGCAGCCCTGCTGGAACGGCTCGCCCTACCAGCCGATCCCGGTCACCAAGGAAGCGACCACCCAGCAGGCGATGCAGATAATGGAGCGTCGCGAGGACTTCCCCGGGATCACCGCGCAGCCCACCGCCGTGCGCCGCTACACCGGCGCCGAGGGCGCCAACATGGCCCAGGTGCTCGGCTACCTCTCGCCGGTCACCGACGAGGAGGTCAGCAAGACCGCCGACAAGAGCGGCCTGGACCGCTACCTGCCGGCCGACCAGATCGGCCGGGCCGGCCTGGAGTCGGTGTACGACCGCGACCTGCGCGGCACCGCCGGGATCACCAAGCTGGAGGTGGACAACCTCGGCCGGGTGATCGGCACCGCCGGCGCCGTCGCCCCGAAGACCGGCGACAACCTGGTCACCAGCATCGACGCCCGGGTGCAGAAGGTCGTCGAGGACAACCTGGCCCAGGCCATGTCGGACGCCCGGAACACCTTCGACAAGGTCACCAACCGCAACTACGAGGCCGACTCCGGCGCCGCCGTCGTGATGGACGTGCACACCGGCCGGATCATCGCCATGGCGAGCGCCCCGACCTACGACCCGAACCTCTGGGTGGGCGGCATCACCGGCAAGGACTACCAGTCGCTGACCAGCAAGGACTCCAACTTCCCGCTGCTGAACCGCGCCATACAGGGTCAGTCCGCCCCCGGTTCGACCTTCAAGGTCATCTCCACCACCGCCGCCGTGCAGGCCGGCTACCCGCTGGACGGCACCTACCCGTGCCCGAAGAGCATGACCATCGGCGGCCGCGAGTTCAAGAACTTCGAGAGCGAGAGCTTCGGCTCCATCACCCTGGAGAAGGCGCTCGAAGTCTCCTGCGACACCGTCTTCTACGGCCTGGCGAACGACCAGTGGCTGAAGGACGGCGGCATCAAGCCGAAGAAGGACCCGGCCGACTGGTTCTTCAAGACCGCCCACGAGTTCGGCCTCGGCGCCAAGACCGGCATCGACCTGCCGGCCGAGGTGACCGGCCGCGTCCCGGACCGGCAGTGGAAGCAGTCCTTCTTCGACAACAACAAGGACGCCTGGTGCGCCCAGGCGAAGAAGGGCGGCAACAGCTTCTCCGACCAGATCGCCAAGGAGAACTGCGTCGACGGCTACCAGATGCGCGCCGGTGACGCCGTCAACTTCGCGATCGGCCAGGGCGACACGCTCGTCACCCCGGTCCAGATGGCCCGGATCTACTCGGCGCTGGCCAACGGCGGCACGTTCTACCGGCCGACCATCGCCAAGGCGGTGATAAGCCCGGGCGGGGAGCTCGTGCGCGAGATCGCCCCGCAGGCGGACGCCAAGTTCCCCGGCGACCAGAAGCTGCTCAGCTACATCGACCAGGCCACCGCCGGCGTCATCACCAGCGGCACCGCCGCCTGGAAGTTCGCCGGGGCGGGCTGGCCGCAGGACAAGATCGCGCTGCACGCCAAGACCGGCACCGCCGAGGTCGAGGGCAAGCAGACCACCTCCTGGCTGACCACGTACAGCAAGGACTACGCGATCGTCATGACGATAAGCCAGGGCGGCACCGGCTCCGGCGGCTCCGGCGACGCCGTGCGCCGGATCTACCAGGCGCTGTACGGCGTGGACGACAAGGGCAACGTCGACAACGGCAAGGCGCTGCTGACCGCGCCGCAGGCCGAGCTGCCGAAGTTCAACCCGGACGGCACCGCGATCATCAAGCCGGCCGCCTTCACCGCCGGTACGACCCCGGCCGTCGGCGCCCCGGTCGGCCCGGTCACCGTGCCCGCCGGGGCCACCGCGCCCGCCGCGTCGGCCTCCGCGCCGGTCCCGGCCTCCGCCACGGCCTCCGCGCCGCTGCCGACGCTGCTCGACCCGGCGCAGGCCGCCCCTGCCCCGGCGGCGGCCTACCTCGACCAGGCACCGCCGACCGACCGCCCGGCGTCGTACACCGCGGCCGACGCCGCGCTCGAACCCGGCCGCGGCCCGGGAAGGGGACGGGCATGACCTCCTACGGCTCCTACCGGCAGCTGCGGCTCGCCCCGCAGCGCAACGGGGTCTCCAAGGCCCTCGCCAAGGACTCCACGCTCTGGCGGCTGGACTGGATACTGCTGCTGGCCGCGCTGGCCCTCTCGGCCGGCAGCTCGCTGCTGGTCTGGTCGGCCACCCGCGGACGCGACTCGCTCACCCACGGGGACCCGCAGTACTTCCTGTACCGGCACCTGACGAACTTCGTGGTCGGCCTGGTGCTGTGCTCCGTGGTGATAGCGATAGGGAGTCGCCGCTTCCGCACCATCGTCCCGTTCCTGTACGTCGGCGTGCTCATGCTGCTGCTGGCGACGCTCAGCCCGCTGGGCTCGACCATCAACGGCGCGCACTCGTGGATCCAGCTCGGCGGCGGCTTCTCCATCCAGCCCGCCGAGTTCGCGAAGCTCGCGATTGTCCTGGCGATGGCGGTCGTGCTGTCGGACCAGGTGGACGCGGGGGAGCGGGAGTTCCCCTCGCACCGGGCCGTGTTCCGCGGCCTGCTCTGGGCCGGGGTGCCGATGGGCATAGTGCTGCTGATGCCGGACGCCGGCTCGGTGATGGTGATGGCCGCGATCGTGCTGGGCATCCTGCTCGGCTCCGGGGCGGCGAACCGCTGGGTCCTCGGACTGCTGGTGGCGGGCGCCGCCGGGTGCGTGGCGATCTGGAAGTTCGGGCTGCTGAGCAAGTACCAGATCGACCGCTTCGCCGCCTTCGCCAACCCGCAGCTGGACCCGAACGGCGTCGGCTACAACACCGCGCAGGCCCGGATCGCGATCGGCTCGGGCGGGCTGACCGGCAAGGGCCTGTTCCACGGGACGCAGACCACCGGGCAGTTCGTGCCGGAGCAGCAGACCGACTTCGTGTTCACCGTCGCCGGTGAGGAACTGGGCTTCGTCGGCGCGCTGGCGATCATCCTGCTGGTCGGCGTGGTGCTGTGGCGGGCCTGCCGGATCGCCCGGCAGGCGACCGACCTCTACGGCACGATCGTGGCGGCGGGGATCATCGCCTGGCTGGCCTTCCAGGCCTTCGAGAACATAGGGATGTGCCTGGGCATCATGCCGGTCGCGGGCATCCCGCTGCCGTTCGTCTCGTACGGCGGGTCCTCGATGTTCGCGAACTGGATGGCCGTCGGGCTGCTCCAGGCGGTTCGCAGCCAACGGCCGATAGCGGCCTGAGCGGGTGCACGGCGGGGCCGGTCCGGGGACTCCCGGGTCGGCCCTTCGTCTTGCCCTTCGTCTGCCCGCGCGGCGCTCGGCGGCGGCCGACGGCGATCGGGGTGGCCGTGAGGGCGGCCGACGGCGGTCGGCGGCGCCTCAGGGCGTCTGGAGCAGGCAGTCGGCGGCCGTGAGGACGGCCCGCGACTGGTGCGCCAGCTGCTCCTGCACCGGCACCCAGCGGGCGCCGAAGCGGTGGCGCAGCCGGTCCAGGCTGTCGGCGACCACGGCGCGGGCACGCTCGCGGGCCGCCTCCGCGCCCGGCCCCCGGGCGTCCGCCAGCAGGCGCAGCAGGATCGACCCCGCCCGCAACGGCAGCCGGGCCGCCACCAGCCCGGCGGTCGTCACCCGCGAGCAGGAGAGCGGCTCGGGACGCCAGCGCTCCAGCCACTCCTGCGCCACCCGCGGTGCCACCGCCAGGCTGAACTCCGCGGTGCGCAGCAACGGGCCGTACGCCTCGTGGCCGTGCGCGGGGACGCGGGCGAGCAGGGCGGTGAGCTCCTCGGCGCGCGCGGTGAGGTCGCGGGCGGCGGAGGTGAGGGCCTGCGGCCCGGCCGGGTGGGGGCGGGCGTCACCGACCGCGTCCACGGCCCACATCGGGACCTCCAGGACGGCGGTGACGGCGCCGAGCCGGGCGGCGTAGGCCCAGGTGGACAGCTCGGGCTCGTCCGGCAGCGCCCGGGAGACCCCGGCGCTGTCCGGGGCCGGCATCAGGTACGTGCCGGGGGCGGGGCTGGCCCAGCCGATCGCGTCGTAGGAGTCCACGTCGAGCGGGAGGCCGGCCCGTTCGGCGGAGCGGGCGAAGCGCTCGGACAGTCCGGGCACCGGGCCGGTGAGCTGGACGAAGGCGCCGCCGAAGTCCACCCCGTGCAGCGAGCACTGCAGGAACGGGCGCAGCTCGTCGATGAGGTCGGTGAGCGCCAGGCTCTCCGGCATCGGCGGGCGGCCCGTGCCGGGGGCGGGCAGCAGCTCGGGCTGCTCCTCGAAGGCCGGGCGGAAGAAGTGCTCGTAGTGGCGGCGCATGGTGAGCGGGCCGTCCAGCCAGCCGGCGTTGAGCGCGGCGCCGTCCGGGTCGAGGCAGAGCAGCAGGTGCCAGGAGAGGCCGGGGCGGGCGGGGCGGTCCAGCAGCAGCTCGGCCAGCCGGACCGCCCCGGCGGTGCCGACCGGCTCGTTGGGGTGCGGGCCGCCGACCACGAGGACGGCGCGCGGGCCGCGGTCGACCGAGAGCAGCAGCAGCGGTCGCCCGGCCCGGGAGCGGCCCACCTCGCGCAGCCGGCAGCGGTCCGGGTGGCGCAGGGCGAGCCGCCGGGCGGCGCACTCGGCCTGGGCCGGCGTGGGGTAGCGGGCCGGCCGGGCGTCGAGGGTCCGGAGGGGGCGGATCCGCCGACCGGTGTCGGTCATGGTTCTCCTTGCGCCGGTCGCACGGCTCGCACGGCCGCCGGAGCGCGGGAACGCCGGTGCGCCGCCGCGCACGGGGTGCGGGCGGGGGACGGGGCACCGCGGGCCGGGGACGGCGGCCGGGCGGACACGGGACGGGCCTGGTGAGGGTGGACTGGGCCGTGTGCGGGGGGAGGGAGAGGGCAGCGCCGGGGGAACTCCGACGAGGGCCGAGCGTACGACCCAACTCCCTTGTCCGGAAGGGGCACAGGGGTTCTTGGCGGAGCCCTGTCAGTACCGCACGGGCCGTCCGGGCGTGTCAACGGCGGACGGCGCCGGGCGGCGGGCGCGCACTGCGCGTGCCGGGGCGGGCGCCCAAAGGCAGGGTCGCGCCGGAGCGCGGAGGGCCCGTGCTCCGGGGCAGACGGCCCGATCCCCGGATTGGGCTACCCTTGAGGGTCACCCCTCCCGTGCCGACTCGCGGCACCGAATCACGTCGTAAGGGTTCCTAGTACATGACTGTCGAATCGGTCTTCCCACGCCTGGAGGCCCTCCTCCCGCACGTCCAGAAGCCGATCCAGTACGTCGGCGGCGAGCTCAACTCGACCGTCAAGGACTGGGACGCCTGCGACGTCCGCTGGGCGCTGATGTACCCCGACGCCTACGAGGTCGGGCTGCCCAACCAGGGCGTCATGATCCTCTACGAGGTGCTGAACGAGCGCGAGGGCGTGCTCGCCGAGCGCACCTACAGCGTCTGGCCGGACCTCGAAGCGCTGATGCGCGAGCACGACGTCCCGCAGTTCACCGTGGACGCCCACCGCCCGGTGAAGGCCTTCGACGTGTTCGGCCTGTCGTTCTCCACCGAGCTCGGCTACACGAACATGCTCACCGCGCTCGACCTGGCCGGCATCCCGCTGGAGGCCAAGGACCGCACCGACGAGGACCCGATCGTCCTGGCCGGCGGCCACGCGGCCTTCAACCCGGAGCCGATCGCGGACTTCCTGGACGCGGCGGTGGTCGGTGACGGCGAGCAGGCCGTGCTCGACATCACCGAGATCATCCGCGCCTGGAAGGCCGAGGGCCGCCCGGGCGGGCGCGACGAGGTGCTGCTGCGGCTGGCCCGCACCGGCGGCGTGTACGTCCCCAGGTTCTACGACGTGGAGTACCTGGCCGACGGCCGGATCGGCCGCGTCGTGCCGAACGCCCCGGGCGTGCCGTGGCGGGTGTCCAAGCACACCGTGATGGACCTGGACGAGTGGCCGTACCCGAAGCAGCCGCTGGTCCCGCTCGCGGAGACGGTGCACGAGCGGATGTCCGTGGAGATCTTCCGCGGCTGCACCCGCGGCTGCCGCTTCTGCCAGGCCGGCATGATCACGCGCCCCGTGCGGGAGCGAAGCATCACCGGCATCGGCGAGATGGTCGAGCGCGGGCTGAAGGCGACCGGCTTCGAGGAGGTCGGCCTGCTGTCGCTGTCCAGCGCCGACCACACCGAGATCGGTGACATCGCCAAGGGCCTGGCGGACCGCTACACCGAGGACAAGATCGGCCTGTCGCTGCCGTCCACCCGCGTCGACGCCTTCAACATCGACCTCGCCAACGAGCTGTCCCGCAACGGGCGCCGCTCGGGCCTCACCTTCGCCCCCGAGGGCGGCAGCGAGCGCATGCGCAAGGTGATCAACAAGATGGTGTCGGAGGAGGACCTGATCCGCACCGTCGCCACCGCGTACGGCAACGGCTGGCGCCAGGTGAAGCTGTACTTCATGTGCGGCCTGCCGACCGAGACCGACGAGGACGTGCTCCAGATCGGCGAGATGGCGAAGAACGTCATCCAGAAGGGCCGCGAGGTCACCGGCCAGAACGACATCCGCTGCACCGTCTCTATCGGCGGGTTCGTGCCCAAGCCGCACACCCCGTTCCAGTGGGCCCCGCAGCTGTCCGCCGAGGCCACCGACGCCCGTCTGGCCAAGCTGCGCGACTCGATCCGCGGCGACCGCAAGTACGGCAAGAACATCGGCTACCGCTACCACGACGGCAAGCCGGGCATCATCGAGGGCCTGCTCTCCCGCGGTGACCGCCGGGTCGGCGCGGTCATCCGCGCGGTCTACGACGACGGCGGCCGCTTCGACGGCTGGCGCGAGTACTTCTCGTACGACCGGTGGATGGCGTGCGCCGAGAAGGGCCTGGCCGGCACCGGCGTCGACGTCGACTGGTACACCACCCGCGAGCGCACCTACGAGGAGGTGCTGCCCTGGGACCACCTGGACAGCGGCCTCGACAAGGACTGGCTCTGGGAGGACTGGCAGGACGCCCTGGAGGAGGTCGAGGTCGACGACTGCCGCTGGACGCCGTGCTTCGACTGCGGCGTGTGCCCCCAGATGGACACCCACATCCAGATCGGCCCCACCGGCAAGAAGATGCTGCCGCTGACGGTCGTCAACAAGTAGCCGTCGGTCGGCGGCGGCGACGTCGGCGAGTGACGGTCCCCACACCCCGGGCCCCCGGTCGGAACCTTCCGGCCGGGGGCCTCCGGTTCGCGGCTGACCACCGGCTGACCAGGCGCTGACCAGGGGCGGAGCGAGCGGGCCGGCGGGGCGCGTACCCTTTGAGGTGACAGAGTCCGGACAGTGGCGGGAACACGCCACGCCGGACGGGGACAACTGACTAAGGACTGAGCGACCCTGGCACGCCGTACGCCCGACGGTCCGCCGCCCGCGCCGACGGTGCAGCGGATCCGTCTCCGCTACACCAAGCGCGGCCGGCTCCGCTTCACCAGCCACCGCGACTTCCAGCGCGCCTTCGAGCGCGCCCTGCGCCGGTCCGCCGTTCCGATGGCCTACTCGGCCGGCTTCACCCCGCACCCGAAGGTCTCCTACGCCAACGCCGCCCCCACCGGGGTGGCGAGCGAGGCGGAGTACCTGGAGATCGGCCTGGCCGCCGTCCGCGACCCCGAGCAGCTTCGGGCGCAGCTGGACGAGTCGCTGCCGGCCGGCCTGGACGTGATCGACGCGGTCGAGGTGCGGACGCCGAACTTCGTGGAGCGCCTGGAGGCCTCCGAGTGGCTCGTCCGGCTCGACGGCGTAGAGCCGCAGCAGGCGGCCGACGCGGCGTCGCGCTTCCTCGCCGAGGAGCGGGTCGAGGTCGAACGCCTCACCAAGAACGGCGTGCGGGTCTTCGACGCGCGCGGTGCGGTGGCGGCGCTCGACGTCCTCCCGCCCCAGGTCGACGGCGGTGCGGACACGGCGACCGGAACCGACCGCGATGTTCGGACCGGCCGTCCCTGTGCGATACTGCGCCTGGTAGTACGACACGCCACACCCGCCGTACGACCCGACGACGTATTGTCCGGTCTCCGTGCGACGGCCGACCTGGCGCCGCCGGTCCCCGCAGAGGTGACCAGGCTGGCGCAGGGGCCGCTCGACGAGGGGACCGGCACGGTGACCGACCCGCTGGCGCTCGACCGCGCCGCGGCCCAGGCCGGCTCGGAGCCGGGCGCCGGGCCGCGCGCTACCGCGCCCGCCTAGCGGGCGGAGGCCGGGTCCAGTGCCTCACTGGGCCCGACGGTCCTCCAGGGTTCCCGCGGCTCCCCAGGGGAGCGAGCGTCGTCGCAGCACAGGCCTGCCACCCGGGGCCTGCCGGCAAGAAGGCCGGTGGGCCCGGGGCCCGGTCCGGGAGCCACCCGGGGTTGGGGGACGGCGCAGCTTGGGAAAACCTCAGAAGACTGGTCAGACCAGAAGACTTTCGACACCCCGCCGAGCGCGGGGCGCCGAGCGAGACTACGAGCCCCTGTGCGGCCTCGCGTCCGCACGGCGGCACCGTGAATGGGTCCGGCCCGAGCATCGTCGCGATGCCGGCCGCCCACCGGTGCCGCGCCGTGCCCGGATGCGGAGCCCGGGGGCCTGACGGGAGATCCACCCGCATGCTCGATAACACCGATCCGCAGCAGACTGCGGCCACGGAACACGACGAAACCGCCGCGACCGGCAGCGAGGGCGCGTCCGCCGCGCCGCCGCGCCGCCGTCGCCGCGCGGTCTCCCGCCCGGCGGGCACCCCGCAGGGCGCGGCCGCCGAGGCGGCCGAGACCGTCCTGCCGGCCGAGACGCCCGCGGCCGAGGCCGCTCCGGCGCCGGCCGCCGAGCCGGTCGCCGAGAAGCCCGCCCGAGCCCGCCGGACCCGCAAGCGCGCCGAGGCCCCGGCCGGGACGCCGGAGGCTACCCCGGCCGCGGTCACCGCGCCGGAGGCCGACCAGGCCCCCGCGGCCGAGGCCGCCGCCGAGACGCCGGCCGAGCCGGTCGCCGAGAAGCCCGCCCGGGCCCGCCGGACCCGCAAGCGCGCCGAGGCCCCGGCCGGTGCGCCCGCCGCCGAGGCGCCCGCTGCCGAAGCCCCTGCCGTACCGGCCCCGGCCGTCGAGACCCCGGCCCCCGCCGCCGCCGAGCCGGCGGCCGAGGAGGCTCCCGCCGCTCCGGCCCGCCGCCCCCGCCGCCGTCGCGTGGTCGAGGCCGCGCCGGTCGTCGAGGCCCCGGTCGAGGAGCCGGCCGCCGAGCAGCCGCAGGCCGAGGAGCCCGCTGTCGAGGAGCCGGAGGAGGAGGCCGCCGAGGCTGCCGCTCCGGTGGCCGAGCCCGCCCCCGCCCCCGCCCCCGCTCCGGCCGCCGAGGCCGAGCCGCACCACCGGGTGCGCCGTCGCGCCGTGCGCCCGGCCACCGCGGTCTTCCAGGCCCCGGTCTTCCAGGAGCCGGCCCCCTACGTCGCGCCGACCGCGCCGCAGCAGCCCGCCGCCGCCCCGGCGCCGGTCGAGGCTCCGGCTCCGGCCCCGGTCGAGGCCGAGGCCGGGCACGAGGAGGACGAGTACGAGTACAGCGGTGTCGGCCGCCGCCGCCGGGTCCGCACCCGGGTCGAGCCGGGCCGCCGCAAGGCTGCCGCCGCCAAGCAGGCTGCCGAGAAGCCCGCCGCCAAGCCCGCCGCCGCCAAGCCCGCCGCCGCCGCCAAGCCGGTCGCCGAGGCGCCGGTCGCCGCCGCTCCGGTCGAGGCCCCGGCCGTCGAGGCCCCCGCCGCCGGTCCGGAGACCGAGGGCGACTGGGAGGACGACGGCCGTCCGTCGCGCCGTCGTCGCCGGGGCGGCCGTCGCCGCCGCCGTGGCGAGGCCGAGGACTTCGAGGCCGCCGAGGCCGAGCAGCCCGTCGCCGAGGAGCCGGCCGAGGCCGACGACGAGGAGGGCGAGGAGGACGACGAGCTGGCCGCGGGCCTGTCCTCGTCCCGTCGTCGCCGTCGCCGCCGCCGTCGCAGCGGTGAGGCCGGCGCCGTCGAGGCCGCCGAGACCACCGAGGACGGCGTCCGCACCGTCGTGAAGGTGCGCGAGCCGCGCCGCCGCTCCACCGAGCCGTCGTTCGACCCGGACGAGGTGCAGTCCATCAAGGGTTCGACCCGTCTGGAGGCGAAGAAGCAGCGCCGCCGCGAGGGCCGCGAGCTGGGCCGCCGCCGGGTGCCGATCATCACCGAGGCCGAGTTCCTGGCCCGCCGCGAGTCGGTCGAGCGCGTCATGGTGGTGCGCCAGAACGGCCAGCGCACCCAGATCGGCGTCCTGGAGGACGGCGTGCTCGTCGAGCACTACGTCAACAAGGAGCAGGCCACCTCGTACGTCGGCAACGTCTACCTGGGCAAGGTCCAGAACGTGCTGCCGTCGATGGAGGCCGCCTTCGTCGACATCGGCAAGGGCCGCAACGCGGTGCTGTACGCCGGTGAGGTCAACTTCGGTGCGCTGGGCCACGGCGGCCCGCGCCGGATCGAGTCCGTGCTGAAGTCCGGCCAGTCCGTGCTGGTGCAGGTCTCCAAGGACCCGATCGGCCACAAGGGCGCCCGCCTGACCAGCCAGATCTCGCTGCCCGGCCGCTACCTGGTGTACGTGCCCGAGGGCTCGATGACCGGCATCTCGCGCAAGCTGCCGGAGAACGAGCGCGCCCGCCTGAAGCAGATCCTCAAGAAGATCGTCCCGGACGACGCGGGCGTCATCGTGCGCACCGCCGCCGAGGGCGCCTCCGAGGAGGAGCTGACCCGCGACGTCCAGCGCCTTCAGCAGCAGTGGGAGGACATCCAGAAGAAGGCCGCGACCGGCAACGCCCCGGCGCTGCTGTACGGCGAGCCGGACATGACCGTCCGGGTCGTCCGCGACATCTTCAACGAGGACTTCACCAAGGTCATCGTCTCCGGCGACGAGGCGTGGAAGACCATCCACGAGTACGTCTCCAACGTGGCCCCGGACCTCGCCGAGCGCCTCCAGCGGTGGACCTCCGAGGTGGACGTCTTCGCGACCTACCGGATCGACGAGCAGCTGATGAAGGCGCTGGACCGCAAGGTCTGGCTGCCCAGCGGCGGTTCGCTGGTGATCGACCGCACCGAGGCGATGGTCGTCATCGACGTCAACACCGGGAAGTTCGTCGGCCAGGGCGGCAACCTGGAGGAGACGGTCACCCGCAACAACATCGAGGCGGCCGAGGAGATCGTGCGCCAGCTGCGGCTGCGTGACCTCGGCGGCATCATCGTGATCGACTTCATCGACATGGTGCTGGAGTCCAACCGCGACCTGGTGCTGCGCCGTCTGCTGGAGTGCCTGGGCCGGGACCGGACCAAGCACCAGGTGGCCGAGGTCACCTCGCTGGGCCTGGTCCAGATGACCCGCAAGCGGGTCGGCCAGGGCCTGCTGGAGTCCTTCTCCGAGGCCTGCGTGCACTGCAACGGCCGCGGTGTGATCGTCCACATGGAGCAGCCGAGCGCCCACGTCCACGCCCCGTCCGCCCCGGCGGGCGAGGCCGGCAGCGGCAAGCGCCGTCGCCGGGGCAAGGGCGGTGCGGGCCACGAGGAGGCGCAGGTCGTCGAGGCCGTCGTGACCGAGTCGGTGGCCGAGATCGCCGAGCTGCCGGGCGAGCCGGTGCGCGAGGAGATCGAGGGCCAGCTGGCGCTTGAGGTCCCGGGCGCCGAGGCCGAGGTCGAGGCTCCGGCCGTCGTCGAGCCGGTCGTGGAGCAGGCCCCGCCGGCCGCTCCGGCGGGCCGTCCGCGCCGCCGCGCGGTGCGCAAGGCCACGGCTCCGGCGGGCTCGCCGGACACCGCCGAGATCGTGGTGCTGCAGGCGAAGGCCGAGGCGGCGCTGGAGGCGGCCCTGGAGGCCGCATCCCCGGCCGTCGCGGAAGCCGCCGCCGAGCCGGTCGTCGTCGCGCAGGCCACGGTCGTCGAGGCCCCGGCCGAGGAGGCCGTCGAGGCTCCCGCCGCCGAGGCACCGGTCGCGGAGGCCGCCACGGAGGAGGCCGCCGCCGAGGAGGCGCCGGCGCCGAAGAAGCGGGCCGCCCGCAAGACCGCCGCGAAGAAGACCGCCGCCAAGAAGACGACCACGGCGGCCAAGAAGACCACCGCCCGCAAGACCGCGACCAAGCGGACGAGCGCGGCGGCCAAGAAGGCCGCGGCCGCCGAGGGTGATACGGCAGCCGAGTAGTGCCCACGCCCGGGGCGGGAGCGATCCCGCCCCGGGTCGTACGGGCCGGTTTGCCCCCCGGGCGGCCGGTCCGTATTCTTGACCATCGGCGTGTCTACGCCATGCTCCCGAGCACATCACCTTCCCGAGGTCGCCGCGTCCGCGCGGAGAGCCGGGGAGAGGCTCCTGTGTCCGTACCCAGGTGGCTGGCGTCGGGGGTTCCGACCGAGCAAGGAAAGCAGGTACCGCATGTACGCGATCGTTCGCGCAGGCGGCCGCCAGCACAAGGTCGCCGTCGGCGACGTGCTGGAGATCGACCGTATCGAGGCCAAGCCGGGTGACTCGGTCGAGCTCTCGACCATCCTCGTCGTCGACGGTGACGCCGTCACCTCCGACCCGTGGGTCCTGGCCGGCGTGAAGGCTCACGCCGAGGTGGTCGACCAGACCAAGGGTGACAAGATCGTCATCCTGCGTTACAAGAACAAGACCGGCTACCGCCGTCGTCAGGGCCACCGCCAGAAGCACACCGCGGTGCGCATCACCAGCATCGACTCGGTCAGCAAGTAAGGGGATAGCGAGATATGGCACACAAGAAGGGCGCAAGCTCTACCCGTAACGGCCGTGACTCGAACGCCCAGCGCCTCGGCGTGAAGCGCTTCGGCGGCCAGGTCGTCTCGGCCGGCGAGATCCTCGTCCGCCAGCGTGGCACCCACTTCCACCCGGGTGCGGGCGTCGGTCGCGGTGGCGACGACACCCTGTTCGCGCTGACCGCCGGTGCCGTGCAGTTCGGCAACCGTCGCGGCCGCAAGGTCGTCAACATCGTGGCCGTCGAGGCCTGAGTCCCAGCGGACTCCCGAGTCGTATGACTCACAGTGAAGGGTGGGCCGGAATTCTCCGGTCCACCCTTCACGCTTTACGCAGGTAGAAGCAGACTCTCGCGCACTGGAGGCACACCCATGACCACCTTCGTGGACCGCGTCGAACTTCACGTCGCCGCGGGTAACGGGGGCCACGGCTGCGCCTCCGTGCACCGCGAGAAGTTCAAGCCGCTCGGCGGCCCGGACGGCGGCAACGGCGGTGAGGGCGGCAGCGTCATCCTCACCGTGGACTCGCAGGTCACCACCCTGCTGGAGTACCACCACTCGCCCAAGCGCAAGGCCACCAACGGCAAGCCGGGCGCCGGCGGCAACCGCACCGGCGCCGACGGCCAGGACCTCGTCCTCCTCGTGCCGGACGGCACCGTGGTGCTGGACCGCAAGGGCGAGGTGCTCGCCGACCTGGTCGGGCACGGCACCAGCTTCATCGCCGCCCAGGGCGGCCGCGGCGGCCTCGGCAACGCCGCGCTGGCCTCGGCCCGCCGCAAGGCGCCCGGCTTCGCGCTGCTCGGCGAGCCCGGCGAGGCCCGTGACATCGTCATGGAGCTCAAGTCCGTCGCCGACGTG
Source organism: Kitasatospora sp. NPDC101447 (assembly GCF_044767225.1). Lineage (NCBI taxonomy): Bacteria > Bacillati > Actinomycetota > Actinomycetes > Kitasatosporales > Streptomycetaceae > Kitasatospora > Kitasatospora sp. NPDC101447. Next base: position 56,578 of record NZ_JBIWNL010000014.1, read on the forward strand.
GCCCTGGTGGGCTACCCGAGCGCCGGCAAGTCCTCGCTGATCTCGGTGCTCTCCGCCGCCAAGCCGAAGATCGCGGACTACCCGTTCACCACCCTGATCCCCAACCTGGGCGTGGTCACCGCGGGCGAGACCGTCTACACCATCGCCGACGTGCCCGGCCTGATCCCGGGCGCCAGCCAGGGCCGCGGCCTGGGCCTGGAGTTCCTGCGGCACGTCGAGCGCTGCTCGGTGCTGGTGCACGTGCTGGACTGCGCCACCCTGGAGCCCGGCCGCGACCCGCTGACCGACCTGGAGACCATCGAGGCCGAGCTCGCCGAGTACGGCGGCCTGGAGGACCGTCCGCGCCTGGTCGCGCTCAACAAGGTGGACGTGCCGGACGGCCAGGACATCGCGGACCTGACCCGCGCCTCCCTGGAGGAGCGCGGCTACCGGGTGTTCGAGGTCTCCGCCGCCTCCCGCAAGGGCCTGCGCGAGCTGAGCTTCGCGGTGGCCGGGATCGTCGCCGAGGCGCGCGCCGCCAAGCCGGCCGAGGAGTCCACCCGGATCGTGCTGCGGCCCAAGGCCGTCGACGACGCGGGCTTCACCATCACCGAGGAGGACGGCGCCTACCGCATCCGCGGCGTCAAGCCGGAGCGCTGGGTCCGCCAGACCGACTTCTCCAACGACGAGGCCGTCGGCTACCTCGCCGACCGGCTGGCCCGCCTCGGTGTCGAGGACCAGCTGTGGAAGTCCGGGGCGCACGAGGGTGACACCGTCATCATCGGCCCGGACGAGAACGCCGTCGTCTTCGACTGGGAGCCGACCATGGCCGCCGGCGCCGAGATGCTCGGCCGCCGCGGTGAGGACCACCGCTTCGAGTCGCCCCGCCCGGCGGTCGACCGCCGCCGCGAGAAGCAGAAGGGCCGGGACGCGGCGGAGGCCGAGTTCCTCGCCTTCGAGGCGCTGTCCAGCGGCCGCCAGGCCGCCATCGAGGGCGACGACGACGAGGACTGAGCCGGCTCGGACCGGCTGACGCGAACGGCCCCCGCCACCTGTCGAGGTGGCGGGGGCCGTTCCCGTGCTCAGGGCCGATGGTGCGTCACTTCGCCCAGGAGGCCTGGATCTTGTTGATGTCGGTCGCGTCCCCGTAGCCGACCAGCGCGGGGGTGGCACCCGCCGGGAAGCTGAAGATGTCGCAGCCCTTGAACTCGACGCCCTTCGTGGCACCCGAGAAGCTCGGGGTGCTGCACTTGGCGATCGGAGTGCCGGCGGAGTTGGCGAAGTTGGCCGGCTTGCCGTCCGTGGCGTAGAGCCGGAACTTGGAGTTCGGGGCGGCGAAGGTCAGCTTGGAGTCGCCGAGGTTCTTCATCGTCCAGCTGACGTAGAAGATCGAGCGGCCTTCCAGGCCGACGGTGGAGGCCTTGGCGTCCTGGAAGTCCTTGATGGAGCCCGGAACGATGCCGGTGACGTTGATCTCCAGCTTGGCGGCGGCCTTGAAGTCCTTGTCCGCGAAGTCCACGGTGGCCGGCTGGCCGAACTTCACCGCGGTGGGAGCCTGCGGCAGGCCCTGGCCGCCGCCGGCGCCGCCGCCGGTCGCGTCGGCCCCGCCGGTCGCGGCTCCGCCCGTGGCAGCACCGCCGGTGGCAGCGCCGCCCGTGGCAGCGCCGGCGGCACCGCCCGTCGGGGCGGCGGTCGAACCGCCGGTGGCGCCGCCGGTCGCGGCACCCCCGGTCGCGGCACCGCCGGTGGCGCCCGGAGCGCCCGAAGTCGGCGCCGGAGCGGCACCGGTGGAACCGCCCGACGGAGCGGCCGGGTCGGCGTTGTCCGGGCCACAGGCCGCGAGCGACAGCGCGGTGGCCGCCGCCAGGGCGGCGACGGTCAGCTTGGTGGTGTACGAACGCATGATGCGCTTTTCTCCCGGGCGCGCGACCGCGAACCGTTGCCGGCCTGCCCAGTGCGGCGCCGCCCTCTCGTGACAGCAAGGGTCGAAGACGAAATGGGTCCAGCGGGCAAGAAGCCGTCCCCCGATCTGGCTTTCGGTCAGGGACCATACCAGCCATCCGGATTGCCGGACCGGCTGTGGCAGGCCCGTGACCAGCCCGGGTCCAGCCGGTGAAACTCCCTGCGGGAGACCTGCGCGGATCGCGTAGATTTCGGGAGTGACGGCCGGGCCCGGGCCCGCCGTACCCGCACCACACCGGAAGGGCGTACAGCGAGATGAGCGAGGACTCTCTGCGGGAGGAGGTGCTGACCGCACGGCGGATCGTGGTCAAGGTCGGCTCCTCCTCACTCACCACGGCGGCCGGCGGCCTGGACGCCGACCGCGTCGACGCCCTGGTCGACGCGATCGCCAAGGTGCGCAGCCGCCCCGACGCCCCGGAGGTCGTGCTCGTCTCCTCCGGTGCCATCGCCGCCGGACTCGCCCCGCTCGGCCTGGACAAGCGACCCAAGGACCTGGCCCGCCAGCAGGCCGCCGCCAGCGTCGGCCAGGGACTGCTGGTCGCCCGGTACACCGCCTCCTTCGCCCGGTACGGCATCCGCGTCGGCCAGGTGCTGCTCACCGCCGAGGACGCCAGCCGCCGCGCCCACTACCGCAACGCCTACCGCACCCTGGACCAGCTGCTGGCGATGGGCGCGATGCCGATCGTCAACGAGAACGACACCGTCGCCACCGCCGAAATCAAGTTCGGTGACAACGACCGGCTCGCCGCGCTCGTCGCCCACCTCGTCCGGGCCGACCTGCTCGTCCTGCTCTCCGACGTGGACGGCCTCTACGACGGCGACCCCTCCCGCCCCGGCACCAGCCGGATCGCCCGGGTGAGCGGCCCGCACGACCTCGACGGCATCGAGATCGGCAGCGCGGGCAAGGCCGGGGTCGGCACCGGCGGCATGGTCACCAAGGTCGAGGCGGCCCGGATCGCCACCGGCGCGGGAATCCCGGTGGTGCTCACCGCGGCCAGCCAGGCCGCCGACGCGCTGGCCGGCCGACCCACCGGCACGCTCTTCCTGCGCACCGGCGCCCGCACCTCCGACCGGATGCTCTGGCTCGCCCACGCGAGCAGCCCGCGCGGCACCCTGCACCTGGACGCGGGCGCCGTCGAAGCGGTCGTCTCCGGCGGCGCCTCGCTGCTGCCCGCCGGGGTCACCAAGGTCGACGGGGACTTCGCCGCGGGTGATCCGGTGGACCTTCTTGCCGAAAACGGCCACATCGTGGCTCGCGGACTGGTCAACTTTGATGCGAGGGAGTTGCCCCGCCTGCTCGGCCGGTCCACCCGCGACCTGGCCCAGGAGTTCGGCGCCGCGTACGAGCGCGAGGTCGTCCACCGCGACGACCTGGTCGTTCTGCGCGGCTGACCGCTCGGCGGGCCGGCACCGGCCGCCGGCCGATCGGCGCAGTGCGGACGGCGGGCCGCTCCGTACCGGGAGCGGCCCGGCCACGGGCGAGGAGGGGCGCAGCCGTACCGGTCGGCCGAGAGGCCGACGGGGCGGTGGGGACGACACGAGATCGCCGAACAGGAGGCCGCCGGTGGAACGCAGGCGCGAGGCAGCGCTGACCGGAGGGACGGCGGGCCGGCGGCTGACCAGCATCGACGGCGGACGCGGGGACGGCCCCGCCGAGCCGGCCGGTCGGCCGCCCCAGGGGCCCGCCGGGATGCGCAGGCTGCGGACCCAGCGCGCGGACGCCGCGGAGCCGCCCACCGTGCCCGAGCAGGCGCGGCTGTGGCACGTGGTGCTGAGCGTGTCCGGGGAGGCCACCCAGCTGTCCTCGCTGCGCGCCTCACTGGAGAGACTGGCGCACGACCACTCGTTCTTCCTGACCGCCCGCTACGCGGCCGACCACGCCGAGATCCGCTACTGGGAGCAGGCCCGGGACCTGCACGACGCGGCGGCGATCGCGCTGCGGCTCTGGGGCGAGCACAAGGTCACCGCGAACCTGCCGCCGTGGGAGATCGTCGGGCTGGAGGTGGTCGACCGGGCGACGTACCACAAGCGGGTGGCGGAGGGCTTCGGCGATCCGCCGCCGCACCTGGGCGGCGTGCACCCGTACTGACCGGACCGTCCCGGGCGGCCGCTGTTCGCCATGCGGAACGCGGGCGGCCCGGGCGGGCGCAGTCGCTACCCTTGGCGGCATGACCAGCGACCTCGCCACCGCCGACAGCCCCGTCCTCGCCGTAGCGCGCCGAGCCCGGGAGGCGGCCGCCGCGCTCGCCCCGCTGCCGCGCAGGGCGAAGGACGCCGCGCTGCTGGCGATCGCGGACGCGCTGGTGGCCCGCAGCGCGGAGATCGTCGCGGCCAACGCCGAGGACGTCGCCCGGGCCCGCGAGGCCGGAACGGCCGAATCGGTGATCGACCGGCTGACCCTCACCGGGGAGCGGATCGCCGCGATCGCCTCCGACGTGCGCGACGTGGCCGGCCTGCCCGACCCGGTCGGCGAGGTCGTCCGCGGCTACACCCTGCCGAACGGCCTGGACGTGCGGCAGGTACGGGTGCCGCTCGGCGTGGTCGGCATCATCTACGAGGCCCGCCCGAACGTCACCGCCGACGCCGCCGCACTCTGCCTCAAGTCGGGCAACGCGGCGCTGCTGCGCGGCTCGGCCTCGGCCTACCGCTCCAACACCGCGCTCGTCGCCGTGGTGCGGGACGCCCTCGCCGCGGCCGGGCTGCCCGCCGACGCGGTCCAGCTGGTGCCGGGGGAGAGCCGCGACTCCGTGCAGGAGCTGATGCGCGCCCGCGGCCTCGTCGACGTGCTGATCCCGCGCGGCGGCGCCTCGCTCATCCGCACCGTGGTCGAGGGCTCGACCGTCCCGGTGATCGAGACCGGCACCGGCAACTGCCACGTGTACGTGGACGCCGAGACCGACCTGGCGATGGCCGTCGGCATCCTGCTCAACTCCAAGGCGCAGCGGGTCAGCGTCTGTAACGCGGCCGAGACGCTGCTGGTCCACCAGGACGTCGCGGACGCCTTCCTGCCGCTCGCGCTGGCCGCCCTGGCCGAGGCCGGGGTGACCGTGCACGGCGACGAGGCGGTGCTCAAGGCCGCCGAGGGCGGTCCGGCCACCGTGGTGCCCGCGACCGACGAGGACTGGGGCGCCGAATACCTCTCGTACGACCTGGCCGCGGCCGTGGTGCCCTCGCTGGACGCCGCCGTCGCGCACATCCGCCGCTGGTCCTCCGGCCACACCGAGGCGATCGTCACCACCTCGCAGGCCGCCGCCCGGCGCTTCACCCAGCTGGTCGACTCGACCACGGTGACCGTCAACGCCTCCACCCGTTTCACCGACGGCGGCGAGTTCGGCTTCGGCGCGGAGATCGGCATCTCCACCCAGAAGCTGCACGCCCGCGGCCCGATGGGCCTGCCCGAGCTGACCAGCACCAAGTACATCGTCACCGGTGACGGGCACGTGCGGGGCGAGGCGACGCAGACCGTCGGCGGGGACCCGGACGCCCGCTGAGCCGCGGCCCGCGAGCCGGCCGTCACACGTGTGACGGACCAACTGCCGGGAGCCACAGACAAAACGCCCGGCCGGTAATACGCTGAATCCGTGGCTGAGGATGTGGGGGGCTTGCCGTACCCCGACGGCGCCGACCACGGTGGTGCGGACGACGAGTTCGCCACCGTGGTCTTCGATGAGGCCTTCGTCCGGTCCGCCGCCGTGCACGAGCCGACTGCCAAGGAGCGGCAACTCGCCGCCGCCGAGGCCCGGTTCGAGCCGGACACCGCGGGCCCGGGCTGGGGCTACGACGTCTCGGCCGGGGAGGGGCTCCCGTTGGAGCTGCGCCCGTACCCGAGCGGACTCGACGAGGACCACCACTACCCGGACCCCTGGTCGGGACCGGGCCGGACGACCGACCGGCGCAGCCGGCGCCGGTGGCGGCGCGGCTACGACCCGGTGCGCGCCCGCGGCCGGTACGTGGCCCAGCAGCGCTGGCACCGGCCGGTGGCCTGGGTGCTCGCCGTGATCATGGGCGTGAGCCTGGTGGCGGTCGCGGTCGCGGCGATCTACCAGGGCGTGGGCGGTTCCTCGGACACGCCCCGCAGACCGGAGTCGGGCAGCAGCAGCGCCGGGGTGGACCCGCGCCCCGCGCCCGCCGAGCCGTCGTTGGTGGTCACCGCACCGGCGGGCTAGCCGCCGGACGCCGCACGGGCGCACGCCCAGGGGCGGGTGGTCACGGAGCGTCCCCGGGAATCTGCGCGGGGACCCTCGTGGCAGCGCCGGTGTCCGCCTACCCTGGTGTTGTGGGTGACCCGCGAGAACCTCCTGAGGGTACGCCCGAGGGCGGCTCCGGCAACGAGGACGAATTCCGGTCCGTCGTCTTCGACGAATCGTTCGTCCGGGCTGCCCGGATCCAGGAGCTGTCCGCCCGGGAGCGGCTGGCGGGCTCCTTCGGCAAGGCCACCCGGCAGCGGGTGCGGCTCGGCCCGCTGGGCACCGTGCCGCGCCAGGCCCTCGCCCTTCTGCTGCTCATCCTGCTCGCGTTCGGGGCCGCGGTGTACTTCGGGGTCAGCTCGCCGAGGGGGATCCCGGCCCGGCCCGAGGGCAGCCAACTGACGGTCAGCCTGGTCGCATTGAGCCCGGCCTCGGCCGTCCACCCGGTCGCCGACCCGGCGAACCCCTTCGCGGCGCTGCCACCCGGGTACGGGGACGGCACGGTCGGGCTGAACACCCCGACCGGGGCGGCCACCGAGCACTTCAGCCGGGTCGAGGTGACCAAGGCGCTCGACACCGTCCAGCGCTACCTGGTCGCCTCCTCGCTGGCCCCGGCCGCCCTCGTCCAGGGCGCCACCGCGGACGTGCGGGCCTTCGTCACGCCCGGCGAGCAGGCGGAGTTCGACACGGGCGTGGCGCAGCCGGTGGACGACCGGCACCACGCGGTGACCGGCTGGATGGTCCGCTTCGACCCGGCGCAGGTCGCGCTGGCCTCGGACACCGTGAAGGTGGTCGGCGCGATGCGGATCGACGAGGCGGACAGCGGAACGCTGCAGATCACCACCGACCACACCTTCGTCTACGCGCTGAAGCCGGCCGGGGCCCCGGCCGGAGCGCCGGTCACCCTGGAGACGGTGCGGCGGCAGCTCACCTTCCAGTTCGACCGGGTCGACCTGGCCTCGGCGCAACTGCGGCTGGTGGACTCGGTGCTCCAGGCCGGTCCGGCGCCCTGCGGCACCTCGATGGCGGGCTACCTGCAGCCGGTCCTGGCCACGGCGCAGGGCACGGCGGTCACGCCGCCGGCGGCCGTCGACCCCGGCAACCACGCCCGCCCGGCCTGGCAGGTGTGCGGGGTGCTGGCGGGGAGCTGAGGGCTCCGGGACGCGCGGACGGCCGGTGACCCGGGCGGGTCACCGGCCGTCGTCGGCGTTCGTCGGCGTTCGTCGGCGGTCGTCGGCGTTCGCCGGCGGGCCGGGCCCGGGTGCCGGGCTCAGCTGTTGTCGCGGTCGGTCCTGCCGTCGGAGCCGTTCGAGCCGTCGGAGCCGTTCGAGCTGCCGCGGCCGGCACCGGTGAAGGTGTCGCGGAGCTTGCCGCCCACGGTCACGGCGCCGCCGGCGACGTCCCGGATCAGGCCCATCAGCGGGTCCTTGCTCTCCTTCACCGAGGTCGCGTAGTGGTCGGCGGCCGCCTTCCACTGCTCACCGACCGAGGTGTCGGGGTCGTCCGCGCGGCGCGGGTAGGCGCCCGTCATGATCGAGCGGTACTCGTCGCTCTCCGCCCACTTCTTCAGCTGGGCGACCCGGACCACCGCGAAGGGGTGGGTCTGCGGCAGCACCTGGAGCAGCTTGAGGACGCCGTCGCGCAGGTCACCGGCCTTCTCGTACTCCTCGGCCTGCTCCAGGAAGGCGTCGACGTTCATCTCGGCCAGGTTGTGCCCGCCGGCCAGCTTCATCAGGGCCCGCATGGACGCCTGGAGGTCCTGCCCGGCGAGCAGGCCGGCCCGGTCGCTGGACAGCTCCGCCTTGCGGAACCACTCCTTGAGCGCGGTGATGACGGCCGTGATCGCCAGGTTGCCGAGCGGCACCCAGGCGATCCGGGTGGCGATGTTGGTGAGGATCATCAGCATCGTCCGGTAGACGGCGTGGCCGGACATCGCGTGGCCGACCTCGTGGCCGATGACCGAGCGCAGCTCCTCCTCGTCGAGCAGCTCGACCAGGCCGCTGGTGATCACGATGATCGGGGTGTCGATGCCGATGGTGTACGCGTTGACCGCCGGGTCCTGGGTCACGTACAGGTCGGGGACCTGCTCCAGGTCGAGCACGTAGGCGGTGTCGCGCACCATGTCGTACAGCTCGGGGAACTGGCGCTCGGAGGTCTTCACCGCGGTGGCCAGGAACATCAGCCGGATCGCGCGCTCGGAGACCAGGCCGGCGAGCTTCTTGAGGACGTCGTCGAAGCCGGACAGCCGCCGCAGGGCGACCAGCGCCGAACGGTCCGCCGGGTGCTCCCAGGCCCGGGTGGAGATCCCGGGGAAACGCTCGCGGCGGCGGCTCGGGGTCTTCGCGGTCGTGTCGGTCATGGTGTGAGTACCCTCCTGGTCGACGGCGGCTGCGGCCCACTGGCCGGCCCCCCGCTGGTCTTCGCCTGAAACGACTGTCTGTGCAACGTCCGTGGTTGCGTACTCGTCCCCGGGCGACAGCGTACGTGCGGCCCCGGCCGCGCCGCGGGGGCCGGTGGGCGGCGCCGGTGTGAGGCCGGTTTACCCTGAATGCCCTGGACCACCGAGACCGGACCCGGCCGCGGTACCGAGCAGTTCGAGGAGCCCCGCAGATGTCCACCGACACGCTTGTCAGCCTGGCCACGCCCATCTCCGACGAGGCCGGTCCGGGCCTCTTCCTGCGGATCATCGTGATCGCGTCCTTCGTGGGGATCGGCCTGCTGGTCTGGCTGATGGCCCGCGCCTTCCGCGGCAACTAGCCCCGGGACCCGGCGTCAGGCCCTCGCCCGGACGCCGGGAGCAGGCCCCCGGGACCCGGCTTCCGGGCCCCGACCAGGCCCGCGGACCCCGGCCCGGCCCGTGCGCGCTCACGCCCGGTCAGCGGCGGTGGGCCGCCGAGCGGTTGCCGTGTAACCCCCCGTACGATGACGGGTGGGCCCTCACCGGCCCGGAACCACCCCCAGGTCCGTTCACCGAGCCGAGAAGGTCCCGCCGACCATGAGCACTGCCGCCGCACTCCCCGTCCTGAACCTGCTCGCCGAGGGCGAGGGAGGCAACCACGACAGCCTGAACCCGCTCCTGACGGGTGGCGCCGCGCTGTTCATCCTGCTGCTCCTGCTCTTCATCACCACCCGCTTCAACCGGGACCGCTGAGCCCGCTCCGCGGACCTCTCCGGGGAGCGTCCGGCCACCGGCCGGCCGCTCCCTGACGCGTCTGCGGGGAACCCCCACCGGGTCTGCGGGCAACCCCCACCCGGGCGTTCCCGCACCGTAACGGGCGTCGCGTAAGGTGTGGCGGCATGGGAGAGCAGGCCGGGAATCCCGGCGGACCGGAACCGGTGAAGAAGCGCCTCGGCGTGATGGGCGGCACCTTCGACCCGATCCACCACGGCCACCTCGTTGCCGCCAGTGAGGTCGCGAGCGCGTTCCACCTGGACGAAGTGATCTTCGTGCCGACCGGGCAGCCGTGGCAGAAGAGCGACCGGCACGTCACCCCGGCCGAGGACCGCTACCTGATGACGGTCATCGCCACCGCGGAGAACCCGCAGTTCTCGGTCAGCCGGATCGACATCGACCGCGAGGGCCCCACCTACACCGTCGACACCCTGCGCGACCTGCACGCCCTGCACCCGGACGCCGACCTCTTCTTCATCACCGGCGCCGACGCGCTCGCCCAGATCCTGTCCTGGCGCGACTCCGACGAACTCTTCTCGCTGGCCCACTTCATCGGATGCACCCGCCCGGGGCACACTCTGTCGGACGCCGGGCTTCCGGTGGGCGGGGTCTCCCTGGTGGAGGTCCCGGCGCTGGCCATCTCCTCCACGGACTGCCGCAACCGGGTCGCCAAGGGCGAGCCGGTCTGGTACCTCGTCCCGGACGGCGTGGTCCGCTACATCGACAAGCGGGCGCTGTACGCGCCGCGCGGGACCTGAGCCAGGAGCGGCGCATGACCGATCGCAGCGGCGGCCAGCAGGGGCAGCAGGGGTACGAGGGCTACCAGCAGCCGTACCAGAGCCAGGGCCAGGGGTACCAGCAGCAGCAGCCGTACGAGTCCTACGAGTCGTACGAGCAGCAGCCGCAGTACGACCAGTACGGGCAGCCGGTGTACACCCACGACCCGTACGGCTACCAGCAGCAGGGGCAGCAGGGGTACGAGGGCTACCAGCAGCCGTACCAGGGCCAGGGCCAGGCCCAGGGGTACCAGCAGCAGCAGCCGTACGAGTCCTACGAGTCGTACGAGCAGCAGCCGCAGTACGACCAGTACGGGCAGCCGGTGTACACCCACGAGTACG
>NZ_JBIWNL010000014.1:67088-84463 GCF_044767225.1 Kitasatospora sp. NPDC101447
GACCCGTACGGCTACCAGCAGCAGGGGCAGCAGGGGTACCGGCAGCCGTACCAGGCCGCCGGCCCGGTCGTCGCCGAGCCGCAGGCGCAGCCGGAGGCCGCCGCACCCGCTGCGCCTGCCGCCGCCGCTGCGGCACCGGCCGCACCCGCCCCGCCGCGCCCGCGGGTGCCCAGGCCGGCCGCCGAGGCGGCGCCGGCCAAGCCCGCCGCGCCGTCCGAGCAGGTCGCCGGGGTGCGCGGGGGCAAGTCCGGCGGCAAGGCGCCCAAGGACAGCTACACCACGGGCGAGTTCACCTTCGTCGACGAGGAGGCGGAGGAGACCGAGGACGTCATCGACTGGCTGAAGTTCGCCGAGTCCCGCAGCGAGGTGCGCGCCGAGCGCCGCCGCAAGCTGCGCAACCGGCTGATCGGCCTCGGTGTGGTGGTGGCGCTCGCCGCGGGCGGCGTCGGCGGCTACCTGTGGTTCACCGGCGACAAGCCGACCGCGGCCGCCGCGGCCGGCGGGCGCCAGGTCAACGTCGTCCACCTGCGTGACCTGCAGGGCAAGGTGTCCAGCGCGCTGCTGGTCGACGACGTCTCCGGGAAGAAGGGCACGGTGCTGCTGCTGCCCGACAACCTGCGGCTGCCCGGCCCCGCCGACCCGCCGGTCACCACCGTCGGCCAGGCCATGGACACCATCGGCGCTTCGGCGACCCGCGACGGCCTGTCCACCGTGCTCGGCGCCCCGGTGGCGGGCACCTGGCGGCTGGACACCCCGTACCTGGAACTGCTGGTCTCCCAGCTCGGCGGCGTCCGGGTGGACACCAACGCCGAGACCCACGAGGGCGGCAAGCCGGACGGCAAGCTGCTGTCCGCGGCCGGGAAGAACACCATGCTCAACGGGAAGGCCGCGGTCGCGTACGCCACGCTGCAGAACCCCGGCGAGAGCCGGGACGTCCAGCTCGCCCGGTTCGGGCAGGTCATGGAGGCGGTGGTGCGCACCATGCCGACCGAGCTCAAGGACGCCAAGGACGACGTGCACCGGATGAACGCGGTGCTCGACCCCTCGCTGCCCGAGGACGCCCTCGCCGGGGTGCTCGCCCAGCTCGCCCAGCAGGCGAAGGACGGCCACGTCGGCACCACCGCGCTGACCGTCAAGCCGGACGGCAGCCTGGACGAGGCGACCGCGGGCAAGCAGGTCAAGGACGTGCTCGGCGGCACCGTGAAGTCCGCGGCCGCCGGCGACGCCCCGGCCCGGGTCGCGCTGCAGGACGCCAGCGGCAGCGACGCCGCGGCCGCCGCCGCGCAGGTCCAGATCGTCAACTCGGGCCTGACGTTCATCCCCGGCGGGGCCAAGGCCGCCGCACAGACCACCAGTGAGATCCGCTACACCGACGACGCCCGGCAGGCCGCGGCGAAGTCGCTGGCGACCAGCCTCGGCCTGCCGGACAGCGCGGTGAAGAAGGTGACCGGGGACACCCAGAACGCGGACCTGCTGGTCGTGCTCGGCAAGGACTACCAGCCGCCGAAGCCCCAGTAGGCCGACGGCCGGGCCGGCCGTCGGCCCGGCCCGGGACGGGACGACCCGCCGTGGCGGGCGCGCCGCGGCGGGGTGCGCGGTCGCACGGCGGCGCGGGCGGGCGCGGAAAACGGTTCCGGGCCCGCCCGGGCGGCGTGAGATCCTGGAAGGCGACCCCGGCCGAGTGCCGGGGCGCCGCCCCAAGCCGCCGAGCCGGAAGAACACCGTGACCGTCACCGACCACAGCCAGCAGCTCATCACCGTCGCCGCGCAGGCGGCGGCCGACAAGCTCGCGCACAACATCATCGCCTTCGACGTCAGCGAGGTGCTGTCGATCACCGACGCCTTCCTGATCGCCTCCGCGAACAACGACCGCCAGGTCCGCGCGATCGCCGAGGAGATCGAGGACCAGCTGCGCGAGCAGCTGGACATCAAGCCGGTGCGCCGCGAGGGCGAGCGCGAGGGCCGCTGGATCCTGCTCGACTACCTGGACATCGTCGTGCACGTCCAGCACTCCGAGGAGCGCTCCTTCTACTCGCTGGACCGGCTCTGGAAGGACTGCCCCGAGCTGCCGCTGCCCGAGGACGCCCTGGCCTCGCGCAACCGCCCCGACGCCCACACCGACGAGGCCGGCAACGCCGTCGCCCCGGCCGACGACTTCGGCAAGCCCGAGGACCTGCACTGAGCCGCGGCGCGCGAGGCCCGCGCATCGTCTTCTGGCGGCACGGCCAGACGTCCTGGAACCTCGAATCGCGCTTCCAGGGCAGCACGGACATCGAGCTGACGGGCCAGGGCGTGCTGCAGGCGCAGCGGGCGGCCCGGCTGCTCTCCGGGCTCCGCCCGGACCTGCTGATCTCCTCGGACCTCGAACGCGCCCGGCGCACCGCCGAGGAGCTCGCCAAGGTCACCGGGCTCGACGTGACCCACCACGAGGGCCTGCGGGAGACCTACGCGGGCTCCTGGCAGGGCCTGACCAACGCCGAGATTCGCGAGCGCTTCCCGGAGGAGTACGAGGCCTGGTCGGCCGGCGAGCCGGTGCGGCGCGGCGGTGGCGGCGAGCTGGCCACCGAGGTCGCCGACCGCTCGGTGCCGGTGGTGCTGGAGGCCGCCGCCAAGCTGCCGGAGGACGGCACCCTGGTGGTGGTCAGCCACGGCGGGACGATCCGCACCATGCTCGGGCGGCTGCTGGACCTGGAGCCGGCCCAGTGGGAGCGCTTCGGCGGCCTGTCCAACTGCTGCTGGTCGGTGCTCGGCCAGGGGACGCGCGGCTGGCGCCTGCTGGAGCACAACGCGGGCACGCTCCCGCAGCCGGTCATCGGCGACGACACCTGAGCGGTCCCGGCACGGGCGTCCCCTGCGGACGTCCGGCGGGGCCGTCCGGCCGGACGTTCGGCGGGGTCGTTCGGCGGGGTCGTCCGGTGGGGGAGTGCGGGGTGCCCGGCAGGCGCGCGGGGGCGTCCGTGCCGGGGCGCGCGGTCGTCCGGCGCGTGGGTGCGGGGCGTTCGGCACGGGGGTGCGGTGCGGGCCCGAAGGGGCCTCGAAGGATCGGATTTCGCAGTTCCGGCCCTGACCAGCTAGAGTCTTCCTCGTTCGCACGGAAGAGAACGCGGCCCGGAAGGGAAGCGGAGGATCCGGTGAGTGCGGGGCTATAGCTCAGTTGGTAGAGCGCTTGCATGGCATGCAAGAGGTCTGGGGTTCAATTCCCCATAGCTCCACTCCGCATCGGCGGTCGTGGTCAGCCAGGGTCGCCCGTGTCGCGGGGCTATAGCTCAGTTGGTAGAGCGCTTGCATGGCATGCAAGAGGTCTGGGGTTCAATTCCCCATAGCTCCACAGCAGTTCGGAAGGCCGTCACCCAACGGGTGGCGGCCTTCCGGCGCTCCGGCGTTCGGGCCCTCCGACGTCGACGTCGACGTCGGCGCAGCGTCGTGGCCGGCCCCGGCACCGCCGCGGGAGCCGGTGCCCCTCACGGCTCGCAGCTGTGCCTCCAGCCGCCCGGCGGCAGCGAGTCGAGCTGCTCCACCCGCTCCTGGTCCTGCGGATCCACCGGCACGTACACCACGATGTAGCACTCCGGCACGCCCGGCATCGTCAGATACGTGGCGTTCAGCCGCAGCACCCCGAGCCGCGGGTGGCGGAACCGCCGCAGCCACGTCTCCGGCGGCGCGACCTCCTGGCGGTCCCACAGCTCCCGGAACAGCTCGCTGCCCGCCGACAGCCGCCGCACGTGCTCCTCCCAGGCCGGCTCGCCCACGTGCTTGCCGTAGGCCGAGCGCAGCACCGCCACCATCCGCGGCAGCGCCTCGTCACGGTTGTCGCACGGGTTGCAGCACAGCGGGGCGGTCAGCATGCACCAGAGGCTGTTGAAGACGACCCCGCGGGACGGGCGGATCTGCTCGGCACCGAACAGCGAGCGGTACGGCCGGTTGTAGCTCAGCACGTCGAAACGGGTGTTGGAGACCGCCGCCGGCAGCGGGGCGAGCGAGTCCAGGATCACCTGGATCGACGGGCTCAACTCCGGTGCGGCCGCCTGCGCGTGCGGCGACGGCGACACCCCGGCGAGCCGGAACAGGTGCTCGCGCTCGGTGCCGTCCAGCCGCAGCGCCCGGGCCACCGCCAACAGCACCTGCTCGCTCGCGTTGATCGGCCGCCCCTGCTCCAGCCACGTGTACCAGGTGACGCCCACCCCGGCGAGCTGCGCGACCTCCTCGCGGCGCAGCCCCGGCGTGCGGCGGCGCAGACCGGGCGGCAGCCCGACCTCCTCGGGGGTGACCCGCGCGCGGCAGGCCTTCAGGAAGCGGGCCAGCTCGGTACGGCGGCGGTCCCGCCCGCCCGCGGCGGTCGGCAGTTCCTCCAGGACGGTCATGGCCACCATCGTGCCGCAGGCCCGCCGGGCGATACAGGTGCTGCCAGTACCAGGATCAGCAGGCTCTAACCACCAGTACCGGTACCGCCGCAGGCTGATGACCATGACGGACCTTCAGATCCGGCCCGGCGTGGCCGGAAGTACCACCGGGGCCCCGGCCGTACGCCCCGGGCTGCTCCTCGCGCTCGTCCTGTGCGGGCAGTTCATGGCCGTGCTCGACGTCTCCATCGTCAACGTCGCGGTACCCACCATCCGGACCGACCTCGGCGCCTCCGGCGCCGCCCTGCAACTCGTGATCGCCGGCTACACCATCGCCTACGCCGTGCTGCTCATCACCGGGGCCCGGCTGGGCGCCCGGTACGGCTACAGCCGGCTCTTCCAGCTCGGCCTGGCCGCCTTCACCGCCACCTCGCTGGCCTGCGGCCTCGCCCCGACCACCGGCTGGCTGATCGCCTTCCGGCTGCTCCAGGGCGCCGGCTCGGCGCTGATGGTGCCCCAGGTGATGAGCCTGCTGCAGCGCACCTTCACCGGCGCCGCCCGCACCCGGGCGCTCGGCCTCTACTCGGCGGTGCTGGCCGGCGGCATGGCGCTCGGCCAGGTGCTCGGTGGCGTCCTGGTCAGCGCGGACCTGTTCGGCAGCGGCTGGCGGCCGGTGTTCCTGGTCAACGTGCCCATCGGCGTACTGCTGCTGGCCGCCGGCGCCCGGCTGCTGCCCCGGCTGCCCGGCGACGCCTCGCGCGGCTTCGACGTCCCCGGCCTGGTGGTGCTCGGCGCGGCCCTCGGCCTGCTGGTGGTGCCGCTCGTCCTCGGCCACGAGCTCGGCTGGCCCGCCTGGGGCTGGGCGATGATCGCGGCCGGCGTGCTGCTGTTCGGCCTGTTCGTGGTGGTCGAGCGCCGGATCGCCCGCAGCGGCGGGCAGCCGCTGATCCACGGGCGGGTGCTGCGCGCCCCGGGGCTGCGCCCGGCGGCGGCCGGACTGTTCTCGATCATGGCGGCCTTCGCCGGCTTCATGTTCTCCTTCGCCCTGCACCAGCAGGCCGCGCTCGGCCACACCGCCCTGAAGGCCGGGCTCTGCTCGGCGCCCGTCGCGATCGGCTTCGGCCTGTCCAGCATGCACTGGCACCGGCTGCCCGGGCGGCTGCACGCGGCCCTGCCGACGATCGCCGGGGTCGTCCTCGGCGGCGGCTACCTGCTGCTGGGCGTGCTGCTCGGCGGCGGCGCCGGGATCGGGACCGGCGCGCTGCTGGAGATGGCCGCGCTCGGACTGGTCGCCGGCTGCGCGTACGCACCGCTGTTCGCCCGGGCCCTCGCGGGAGTGGCGCCCGAGGACGCGGCCGACGCCAGCGGGGTCATGGTGACGGTCATCCAGCTCGGGCAGGTGGTCGGGGTCGCGGTGCTCGGCTCGGTGTTCCTCGGGCAGGTCGACCTGCCGGCGCCGGCCGCCGAGTCCGGCCACGCGTTGCGGACCACGCTGCTGGTCAACGCCGTCGCGGTGGCGGCCGCCGCCGGCTTCGCCGCCCGCAGCCGACGGGCGGCGCGGTAGGCCGGGGTGTGGGCGGGGCCGGGCCGGGTCTGCGGGTGGGGTCCGGCCCGGCAGATGTGGCCGGGCTTCACAGTGGGGCCCGGCCCGGCGGGGAGGGGCCGTCCGGAGGGCTCCGGGGAAAGCTCCCCGGTGCCCCTGCCGGGGACCTCGGGAAACGGATTTCAGGAGCACGCCCCGGACCGTGTAAAGTAGTCGATGTCGCCGAGGGAAACCGGACGGAAACGGCCGAAAGCCCCGGTGACATCGCAGGTCAAGGGGCTATAGCTCAGTTGGTAGAGCGCTTGCATGGCATGCAAGAGGTCTGGGGTTCAATTCCCCATAGCTCCACAGCAGTCGAGAGCCGCCTCCCGTTCCGGGAGGCGGCTCTCCGCCGTTTCGCCCGCCCACCGGCGGGAGGGCCCGGAGTCCCGCTACCGTCGTGTCATGGCCGATCTGGAGCGAAGGCGGAACGAGGAACTGGCCCGGATACTCCACCAGCTCGGCTGGAGTCCGGAACGGCTCGCCCGCGAGGTGAGCCTCGCGCTGCCGCCGGGCCTGGCCATCAGCTCCACCGCCCCGTACAAGTGGCGCGACCGCGGCATGGTCCCGCGCAGCCCGCACGACCAGGCGGTGTGCGAGGTGCTCAGCCGCACCCTCGGCATCGCCGTCACCTACGAGCAGCTCTGGGGCCGGATGGGCGGCCACCGCGGCGCCAAGATCCTCTCGCCCCGGCTGCTCACCGACCCGTGGACCGCCGACACCGCCCAGACCGCGCTGCGCGAGGCGGCCACCGACGCCGGACCCGTCCGCCTCACCGACCTCTTCCGCAACGCCGACCTCGACCAGGCCGCCGCCCGGCTCGCCTCACCGCCCCCGCCTGTCGGCGGCGGCGAAGGCGCCCTGCGTGTCGAGGCCGCACTGGTCGGCGAACTCGGCCTCTCCTACCGCAGCAAGCAGCGACTCGAACGCTCCTGCGGCGGCGGCCTCGTCCTCGGCCCCGCACGGGCCGAACTCGCCATGCTCGCCAAGCTGCTGGAACTGGGCTCCTACGACGAGCGGCTGGGCCGCGAGCTCTACGGCACGGCCAGCCGCCTCGCCCGCCTGGCCGGCTGGGCGGCGTACGACCTCGGCCACGACGCGGCCGCCCAACGCGCCTTCGTCGCCGCGCTGCGCGCCGCCCACGTCAGCGGCGACCCCCGGCTCGGCGTCGCCGTCCTCGGCGCGCTGCTGGTGCTCGCCACCCAGGGCCCGGGCGGGCGCGGCCTGGACGCCGTCTCCGCGCTCGAAAGCGCCCTGGAGACCCACGGCGCCGCACTCGGCCCCACCGGCCGGGCCCGCCAGCTCGGCCGGCTCGCCCGCGCGTACGGCCGCCGGAACGAGCCGGAGCGGGCCGAGGCCGCCGCCGCCCGGGCCTTCGCCGAACTGGACGGCGTGCCCGGCACCGAGGAGGCCCGCGCCTCCCTCGCCGGGATGGTGGGGGAGGGGCGGCTGGCGCTCGGCCGGAACCGGCTCGCCAAGGCCCTGCTCGCCGAGGCCGTGGCCGGACTCGGACCCGGCCGGGCCCGCTCCAAGGCCCTGCTGATGGTGAGCCTCGCCGAGACCCACCGGCGGCTCGGCGACCAGCGGGAGGCGGCCCGCACGGCGGCGCTGGCGCGCTCGCTCGCGGCCGGGATGCAGTCCGAGCGGCTGGCGAAGGCGCTGCGGGACTTCGACGCGGCGGGGCGCGCGCCGACGCGCTGAGGCTGTCGGCGGGCCGGTGCGTGGACCCGGCCGCGGTGCCGGTGCGGCAGGCCCGGCCGCGGTGCCGGTGCGGCAGGCCCGGCGGTATACCCGGGAGCGCGCAGAGTCGCTTGCGGTACCCTGAGCCCATGCGAACCGTGCGCCTGCTCCTTAGCCGGCCGCGCTGACCAGGACCGGCTGCGCCCTCGGGCGGTGCCGGAGTCGGCGTGGCGTCCCCTCCTGCGAGGGGATTTTTTGTTTTCCGCCCCCGACCCCGTCCCGGGCGGGGCCACGGGCCGGCCGCCTGCCCGGTTCGCCAACCGACATCGATGGAGCTTGAAGGACCATGAGCGAGACGACCCCTGCGTCCGGCGCGGCCGAGACCGCGACCGAGCCGTTCCGGTACAGCGCCGCGCTGGCGGCCGAGATCGAGTCCCGCTGGCAGGACATCTGGGAGAAGGAGGGCACCTTCCACGCCCCCAACCCCACCGGTGCGCTGGCCGACCCGTCGGCCGGTGACGTCGCCGCGAAGCCGCACAGCTTCATCATGGACATGTTCCCGTACCCCTCGGGCGCGGGCCTGCACGTCGGCCACCCGCTGGGCTACATCGCCACCGACGTCTTCGCCCGCTACCAGCGGATGACCGGCCACAACGTGCTGCACACGCTGGGCTACGACGCCTTCGGCCTGCCCGCCGAGCAGTACGCGGTGCAGACCGGCACCCACCCGCGGGTCTCCACCGAGGCCAACATCGCCAACATGCGCCAGCAGCTGCGCCGGCTGGGCCTGGGCCACGACCCGCGCCGCTCGATCTCCACGATCGACCCGGACTACTACCGCTGGACCCAGTGGATCTTCCTGCAGATCTTCAACTCCTGGTACGACGAGACCGCCCGCAAGGCCCGTCCGATCACCGAACTGGTCGCGCAGTTCGAGTCCGGTGACCGCCGGACCCCGGACGGGCGCCCCTGGGCCGCACTGTCCGCCGCCGAGCGCGACGAGGTCCTGGGCGAGTTCCGCCTGGCCTACTCCAAGGAGGTGCCGGTCAACTGGTGCCCCGGCCTGGGCACCGTGCTGGCCAACGAGGAGGTCACCGCGGACGGCCGCTCCGAGCGCGGCAACTTCCCGGTGTTCAAGTCCAACCTGCGCCAGTGGATGATGCGCATCACCGCGTACTCCGACCGGCTGATCGAGGACCTGGACCTGCTGGACTGGCCCGAGGCCATCAAGCTGCAGCAGCGCAACTGGATCGGACGCTCCGAGGGCGCCCGGGTCGACTTCGCCGTCGGCGCCGACGAGCGGATCACCGTCTTCACCACCCGCCCCGACACCCTGTTCGGCGCCACCTACATGGTCCTGGCGCCCGAGCACGGCCTGGTCGACTCCATCGTCCCCGCCGCGTGGCCGCAGGACGTGCCCGCCGAGTGGACCGGCGGCGCCGACACCCCCGCCGAGGCCGTCGCCGCCTACCGGGCCGCCGCCGCCGCCAAGTCGGACGTCGAGCGCCAGGTCGACGCCAAGGTCAAGACCGGCGTCTTCACCGGCGCCTACGCGACCAACCCGGTCAGCGGGGAGTCCGTCCCCGTCTTCATCGCCGACTACGTGCTGATGGGCTACGGCACCGGCGCCATCATGGCCGTCCCCGCCCACGACCACCGCGACTTCGCGTTCGCCCGCGCCTTCGCCCTGCCGATGCGCTGCGTCGTCGAGCCGACGGACGGCCGCGGCGAGGACCCGTCGCAGTGGGACGACGCCTTCGACACCTACGACTCCGTCATCGTCAACTCCGCCCGGGAGCAGGGCGACCTGTCGCTGAACGGACAGAGCGTCGTCGACGCCAAGGCGCACGTCACCGCCTGGCTGGCCGAGCGCGGCATCGGCGAAGGCACCGTCAACTACCGCCTGCGCGACTGGCTGTTCAGCCGCCAGCGGTACTGGGGCGAGCCCTTCCCGATCGTCTACGACGAGGACGGCGTCATGCACGCGCTGCCCGAGTCGATGCTGCCGGTCGAGGTCCCCGAGGTCGACGACTACTCGCCGCGCACCTACGACGCGTACGACTCCAACTCCTCGCCCGAGACCCCGCTGTCCCGCAACGAGGCCTGGGTCAACGTCGAGCTGGACCTGGGCGACGGGCCGAAGAAGTACCGCCGCGAGACCAACACCATGCCCAACTGGGCGGGTTCGTGCTGGTACGAGCTGCGCTACGTCGACCCGTCCAACTCCTCGGCGGTCGTCGACCCGGCCAACGAGCAGTACTGGCTGGGCCCGACGGCGACCAAGCCGGCCGGCGGCGCCGACCTGTACGTCGGCGGTGCCGAACACGCCGTGCTGCACCTGCTGTACGCGCGCTTCTGGCACAAGGTGCTGCACGACCTGGGCCACGTCTCGTCCGTCGAGCCGTTCCACAAGCTGTTCAACCAGGGCATGATCACCGCCGACGTCTACCGCGACGAGCGCGGCTTCCCGGTGCCCGCCGCCGAGGTCGAGGAGCGCGACGGCCAGTACTCCTGGCAGGGCGAGCCGGTCAAGCGCGAGGCCGGGAAGATGGGCAAGTCCCTGAAGAACGCCGTCGCGCCCGACGACATCGCCGACGAGTACGGCGCCGACACGCTGCGCCTGTACGAGATGTCGATGGGCCCGCTGGACGTCTCCCGCCCGTGGGACACCCGCGCCGTCGTCGGCTCGTACCGCTTCCTGCAGCGGCTGTGGCGCAACATCGTCTCGGAGACCACCGGCGAGCTGGTCGTCACCGACGAGACGCCGGACGAGGCCACGCTGCGCGCCCTGCACAAGGCCATCGACGGCATCCGCGCCGACATGGCCGGGCTGCGCTTCAACACGGCCGTCGCCAAGGCGATCGAGCTGAACAACTACCTGGTCAAGCGCGGCTCGACGCCGCGCCCGGTGGCCGAGCAGCTGGTGCTGATGGTCGCGCCGCTGGCCCCGCACGTCGCCGAGGAGCTGTGGCGCCGCCTGGGCCACGGCGAGTCGCTGGCGCACACCGACTACCCGGTCGCCGACCCGGCGTACGTGGTCGACGAGTCGGTGACCTGCGTGGTGCAGATCAAGGGCAAGGTGAAGGCCCGCCTGGAGGTCGCGCCGAGCATCTCGGACGCCGAGCTGGAGGCGCTGGCGCTGGCGGACCCGGCGGTGGTCGCGGCCATCGGCGGCGCCGAGGTGCGCAAGGTGATCGCGCGTGCTCCGAAGCTGGTGAACATCGTCACCGGCTGATCCCGGCCTGGGGCTGATCGGGCGGGCGTCCTTCGGGGCGCCCGCCCGGTGTCGTGTTGGGCGGTCGGTCGGTGTCGCGTGGCGGGCGGTTGGTGTTGTGCGGGCGGGCGGCCGGTGTTGTGCGGGCAGGGGCCCGGTGTTGTGCGGGCGGGCTCGGGGTGGGCGTCCGGCTCGGGCGGTCGGCGGTTGCGCGGGATCCGGTACATCCCGGGTGAGCGGCCCCGGGTCCCTCGGGGAGATCCCGGATCTGTCCCTGATCCGGGGCCGTGGGGCCCGTTCGAGCCGCCCCGCAGGGCGTTCGGGGGATACCGTGGAACCCTCGGCAGTACGGCCCGCGTTGGGCCCGGTGGGGGCCGAAACGGGTGGCGGAAGGTGGCGCGGCGATGGACGTGTTCGGCGTGATGATCGGCCTGGTCCTGCTGTTCGGGATCGCGGCGGCCGTCCTGGCGGTGGTGGGCACGGTCAAGGCGGCCAAGGCCGTCGGCGCGAAGATCGAGAAGCACGAAGCCAACGCCCGGCGCGCCGTGGAGACCGTCACCCTCAAGGCGAAGACGTACACCAAGGTCGGCCCGCCCGCGCAGATCGCCTCCGTCCGGCTCGGCCTGCGGACCTCGCTCGACGGCACCCGGCAGGTGTTGGAAGGCGGGCTCGCGCAGGACGGGCAGCTCGGCGAGTCGCTCGCCCTGCTGACCCGGCTCGACGCCCACGCGGCGGAGCTCGACGGAGAGCTGCGGATGCTCGAACGCGAGCCGGACACCGCGCGGATCGCGGCCAAGCTGCCCGAGTTGCGCGAGCGGGCGGAGCGGATCACGCGGTCCGCGGAGACCATGCGCTGGGCCGCGCAGGACCGGATGCACCGGTTCGCCGACGACGAGTTGAGCCGGCTCAGCCAGGAGTGCGAGAGCGAGGCGGGGGCGCTGCGGCACTGGGACGGCTCGGGGCCCGGTTCCGCGGGTACGGGTGCGGGGTCCGGTGCGGGGTCCGGTGCGGGTGCCGGTGCCGGTGCCGGTGCCGGTGCGGGTGCGGCCGCGGGGTCCGGCGGGGCTGCTGCCGGGGGCGCGGCTCGGGCCGGGCTGACGGACGGGAAGGGGCGTCCGAGCGCGGAGGAGCTGCTGGGGCTCGCCGATCCGCTGGCCAAGCTGGCGCAGCGGCTGCGGAAGCCGTCGGCGGGGTCCTCGGCGGGCTGACTCCCCGGCGCTCGACCGGGCTCGGCACAGCGGACCGTCCCGGGGGTGGTCCGCGGGTGGTCCGGGGCGTGGGTCGCGGGCGGAGCGGGACAGGTCGCCGGCGGGTTCGCGCCGCGCTCCGGCGGGCTCCTCGTGGCCTGGCCCGGCCGTCCGCCGCCGGGCGCTGTCCTCGCGCACGAACGGGGAGTAACCTCCGGCTCATGCCCTCCGACCTCGCGCTTGTCACCGATTCCACGGCCTATCTGCCGCAGGAGGCCCTCGACCGGCACGGGATCACGGTGGTCCCGCTGAGCGTCGCGGTCGGTGACTCGGTCCTGAGCGAGGGCGTCGAGATCTCCCCGAAGGACGTCGCCGAGGCGCTGCGCGGCAAGCAGCGGGTGACCACCTCCCGGCCGAACCCGGAGACCTTCGCGGCCACCTACCGGGCGGCCGCCGAAGCCGGGGCGAAGGGCATCGTCTCGGTCCACATCTCGGGCGAGCTGTCCGGCACCGTCGAGGCCGCCCGGCTGGCCGCCGCCGAGGCGCCCGTACCGGTGCGCGTGGTGGACAGCCGACTGGTCGGGATGGCGCTCGGATACGGCGTGCTGGCGGCGGCCGAGGCGATCGCGGCCGGGCAGGGCCTGGCCGAGGCTGCCGAGGCCGCGGGTCGTCGGACGGCCGGGACCAGCGGGTTCTTCTACGTCGACACCCTGGAGCACCTGCGCAGGGGCGGGCGGATCGGGGCGGCGCGGGCACTCCTCGGCTCGGCGCTGGCGGTCAAGCCGCTGCTGCACCTGGACGGGGGGCGGATCGAGCCGCTGGAGAAGGTGCGGACAGCGTCGCGGGCGATCGCGCGACTGGAGGAGATCGCGGTCGAGCGGTCGGGGGAGCGGGAGGTCGACATCACCGTGCACCACCTGGCCGCCGAGGACCGGGCCGAGCCGCTCGCGGAGCGGCTTCGGGCGCGGGTGCCGGGGCTGCGGGAGCTGTACGTCGGCGAGGTGGGGGCGGTGATCGGTGCGCACGTCGGGCCGGGGCTGCTCGCGGTGGTGGTCGCGCCGCGCTGACGGTCGGGCTGTTGGCCCACCCGGCGTGCTGTCGGCCCGTGGGCAGAATGCCGGCCGACGGGCAGGACGCGGCCGACGGGCAGGACACCGGCCGACCGGCAGGACGCGGCCGACGGGCAGGACGCGACCGACCGGCAGGGGCTGCGCCTGATCGGTCGGCAACGGTGGACCGCCGCGGTCGGACCGGTGCGCCGAACCCCGTTCGGTCAACTCGCGAAGGCCATGCCCACTCGTGTGAGTGACAACTCCTGTCCACACCCCCCGGGTTATCCACAGGGTTGCGGTAATTTCCGCGCGTTCGCCGCAGGCCTCCTACCGTCCTCGGCATGACGACCATGGGCCTGGGCGCGGCGAAGCGCCAAGCGATCAACGAGACGGTGCGGCTGCGGATGGCGGCGCTGCTGCCGACGCTCGACGAGCCACCCCGTGAGCTGCCTCATGAGCCGCCCTACGAGCCGCCCGACGGGCCCGCCGACGGGTCGACGGGTGTCCGGGGCGTCGGGGCGGGCGGAGGCGGAGGCGGTTCCCCGGGGCGGGCGCCGGGATCGGCCTCGTCCGCGACGGGCGAGCGACGGGCCACAGGGCCGCCGACAGGTGGGGCGCCGCCGCCACCGGGTGCCGACGGCGGCACCGCTGCGGCTGCCTTCGCGGATCCGCCGGGTGCTCCCGGGGACCCTCCCGGCGTCAGGGTGCGCCTGCGGTCCGCCTCGTTCGGTTCGGCGGTGGCGCTCGACCGGCGCGCGGTGGCCGGGCTGGTGATCCTGCTGCTGTTCGCGGTCGGCTACGCCGTCCAGCACTTCTGGCTGGCCAGGCCGGAGACGGTCGCCGTTCCCGCGTTGGCGGCTGCCTCCGCGCTGCCGGGGACGGACGGGCAGGCCCCCGTCGATGCGGCGTCAGGGGCGGGTGCGGCCGGGGCCGGGGCCGGTGCCGCCGTGCCAGGCGAGGCCGCGCCCGGCGCTGCGGTGTCCGGTGGCGCCGTGTCCGGTGGCGCTGTCGGTGCGGCCGTCGTCATCGATGTCGGCGGGCGGGTCCACGTCCCCGGCCTGCACACCCTGCCCGGCGGCTCACGGGTGGCCGACGCCCTGCGGGCCGCCGGCGGAGTGCTACCGGAGACGGACACCCGGAACCTCAACCTGGCCAGGGTCCTGACGGACGGTGAGCAGCTGCTGGTCGGCGAGCAGGCCGGCCAGGCCCCTGCCCCGGCCGTCGGTTCCGGGCCCGGCAGCGGAACCGGGCCGCCGGGCCCCGCAGCACCCCGACCACCG
Organism: Kitasatospora sp. NPDC101447; assembly: GCF_044767225.1. Taxonomy (NCBI): domain Bacteria; kingdom Bacillati; phylum Actinomycetota; class Actinomycetes; order Kitasatosporales; family Streptomycetaceae; genus Kitasatospora; species Kitasatospora sp. NPDC101447. The sequence goes on from NZ_JBIWNL010000014.1 coordinate 81,424, forward strand.
GTCAGTCTCAACCGCGCCACCCTCGAACAGCTCGACACCCTCCCCGGTGTCGGTCCCACCCTCGCCCAGCGCATCCTCGCGTACCGCGCCTCGCACGGCTCCTTCCGCTCCCTCGACCAGCTCCGGCAGGTCAGCGGCATCGGCGTCCGTACGTACGCGGAACTCCGTCCGCTGCTCACCCTCTGACGCCCCTGCCCGTCCCCCTCAATGCGAAGGGAGGCCCCGCCGTGTCCGCGGCCACCGCATCGATCCCGCACGCCCGTTCCACGGGCGCCGACTTCCGGCTGCTGCTGCCCGCCGTCTCGGCCTGGGCGGTCACTGCGGCGCTCCTGGGCCTGGAGCCGGGGTACGAGGTCCCGGTCTTCGCGGCGGCGGGCGTCGCCGCGCTCGTGGCCGTCCCGCTGCTCGTCCGGCCGGGCGCCCTGCGCAGGCGCGGGGCCGCGGTGACCCTGGCCGCCGTCCTGCTCACCGGTGCGGCGGCTGCGGTCGCGACCCCGCTGCACACCCTCGACCTGCACCGGGGGCCGCTGCCCGAACTCGCCCGCGCGGCCGAGCGCGCAGCGCCGGGTGCTTCAGCTGCCCCAGGTGCGCCGGTCGTGCCCGCCCGGGCGGTCGAGGCGGAGCTGACCATCGCGGGAGACCCCGAGGTCCACACCTCCCGGGGCGGAACCACCGGCGGGCAGACGCTCCTCACCGTGAACGCGGTGGTCGACCGGGTCGTCCTGCTCCCCGACGGGCCGACCACCCGGACACGGACACCCGTGACCGTCATGGTCCGGGGCGCGGCCGGCGAGCCCTGGCAGCGGGTGCTCCCGTCCGAACGACTCGCCGTGGAAGCCGAGGTGCAGCCGGCGGGGGAGGGCCACGGCACCGAGTCCGCGGCGCTGCTGGTCGTCCACGGCCCCCTGCGGCAGCTGGCACCGCCGAGCCTGCCGCAGCGGATCGCCGGACGGCTGCGGGAGGGCCTGCGCACGGCCACCGACAAGCTCCCGCCGGACGCGCGCGGGCTGCTCCCCGGCCTGGTCGTCGGCGACACCTCACGCCTGCCCGACGACCTCGAAGAGGCCTTCCGGGCCACCGACCTGGTCCACCTGGTGGCGGTCAGCGGGGCCAACCTGGCGATCGTCCTCGGCGCGCTGCTGGGCGCACCCGGCCGGGCCGGCACCCCGGAACGGCACGGGCTTGCCGCGATACTGGGGCTGTCGCTGCGCACCGGCGCCCTGCTCGGCACCGGGCTGACGCTGGCCTTCGTCACGGTCTGCCGCCCCGAACCCAGCGTGCTGAGGGCGGCCGGAACTGGGTTGATCGGCATGCTGGCCCTGGCCACCGGCCGTCCCCGCCAGGCGGTGCCCGCACTCGCCGGAGCCGTCCTGGTGCTGGTCCTGCTGGACCCGTTCCTGTCGCGCTCGTTCGGTTTCCTGCTCTCGGTGCTCGCCACGGCCGGGCTGCTCGTCCTCGGTCCGCACTGGGCCGAGGCCCTGCGGGCCCGGCGCTGGCCGCACCACCTGGCGGGCGCGGTCGCGGCGACGGCGGCCGCGCAGGCGCTGTGCGCGCCGGTGACGGTGCTGCTGTCCGGGCACATCAGCCTGGTCGGCATCCCGTGCAACCTGCTCGCCGAGCCGGCGGTGGCCCCGGCGACGCTGCTCGGCTTCGGGGTGCTCGTCCTGCAGCCGTTCCTCCCAGGCCTGGCCCGCCTGCTCGCGGTACCGGCGGGGGTTCCGGCCGGCTGGCTCGCCCTGGTCGCGCGACGCGGAGCCGAGCCTTCGGGCGGCCAACTCGCCTGGCCGGGAGGCTGGTTCGGAACGGTGACGGTCGCGCTGGCCGTCCTGGCGCTCTGCTGGGCGGCGCCACTCCTGCTGCCCCGGCGGGCGGAGCCGGGCATTCGGGCGCCCGCCCGACGCCGCGGGGTGCGGGTGCTGGTGACGGGGGCACTGCTGGTGGTCCTGGTGGCCGTCCTGCTGCGCCCGCCGCAACTCGCCCGGGTCGCCACCGGCTGGCCACCTCCGGGGTGGCGTCTGGCGATGTGCGACGTCGGCCAGGGCGACATGTTGGTCCTGGCGGCCGGTGGGCGGGACAGCGCGGTGGTGATCGACGCCGGGCCGGATCCGAACGCCGCTGACAGGTGCCTGCGCGACCTCGGCATCACGACAGTGCCGCTTCTGCTGCTGACGCACTTCCACGCGGACCATGTCGAGGGCGTGCCAGGGGTGTTGAGGGGCCGCAGGGTCGGCGCGGTCGAGGGCACGACGCTGGACGAGCCGCCCGGTGAGGCGGCCCGGGTCGCGGGTTGGGCCGCTGGGGCCGGTGTTCCGTTGCTGAGGGCCGGCCGTGGTGAACGGCGGTCGATGGGAGCGGAGTTGGCCTGGGACGTGGTCTGGCCCGATCCCGGGGCGGGCGTCGAGGCGCCCGGCGCGAACAACGCGAGCGTCGCACTGATGGTGACACTGACAGGAGGACTACGGATGGCACTGCTCGGAGATCTCGAACCGCCGGCCCAGTCGGCTCTGTCGGGCCGCCTGGGGCGGGTCGACGTCCTGAAGGTCGCGCACCACGGCTCGGCCCACCAGGACTGGGGCCTGGCCGGCGCCCTGCGGCCCCGACTGGCGCTCATCTCCTGCGGGGAGGGCAACGCGTACGGGCACCCGTCGCCGAAGACGGTCGACCGGCTGCGTGCGCTCGGCGCGACCGTGCTGCGGACCGACCGGGCGGGTGACATCGCCGTGACCGGCGATTCGCCGGCCACCCTCGGTGTGGCCGTCCATCCGCAGCCAGCCCACGCGGCTCAGAAGGCCCACAAGCCGCGCGCCCTCGGCGCGACCGACCCGGCCGCGCTCACCCGCCCCGAGCAGTCCCCGGGCACACCGCGGGCCCCGCCCGTGTGACCCCCGCTCTCCTCCTCCCAACCCCGAAGTGGGGGAAGGGAAAGGGGTTGGGGGTTGGGGTTGGAGGAGGAGTGGAGGGGCGGGGCCAGGAGAAACGTTTCGGGGGGGGGGCCGGCCCCCCCCCGGCCCCCCGCGCGAAGCCCGGCGCGCAAATATGG
>NZ_JBIWNL010000014.1:84473-152625 GCF_044767225.1 Kitasatospora sp. NPDC101447
TTCCCCCCATTTACTACCACCCCTCCTGATCCTTCATCTCCCACTTATACGGTGGCGGGGCCGGCCGGGGGCCGCCCCCCCCCGCGCCGAGAAAAGCCAGGAGCAAAATTGGCCCGGAAGAAGGATTCCCTCCGCCTCCGGCCCCCGGCCCCCGGCGCGCAAAGCACCACCACACTGAACCGGGGGACCAAAATTCACCCCTCAGGGTCAGAGTCTGCCCCGGCCCCGCCGGCCGGCAGGTCAGGCCTCCTCGCGCCAGCCCTCGTGGTCGGCGGCCAGGGCGTCGAGCACGCGCAGCAGGTCGGGGGTCCAGCCCCGGTCCGGGGCTTCGACCACGACGAGCCACTGGGCGTCCTCGGCGTCGTCCTCGCCCGCGAGCGCATCGCGCACGATCTCCACCTCGCCCAGATCGGGTTGGGTGGCGCCGAGCTCCTCGGCGGCTTCGTCGGCGGCGTCGCGGTCGGGCAGGACGAGCAGTAGCCGGGCGTGCGGGTCGTCGACGTCCGGGAGGGCGGTGGCGTGGTTGTCGGTCACCCGGCCATTCTCCAGGCCGCCCGGCCCGGCCGATCGGGCGGGAGGGAGTGTCCGCGGCCCGTGGGATGCTGGTAGGCGATGGCCAGGAAGAGTGCACCCGACGACCTGCTCGCCCCGCTGACCCTCGCGGTCGGCCAGGAGGAGCTGCTGCTGGACCGTGCGGTCGCCCAGGTGGTGGCCGCCGCGAAGGCAGCGGACCCGGACACCGACGTACGGGACTTGCCGCCCGGCGGGCTGCAGCCCGGCAGCCTGGCCGAGCTGACCACGCCGTCGCTGTTCGCCGAGCGCAAGGTCATCGTCGTCCGGGCCGCCCAGGACCTCTCCGCCGACTCGGTGAAGGAGGTCAAGGCCTACATCGAGGCGCCGGCCGACGAAGTGATCATGGTGCTGGTGCATGCCGGCGGCGCCAAGGGCAAGGGCCTGCTGGACGCCGGGCGCAAGGCGGGTGGCCGCGAGGTCGCCTGCGCCAAGCTGTCCAAGGCGAGCGAGCGGCTGGCCTTCGTCAAGGGCGAGTTCCGCGCGCTCGGCCGCTCGGCGACCCCGGAGGCCTGCCAGGCGCTGCTGGACGCGCTAGGCAGCGACCTCCGGGAGCTGGCGGCCGCGTGCAACCAGCTGACCTCGGACGTCGAGGGCGCGATCGACGAGACGGTGGTGGCCCGCTACTACAGCGGCCGGGCCGAGGCGACCGGCTTCGAGGTGGCCGACCTCGCGGTCACCGGCCGGGCCGCCGAGGCGCTGGAGCGGCTGCGCTGGGCGCTGGCCGTCGGCCAGCCGCCGACCGGCATCACCTACGCGCTGGCCTCCGGCGTGCGCAGCATCGGGCGGCTGGCGACGACCGGGCGGAACATGCGCCCGGCCGACCTGGCCCGCGAGTTGGGCATGCCGCCGTGGAAGGTCGACCGGGTCCGGCAGCAGATGCGCGGCTGGACGGGCGATGCCGTGGCCACCGCGCTGACCGCGATCGCCCAGGCCGACGCCGCCGTCAAGGGCGGCTCCGACGACCCGGCCTTCGCCCTGGAGCGCGCGGTGGTCGCCGTCGCCCGGGCCGCGCGGGCCGGCTCTCGCCCCGCCTACTGACGCCCACCGACGCGGCCGGGCCCACCGTCGCGGCCGGGCCCACCGACGCGGCCGGGCCCACCGTCGCGGCGGGGCCCGGCGGGCCGCGGACGCCGGAGCCCCGGCCGGAGGCCTACTTCCGCATGGCCCGGACGGCGTCCTGGCCGTCGGACTGCAGGATGCTCCGCAGCTCGTCCTTGGACGGCGGCTTGGCCTTCCCCTCGGTGTAGCTGGCGCTGTAGTTGATGTAGTAGGTCATCCCGCCGTCGCGGATGTCCAGCTCGGCGTAGACGCTGTGGTACTTGTCCGAGCCGTCGTCCTTGTACAGGAAGTACGCCTCCTCGCCGATCCCGGAGATGTCGGTGACCTGGTAGCCGCGGGCCCGGTAGAGCTCCTTGTTGGCATCCAGCTCGGGCGCCGGGTTGACCGCCTTGTGCAGGTCGGCGCGAAGGTACACCGAGGCGTACTCGCTGTCGCTGTTGCCACCGGTCCGCTTGAGGCTCATCGAGCAGTTCATGCTGTCCAGGGCCGGGTTCCGGTCGGTGTGGTGGGTCGGCGCGGAGGTGTCCGAGACGGAGTACGTCTGCAGCAGCTTGGTGGGCTTCCCGGTGGTGCAGAAGTCGTCCGAGAGGTGGTAGCTGCCGAGGCTGCGCGGCGACGAGTTGCTGCTGACCAGGCCGGGGACGACCATCACGGCGGCGGTCCAGCCGGCCGAGGCGAGGATGGCGCCGACGAAGGCCCAGACGGCGTTGCGCCGCAGGTTCCCGCCGGAGCCCGGCGCGCGGCCTCCCGGCGTCATCGGCATCCCGGGAGCGGTCGGCATCCCGGCCGGCGCGGGTATCCCGGACGATGCGGGCATCCCCGGGGCAGCGGGCAACCCGGGCGGCGGCCCGAACCCCGAAGCGCCCGGCGCCCCCGGGACCGGCCCTGCCCCCGGAACATGCGCTGCCCCCGGGACCGGCTGCGCCCCCGGGACCGGCTGCGCCCCCGGGACCGGCTGCGCCCCCGGGACGGGCTGCGCTCCGGCGCCCGGCGTCTGCTGCGGGAAGCCGTACCCCGGCCCGTTCGGTGCCGACGGCGGCGGTGGCGGTGGCGTCGTCATGTGGTTCTCTCCCCCCGAGCACGGCGTCGGGGCGCTCCCCCGCACCTCGATCGCACCTGACCGACCATAGCGGCCGGACCAGGGAACGCGACAGGCGCCGCAGTGGCCTCCGGGGAGGAGGCGGACTGCGACGCCTGTCGTACTGCTTCGTGCACCGCACCCGCGTGGCGAACGCAGGCCGCGTGCGGTGCGAGTCTCGCACGCCTCAGGAGTCCGGGTAGAGGGCCGGGTCGTCCCGAGGCGGTCGGGGGTTCACACCCCCGGGTGGCGTCAGGCCTGGGCGGCGGTGTTGACGCGCTTGGTGATGGCCGACTTCTTGTTGGCGGCCTGGTTGGCGTGGATGACGCCCTTGCTCACGGCCTTGTCCAGCGCCTTGGAGGCGGCGCGGGCCAGCACGACGGCCTTCTCGGTCTCGCCGGCGGCAGCGGCCTCACGGGCCTTGCGCAGAGCGGTCTTCAGCGAGGACTTGACGGCCTTGTTGCGCAGGCGCGCCTTCTCGTTGGTCTTGTTGCGCTTGATCTGGGACTTGATGTTCGCCACGAAGGAGCCTCAGTCTGTCTGAAAGGTTTGAACGGGATCACACCGGCGGCCGTCGGTCCAGCTGAGAGGGCATGCCGAGGCCAGGTGCAGCTGACCACGCTACCAGGGGCCGCCGCCCGCCCCAAACCGGCCGCCCGCCCCGGCCGCGGGGCACGGGTCGGGGCCGGACGGGGCCGGGGCGGTACGCGGTCAGCGCCGGACGGGGTCCGGGGCGGCGGGGACGCCGCCCACCGGAGCAGCCGGAGCAGCCGGGGCAACCGGAGCGCCGCCGGCCGCCACCGCAGCCGGAGCGCCGCCCTGGGCGGGGACCGGAGCGCCGGCCCCCCGGGTGTCGGCCGGGCCCCCGGTGTGCCGCTTGAGCCAGGCGAGGAACCGTCGGCCGAGCTTCTGGAACGGCACCTCGACCAGCCGGTACATCAGGTAGCTGACCGCGAGCGTGACGGCCAGGAAGGTGAGCGTGAAGACGATCGCGAACTTGGCGGACTTCGGCGCCGGCGCCCCCTGGAACAGCCACGGCATGCCGTAGAGCCAGTCCATGCCGTCGATGACCAGCCAGTGCAGCAGGTAGACCGAGTAGCTGACGGTGCCCAGCCAGGTGAGCGCCTTCGGGAAGCGGCGCTTCTTCAGCGTCATGCCGAGGAACAGCACGATCCAGGCCCCGGCGTAGGCGAAGGACCACGCCATCCAGCTGGTGGTCCAGGTCCGCCACAGGGCGTCCCCGTGGTTGTACATGCGTCCGCCGAGCACCCCGGCGAGGAAGACGAAGCCGCAGTAGGCGACGGCCTGGATGCGGTCGATCTGGCCGTGTTCCGCGCGGTAGATGACGGTCCCGGCGAACATGGTCGCGAAGATCATCATCGTTTCGAACATCGCGGACCGGCTGCTGCCGAACGCGAGCACGAAGCCGAGCACGCCGAGCAGCAGGGCCCCGGTGCGGGTGAGCTGGGAGTTGCCGCTGATGGCGCAGAGCAGGCCCATGACCGCGACGAGGCCGGTGGCCAGGACGAGGTTCTCGGTCGAGAGTCCCTGCTTGGCCAGGTTCGCCGGGGAGAGCACCCCGCCGAGCAGGACCGCGCAGGCGGCGAAGCCCACCGCGATCGGCCCGCTCTGGCGGTGCTTGCGGAGCACGAACAGGGCGGAGACGAAGTAGTAGAACACCATCTCGTAGGTGAGGCTCCACATGATGCCGATGGCGTTGGGCACGCCCAGCAGGTCCTGGAGCAGCAGGCTGTTGGCCCCGAACGAGAGCAGCGGCCGGTCGAAGACGGACCGGTCGATCATCATGTTGTGCCCGGCCGGGAGGATCACCAGCGCCGCGACGAGTCCGACGACGAGCGCCGGGTAGATCCGGAAGACCCGGCCGACCCAGAACGCCTGCATGTCGCCGCGGCGCTCCAGGGAGGCGGGCACGATGTAGCCGCTGACCAGGAAGAACAGCATCACCCCGAACAGGCCGAGGTCGAAGCGGTGGGTCACTGCCGCGCCGTGCGGGATGAAGTACCGCAGTCCGAAGTGGTGCATCGCCACGGCGAGGGCGGCGAGCCCGCGCAGTGCGTCCAGCCAGCCGAGCCTCGCCGGGGCCGCCTCGGCCTTGCCTTGCCGTTTCATCCGCGCTCCGCGGGGCACGCGGCTCAGTTCGATGCGTCTCACGGCTGGGCAGATTAGCTTACGGATCGTGTGACACGGCATATCCGCGGGTGGGCCCGACGCCGGGCCCGACCGGGACGGGGGCTCCGGGCGGCTCCGGGCGGTCGGGCGCGGGCACGGCCGTCGTGCGGCGACCTAGGCGTCGACCAGGGGTTCGCCGTAGTGCTCGACCTCCGGGAACGGGCGGTAGAAGTGGTGCAGCAGGGCGCGCCAGCGCTGGTACTCGGGGGAGCGGCGGAACCCTTCCGTGTGGTCGGCGAGCGTCTCCCATTCGACCTGGAGGAGGAAGCGCGAGCCGCGCCCCTCGTCGAGGCAGCGCCGTAGCCGCAGCGAGCGGAAGCCCCGCTGGACGCTGATCAGCGGGCGGGCCTCGGCGAAGGCGGCGAGGAACTCGTCCTCCCGGCCGGGCAGGACGTCGAGCAGGGCGCTTTCGAGGATCACGGCAGGCCATCCTGCCGCCCCGGGGCGGCAGGCGGAAGCCCGACGGGGGCTGCATGCGGCCGGCGGAAGCCCGACGGGGAGCCGGCACACGGCCGACGGAAGCCCGACGGACGGCCCGCAGCGGGCCGGCGGAAGGCCGGCGGAAGGCCTGCGGAAGGACGGACGGTGCCCGAACGGCAGCACGGCCCGCGGTCGTGGGAAGATGGGAGGAACTATTTCGATCGGACGAGACTGTCCGGTCCCCGGGAAGCCGGTCAGCGATGACCCGGACACCCCCGGCCCCGGACCAACGGAGAATCGGACCAAGGTGCCCGCGACCCCCAGCAATGTGCCAGAGCCCAGCCGTACCGACCCGGCGCTGATCCGCAACTTCTGCATCATCGCCCACATCGACCACGGCAAGTCGACGCTCGCAGACCGGATGCTGCAGATCACCGGCGTCGTCGACCCCCGGCAGATGCGCGCCCAGTACCTCGACCGGATGGACATCGAGCGTGAGCGCGGCATCACCATCAAGTCGCAGGCGGTCCGCCTCCCGTGGGCGCCGAAGACCGGTCCGAACGCCGGGACGACGCACATCCTCAACATGATCGACACCCCGGGTCACGTGGACTTCACGTACGAGGTGTCCCGCTCCCTCGCCGCGTGCGAGGGCACCATCCTGGTGGTCGACGCGGCCCAGGGCATCGAGGCGCAGACCCTCGCCAACCTGTACCTGGCGCTGGAGAACGACCTCACGATCGTCCCGGTGCTGAACAAGATCGACCTGCCGGCCGCCCAGCCGGAGAAGTACGCCGCGGAGATCGCGCACATCATCGGCTGCGACCCGTCGGACGTGCTGCAGGTCAGCGCCAAGACCGGCCTCGGCGTCGAGGACCTGCTGGACCACATCGTCAACACCATCCCGGCCCCGGTCGGCGTCAAGGACGCCCCGGCCCGCGCGATGATCTTCGACTCGGTGTACGACTCCTACCGCGGCGTGGTCACCTACGTCCGTGTCGTGGACGGCCAGCTCACCAAGCGCGAGCGCATCGCGATGATGTCCACCGGCGCGACCCACGAGCTGCTGGAGATCGGCGTCATCTCGCCCGAGCCGAAGGTCGCCGACGGCCTCGGCGTCGGCGAGGTGGGCTACATCATCACCGGCGTGAAGGACGTCCGTCAGTCCAAGGTCGGTGACACGATCACCTCGATGCACAAGGGTGCGACCGAGCCGCTCGGCGGCTACAAGGACCCGCGTCCGATGGTGTTCTCCGGCCTCTACCCGCTGGACGGCTCGGACTACCCGCTGCTGCGCGACGCCCTGGACAAGCTGCGGCTCAACGACGCCGCCCTGGTGTACGAGCCGGAGACCTCGGTCGCGCTCGGCTTCGGCTACCGCTGCGGCTTCCTCGGCCTGCTGCACCTGGAGATCATCCGGGAGCGCCTGGAGCGCGAGTTCAACCTCGACCTGATCTCCACCGCCCCCAACGTGGTCTACCGCGTGATCATGGAGGACGGCAGCGAGCACACCGTCACCAACCCGAGCGAGTTCCCCGTCGGCAAGATCGCCGAGGTGTACGAGCCGGTGGTGCGCGGCACCATCCTGGCGCCCAACGAGTTCGTCGGCGCGATCATGGAGCTCTGCCAGTCCCGCCGCGGCAGCCTGCAGGGCATGGACTACCTGTCCGAGGACCGGGTCGAGCTGCGCTACACCCTCCCGCTCGCGGAGATCGTCTTCGACTTCTTCGACCAGCTGAAGTCCAAGACCCGCGGCTACGCCTCGCTCGACTACGAGCCCATCGGCGAGCAGACCGCCGACCTGGTCAAGGTCGACATCCTGCTGCACGGTGACGCGGTGGACGCCTTCTCCGCGATCGTCCACAAGGACAAGGCCTACGGCTACGGCGTGATGATGGCGGGCAAGCTGCAGAAGCTGATCCCCCGCCAGCAGTTCGAGGTGCCGATCCAGGCCGCGATCGGCTCGCGCGTCATCGCCCGTGAGACCGTCCGCGCGATCCGCAAGGACGTCCTCGCCAAGTGCTACGGCGGTGACATCTCCCGCAAGCGGAAGCTGCTGGAGAAGCAGAAGGAAGGCAAGAAGCGGATGAAGATGGTCGGCCGCGTGGAGGTCCCGCAGGAGGCCTTCATCGCCGCGCTGTCCACCGATGCCGAGGCGCCGAAGGAAAAGAAGTAACCGAGCGCGCCGAAGGGCCCGGGCATCGCGCCCGGGCCCTTTCGCGTCCCCGAGGACTCCCGCGAGGCATCCCCCGAGGACTCCCGCGAAGACTCCTGCGAGGAATCCCCCAGGATCCCCCAGGAGTCCCCCGAGGACGTTCCCGGAGGCCCCGAAAGAGGACTACTTCAGCGCGCTGAAGACGGCGGCGACGATTCCGGCCTTGGCCAGTCGCCCCGCGGTGCCGGTGAACACGGTGGGCTTCATCGAGTCGTCCGGGCGCACCAGCTGGAGCAGCCCGTCCCGCCGGCCGAGGCTCACGCACTGGACGACGTACCGGAACGAGAACGGCTTCCCGGTGCGCCCGTCGAGCAGCTTGCCGACGTACTGGCCCTGCGGCAGGGCGGTGGCGCAGCCCATCCGCAGGGTGCCGACGCCGGGGACGGTGACGGCGGCGGCGTCGCCGATCACGTGGACGTCGGGGTGCGAGACCGACCGCAGGTGGTCGTCCACCAGGGCGCGGCCGCGTTCGTCCACGGCCAGGCCGGCCTCGGCGGCCAGCGGGTGCGGTTCCATCGAGGCGGCCCAGACGGTGAGGTCGGTGTCGATCGGGCCGGTGGTGGTGCGCAGGGCGTCCGGGGTGACCCCGGTGACGGTGGTGTTCTCGTGGACGGCGACGCCGAGCCGGTCGAGGACGCGTCGGACGTGGGCGCGGCCCTTGGGGGAGTAGATGCCGCCGACCTGGCCGGCCGCGACGATCCGCACCCGCCAGTCGGGGTGGGCCTCGGCGAGTTCGGTGGCCAGTTCGATGCCGGTGGCGCCGCCGCCGACGACGGCGAGGGTGCCGGGGCGGTCGGCCTCGCGGATCCGGCGGCGGACCTCGGCGGCGCGCTCCGCCGAGTAGGCGTGTTCGACGGCGCCGGGGACGTCGTGCCAGGCGGTGCGGCTGCCGAGGGCGTAGACCAGGGTGTCGTACGCGAGGTCGGTGCCGTCGTCGAGCAGGACCTTGTGTCCGGCGAGGTCGAGTTCGACGGCCCGGGCCCGCTGGTGCCGGATCCGGCGGCCGCGGGCGAGTTCGCCGATGGCGGGCCAGTCGCGGCCGTGTCCGGCGGCGGTCTCGTGCTGGCGGATGCGGTGCAGGAGCCGTTCCTCGGGGGCGACCAGGGTGACGGTGTGCTGCCGCCCGGCGCCCTTGGCCGCGGTGAGTCCGGCGTACCCGGCGCCCAGTACGACGATCCGCTTCCCGGTGCTGGTGGTGGTGCTCATCTCGTCCGCCTCCGTTCCGTGCGCCCTGGTGGAGCGCTGTTCGGGAAGGGGACGACGCAGCCGGTCGGAGTGTGACCGTGACCGGCGTCACATCCCCCGCGGGGTTGCCGGGGGTGCCGGGGGTGCCCGGGGGCGGGGGGCGCCAGGGGGGGGGCTGTGGGCCCGTCCCGTCAGGCGGCCGTGACCGGGCTGATCCGGCCGAGCTTCTCGGGGTTGACCACGACGTACGCCTCGGTGATGCGTCCGTCGGTCACGGTGAAGGCGAGCACACCGCCGACGGTGCCGGTGGCCCGGTCGTACCAGACCAGCCCCGGCTCGCCGTTGACCACGGCGTGGCCGGTCGCCACCTCGGGGGTGAACCACTTGGCGATCATGCCGGTCACCAGGCGGGCCACCCGGTCGGCGCCGTGGATCGGGCGGACGCCGGCGCGGATGATGCCGCCGCCGTCGGAGTGCCACACCACGTCCGGGTCGAGGACCTCCATCAGGCCGAGGATGTCGCCCCGGGTGCTGGCGGCGGCGAAGGCCTCGACGGCCTGGCGGTGCTCGGCCGGGTCGGTGCCGCCGGCGCGCCGGCTGCCGTCCTTGACCCGGCGGCGGGCGCGGGAGGCGAGTTGGCGGGCGGCGTCGGGGGAGCGGTCCAGCGAGGTGCCGATCTCCTCGAAGCCGACCGCGAAGACGTCGTGGAGCACGAAGGCGGCCCGTTCGGCCGGGGAGAGCTGTTCCAGGACGGCGAGCAGGGCGAGCGAGACGGACTCGCCGCGTTCGGCGAGTTCGGCGGGGGTGTCCGGGCCGGCGGTGTAGGAGACGGCCGGTTCGGGCAGCCACTCGCCGTAGTAGGACTCCCGGCGGGCGCGGGCGGAGCCGAGCTGGTCGTAGCAGAGCCGGGTGACGACGGTGGTCAGGAAGGCGCGCGGGTCGGTGACGGCGGAGCGGTCGGTGGCCTGCCAGCGCAGCCAGGCGTCCTGCAGGACGTCCTCGGCGTCGGTGAAGGAGCCGAGCAGCCGGTAGGCGACGGAGCCCAGGTAGCGGCGGTTCGCCTCGAAGGCGTCCGGGGCGGCCGGGAGCTGGTCGTCGATCACGGGCCCAAGGTAGCGCCCGGGGAGGGTCGTTGCGAAGACGCCGTGGCGGTGGGCGCCGGGTGTGGGCCGGGGCGGAGGGTTTCCGCCCCGGCCCGCCGGGTGGTGCCGGGTCAGTCGACCTCGGCCACGGCTTCGGCGAACTGCGCCTGGTAGAGGCGGGCGTAGGCGCCGCCGGCGGCGATCAGTTCGTCGTGCGAGCCCTGTTCCACGATCGAGCCGTTCTCCATCACCAGGATCACGTCGGCGTCCCGGATGGTGGAGAGCCGGTGGGCGATCACGAAGCTGGTGCGGCCGGTGCGCAGCCGGGCCATGGCCCGCTGGATGAGCACCTCGGTGCGGGTGTCGACGGAGCTGGTGGCCTCGTCCAGGACCAGGATGGACGGCTGGGCGAGGAAGGCGCGGGCGATGGTGATGAGCTGCTTCTCGCCGGTGCTGACGCCGGTGCCCTCGTCGTCGATGACGGTGTCGTAGCCGTCGGGCAGGGTGCGCACGAAGCGGTCGACGTGGGCGGCCTTGGCGGCTTCGACGACTTCTTCGCGGGTGGCGCCCTGGGCGCCGTAGGCGATGTTGTCGGCGATGGTGCCGCCGAACAGCCAGGTGTCCTGGAGGACCATGCCGATGCCGGAGCGGAGGTCCTCGCGGGACATCGCGGAGATGTCGACGCCGTCGAGGGTGATCCGCCCGGAGCTGACCTCGTAGAACCGCATCAGCAGGTTGACGAGGGTGGTCTTCCCGGCGCCGGTGGGGCCGACGATGGCGACGGTGTGGCCGGGTTCGACCTTGAGCGAGAGGTCCTCGATGAGGGGCTTGTCGGGGTCGTAGCGGAAGGAGACGTCCTGGAAGGAGACCCGGCCGCGGACGGTGTCCGGCTTCTCGGGCATGGCGGGTTCGGGGCTCTGCTCGGGGGCGTCGAGCAGTTCGAAGACGCGCTCGGCGGAGGCGACGCCGGACTGCACCAGGTTGGCCATGCTGGCGACCTGGGTGAGCGGCTGGCTGAACTGCCGGGAGTACTGGATGAAGGCCTGCACGTCGCCGATGGACAGTGCGCCGCTCGCGACCCGCAGGCCGCCGACGACGGCGATGAGCACGTACTGCAGGTTGCCGATCAGCATCATCGCGGGCTGGATGATGCCGGAGATGAACTGGGCCTTGTAGCTGGCCTCGTAGAGCGCCTCGTTGTGCTCGCGGAAGGTCTCGGCGGCTTCGCGCCGGCGGCCGAACACCTTGACGAGGGTGTGGCCGGTGTACATCTCCTCGATGTGGGCGTTGAGTTGGCCGGTGGACTTCCACTGCTGGACGAACTGCGGCTGTGCCCGCTTGCCGACCTTGGTGGCGACGACGACGGAGGCCGGTACCGAGACCAGGGCGATCAGGGCGAGCAGCGGGGAGATCCAGAACATCATGGCCAGCACGCCGACGACGGTGAGCAGCGAGTTGACGACCTGTCCCATGGTCTGCTGCATGGACTGGCCGATGTTGTCGATGTCGTTGGTGACGCGGCTGAGCACTTCGCCGCGGGGCTGCTTGTCGAAGTAGCTGAGCGGGAGTCGGGCCAGTTTGGCTTCGACGTCCTGGCGCAGCCGGTAGCTGGCGAGCTGGATCGCCTTGGTGGCGAGTCGGCCCTGGAAGATGCCGAAGACGGCGGAGGTGACGTAGATGCCGAGGACCCAGAGCAGGACGGTGCCGATGGCGTGGAAGTCCATGCCCTGGCCGGGGGTGAAGTCGACGGCGGAGAGCAGGTCGGCGACGCCGCTCTGGCCGTGGGCGCGCAGGCCGTCGATGACCTGGGCCTTGGAGGTGCCGGGTGCGAAGCGGGCGCCGACGACGCCGGCGAAGATCAGGTCGGTGGCGTTGCCGAGGATCTTGGGGCCGATGACGGCGCAGCCGACGCCGAGGACGCCGAGGAGGAGGACGCCGAGGAGGAGGTTGCGTTCGGGGCGCAGCAGGCCGAGGACGCGTTTGCCGGAGCCCTTGAAGTCCATGGACTTCTCGGCGCCCTGGCCGCCCATGAAGCGGCCGGGTCCGGCGGGGCCGCGGCGGGCGGCGGCGGCCTGGGAGTCGCCGGGGAGGTGGGTGTCGGCCTTGGTCAGGTCGGCTTTCCCGGTGTCGGGGTCCTGCTTCGTCGTGGGCTTGCCGGGGCTGGTCACGCCGCCTCCTGCTCGGTGAGCTGGGAGAGCACGATCTCCCGGTACGTCGGGTTGTCGGCCATCAGTTCGTGGTGGGTGCCGGTGCCGACGACGGCGCCTTCGTCGAGGACGATGATCCGGTCGGCGTCGCGGATGGTGGACACGCGTTGGGCGACGATCAGGACGGTGGCGTCGGAGGTCTCGCGGGTGAGGGCCTTGCGCAGTTTGGCGTCGGTGGCGTAGTCGAGGGCGGAGAAGGAGTCGTCGAAGAGGTAGACGGCGGGTTTGCGGACCAGGGCGCGGGCGATGGCGAGGCGTTGGCGCTGGCCGCCGGAGACGTTGCTGCCGCCTTGGGAGATGGGGGCGTCGAGGCCTTCGGGGAGTTTCTCGACGAAGTCCTTGGCCTGGGCGATCTCCAGGGCGTGCCAGAGTTCCTCGTCGGTGGCGTCGGGTCGGCCGTAGCGGAGGTTGCTGGCGACGGTGCCGGTGAAGAGGTAGGGCTTCTGGGGGACGATGCCGACGCTTTCGGCGATCGCGTCGGCGGCGAGGTCGCGGACGTCGACGCCGTCGAGCAGGACCTGGCCGGAGGTGACGTCGAAGAGGCGGGGGACGAGGCCGAGCAGGGTGGACTTGCCGCTGCCGGTGGAGCCGATGATGGCGGTGGTCTCGCCGGGGCGGGCGGTGATGTCGATGCCGCGCAGGACGGAGGCTTCGGCGCCGGGGTAGCGGAAGTCGACCTCGCGCAGTTCGAGGTGGCCGAGGCGGGTGGGGTCGGTGACGGGGTCGGCGGGCGGGGCGACGCTGGAGTCGGTGTCGAGGACTTCCTGGACGCGTTCGGCGCAGACCTCGGCGCGGGGCACCATCATGAACATGAAGGTGGCCATCATGACGCTCATCAGGATCTGCAGCAGGTAGGAGAGGAAGGCGGTGAGGGCGCCGATCTCCATGTCGCCGCTGTCGATGCGGTGGGCGCCGAACCAGAGCACGGCGACGCTGGAGACGTTCACGACGAGCATGACGGCCGGGAACATGACGGACATCAGGCGGCCGACGTGGCGGGCGACGTCGGTGAGGTCCTCGTTGGCGCCGGCGAAGCGGGCCTGTTCCTGGTCGTCCTTGACGAAGGCGCGGATGACCCGGATGCCGGTGATCTGTTCGCGCAGGATCCGGTTCACGGTGTCGATCTTCTGCTGCATGCTGCGGAACTGGGGGCGCAGCGCGCGGACGAGCAGGATGACGACGACGGCGAGGGCGGGGATGACGGCGAGCAGCAGGCCGGACAGCGGGACGTCCTGGTTGAGGGCCATGATGATGCCGCCGACGCACATGATCGGTGCGGCGACCATGAGCGTGAAGCTCATGAGGGCGAGCATCTGGATCTGCTGGACGTCGTTGGTGGTGCGGGTGATCAGGGAGGGGGCGCCGAACTGGCCGACCTCGCGGGCGGAGAAGGTCTGTACGCGGTCGAAGACGGCGGCGCGGACGTCCCGGCCGAAGGCCATGGCGACGCGGGCGCCGATGAGGACGGCGCCGATGGAGCAGGCTGCCTGGACGAGGGTCACGCCGATCATCACCCCGCCGACGCGCAGGATGTAGCCGGTGTCGCCCTTGACGACGCCGTCGTCGATGATGTCGGCGTTGAGGGTCGGCAGGTAGAGCGCCGCGAGGGTGGACACCAGCTGGAGGATCACCAGGAGGGTGATCGGTCGGGAGTAGGGGCGCAGGTACGCCCGCAGTAGTCTGATCAGCACTTGAACACTCTTGTCGTCGCGGGTCGGGTTCGCACCCCAATTCTCGTTGTTCTGTAGCGTCGTACAGGCCATTCGGCGTGCGGGAACCGGGGGTTTGCCGGGCTTTTGCCGAACGGTCCGGCGGGTTCGCTCGTTGGTCACCTCGCCGGGTGCGCCGCTGCGGTGCGGTGCGGTCACCGGGGCTGCGGGGGCGTGCCAGCTGGATCCACCCTCTTACGGAATGACCGGTTTCCCCCTAGGCTGCTGGTTGCCCCCTTGTTACTGACCGGTACCGCTCAGGTTAACCGGGGCCCGGCGACCGCCCCCACGGCCGTCGCGACAATCCCTCAGACGGCCACCCGCCCCCGGAGGTCTCGTTGAGTTCCGCGCAGTCCCTGATCGACTCCGGCAGGCCCGACCTCGTCGCCGGGCGTCCCGCCTCCGTCGCCCACCTGTTCCTGGAGCGGGTCGCCGCGACCCCGAACGGCGAGGCCTACCGCCACCCGGCCCCGGTCGACGAGCACGCCGCGGACGGCGCGCCCGGCGCGGAGCAGTGGCGTTCGCTGACCTGGGCGCAGACCGCGACCCGGGTCAAGGCGGTGGCGGCCGGTCTGATGGCGCTGGGCATCCAGCCGGAGGACCGGGTCGCCCTGGCGTCGTCCACCCGGATCGAGTGGATCATCGCGGACCTCGGCGCCATGTGCGCGGGCGCCGCGATCACGACGGTCTACCCGAGCACCAACGCGGACGAGACCGCGTTCATCCTGTCCGACTCGGGCTCGCGCGCGCTGTTCGCGGAGAACGCCGCCCAGCTGGCGAAGGCCGTCGCGCAGCTCGACCAGCTGCCCGAGCTGCGCACCGTCATCCTGTTCGACGCCCCGGAGGAGGCCCCGGAGGCGGCCGGCCTCGACGTGATCACCCTGGCGGAGCTGGAGCGGCGCGGCGCCGAGCACCTGGAGCGGCAGCCGGACGCGGTGGAGAAGGCCGTCGCCGGGCTCGACAAGGAGCAGCTGGCGACCCTGATCTACACCTCGGGCACCACGGGCCGCCCCAAGGGCGTGCGGCTGGTGCACGACTGCTGGGCGTACGAGGGCCGGGCGCAGGAGGCCAGCGGGCTGCTGCGGGCCGACGACGTCCAGTTCATGTGGCTGCCGCTGTCGCACGTGTTCGGCAAGACGCTGATCTCCGGGCAGATCGCCACCGGGCACGTGATGGCGGTGGACGGCCGGGTGGACCGGATCATCCACAACCTGCCGGTGATCCGGCCGACCGTGATGGCGTCGGCGCCGCGGATCTTCGAGAAGGTCTACAACGGCATCGCGGGCAAGGCCCGGGCCGAGGGCGGCGCCAAGTACAAGATCTTCATGTGGGCGGCCAAGGTCGCCCGCGAGCACGCCCGGGCCGTCCAGGAGAGCCGGATCGCCACCGGTGCCGGCACGGCCCCGCTGGGCCTGCGGGTGCAGCACGCGCTGGCGGACAAGCTGGTGTACGCGAAGATCCGGGCGGCGTTCGGCGGGCGGCTGCGCGGCGCGGTCTCCGGCAGTGCCGCGCTGGCCCCGGAGATCGGCTACTTCTTCCTGGGCGCCGGGGTGCCGATCCTGGAGGGCTACGGCCTGAGCGAGACCAGCGCCGGTTCCTGCGTCAACCGCGAGGAGGACGTGCGGATCGGCACGGTGGGCCGCCCGCTGCCCGGCACCGAGGTGCGGATCGCCGAGGACGGCGAGATCCTGCTGCGCGGCCCGGGCATCATGCGCGGCTACCACAACCTGCCGGAGAAGACCGCGGAGGTGCTGGAGGCGGACGGCTGGTTCCACACCGAGGACATCGGCGAGCTCAGCCCGGACGGCTTCCTGCGGATCACCGACCGCAAGAAGGACCTGTTCAAGACGTCGGGCGGCAAGTACGTGGCGCCCAGCGAGGTCGAGGGCAAGTTCAAGGCGGTCTGCCCGTTCGTCAGCAACATCCTGGTGATCGGCAACGGCCGCAACTTCTGCACCGCGCTGATCGGCCTGGACGAGGCGGTCCTCATGCCGTGGGCGGCCGAGCACGGCCTGGCCGGCAAGTCGTACGCCGAGCTGGCGGTCGAGCCGGCCGTGCACGAGCTGATCGAGGGCTTCGTGAAGCGGCTCAACGGCGGGCTGCAGCGCTGGCAGACGATCAAGAAGTTCCACCTGCTGCCGCGCGACCTGGACGTGGAGCACGGCGAGCTCACCCCGAGCCTGAAGATCAAGCGCCCGGTGGTGGAGCGGACCTACGCGGACGCGGTCACCGCGATGTACGCGGGCGCCAACGAGGCCTGACCCGGCCGCTCCCGTACGGTCCGCGCGGGTGTCGCGGGCCGTACGGGAGCTTCGCCGGCCGTACGGGACAATGGGGGCATGCCCTCCGCACTCCCCGACGGCGAACCGGTGCCGTCCGACGGTTCCCTGCCCGCGCCCGCCCTGGACGGGCTCGGCAGCCGGCCGTTCGGCTTCTACCTGCACGTGCCGTACTGCGCCAGCCGCTGCGGCTACTGCGACTTCAACACCTACACCGCCACCGAGCTGCGCTCCTCCGGGGCGGTCGCCTCGCAGGAGACGTACGCGGACAACGTGGTCGCCGAGATCCGGCTGGCCCGGCGGGTGCTGGGGGACGCGCAGCTGCCGGTGCGCACCGTCTTCCTCGGCGGCGGCACCCCCACCCTGCTGCCCGCCCGCGACCTGGTGAAGATGCTCGCCGCGATCCGCGAGGAGTTCGGGCTCGCCGACGACGCCGAGGTCACCACCGAGGCCAACCCGGAGTCCGTCGGCCCGGCGTACCTGGCGGAGCTGCGCGAGGGCGGCTACAACCGGATCTCCTTCGGCATGCAGAGCGCCCGCCCGCACGTGCTGCAGCTGCTCGACCGCCACCACACCCCGGGCCGCCCGGAGGCCTGTGTGGCCGAGGCCCGCGCGGCCGGGTTCGAGCACGTCAACCTCGACCTGATCTACGGCACCCCGGGCGAGTCCGACGACGACTGGCGGGCCTCGCTGGACGCCGCCATCGGCGCCGGGCCCGACCACGTCTCGGCGTACTCCCTGATCGTCGAGGAGGGCACCCGGCTCGCCGCCCGGGTCAAGCGCGGCGAACTGCCGATGATCGACGACGACGTGCACGCCGACCGCTACCTGATCGCCGAGGAGGCGCTCGCCTCCGCCGGGTACCACTGGTACGAGGTCTCCAACTGGGCCACCACCCCCGAGGGCCGCTGCCGCCACAACGAGCTCTACTGGACGGGCGCCGACTGGTGGGGCGCCGGCCCCGGCGCCCACAGCCACGTCGGCGGCGTCCGCTGGTGGAACGCCAAGCACCCCGCCGCCTACGCGCAGGCCCTGGCCGAGGGCCGCACCCCGGCGCTGGGCCGCGAGGTCCTGGCGGACGAGGACCGCCGCGTCGAGCGCATCCTGCTGGAGCTGCGCCTGGTCGACGGCGTCGCCCTGGACCTGCTCACCGACACCGGCCGCAAGGCCGCCGACCGGGCCCTCGCGGACGGCCTCCTCGCCGCCGGGCCGTACGCGGACGGCCGCGCCGCCCTCACCCTGCAGGGCAGGCTGCTGGCGGACGCCGTCGTGCGTGACCTGGTGGACTAGCAGATCCGGCGCACCGGCTGGCCGGTGAGTCCGGCGATGGTCTCGAAGTCGGCGTCCTGGTGGAGGACCGTGAGCTTGTGTTGCGCAGCGGTGACGGCCACCAGGAGGTCGACCGGGCTGGCGCACTGGTGGCGACTCGACTGTGCCAGCCGCTCCTGCAGCTCGGCGGCCTCCTGCCAGGCGTTGTCCCGCAGGTGCTGATACGGGAAGAGCTCCCGCAGTAGTCCAGCTGCCTCGAAGTACGCGGCTCGGCCGCCGACGGCACGCAAGTACTCCTGCCGGACCGGTTCGCACAACAGGACCAGCCCGGCGGTGACGGCTTCGTCCCAGGCCGCGCCGGTCTGGCCGCGCACAAGCCGGACCAGCGCGCTGGTGTCGATCAGGAACTCCTCGTTCACGCGGCAGGCCTCGCTGGTGCGCTCGGTTCGTCCGGATAGCCGATGGTGGAGAAGTCGATCTCGCCCTCGGCCGCCATCTCGCGCATCCGGGCCAGCGCTGCGGCGCGCCGTCTCCGGTCCGCTATCTCCCGAAGTGCGGCGTTGACGGTGTCCTTCTTGGTGGTGGTGCCGAGGTAGCGCGCCGCGTCGGCGAGCGCCTCGTCGTCGAGATCGATCACGGTGCGGGACATCGGGACCTCCCGGGGCGGCGTATATCCGTTCTCGAAACAGGATATCCGCGTTCGCGAACGCGGGCGATCTGTCCGGGGGCTACTCGGGCAGGGTCACGAAGTCGATCAGTTCCTCCACCCGGCCCAGGAGTTCGGGCTCCAGGTCCTTGTAGCTGTCCACCTTCGACAGGATGTGCTTCCACGCCGCCGGGGTGTCGACGGGCCAGCCGAGGCGGCGGCAGGTGCCCTCCTTCCAGTCCTCGCCGCGGGGCACGGCGGGCCAGGCGGGGATGCCCACGGAGGCGGGCTTCACGGCCTGCCAGACGTCGATGTAGGGGTGGCCGACGACCAGGACGGACTCGCCGGTGACCCGGGCGGCGATGCGGTGCTCCTTCGTCCCCGGGAGCAGGTGGTCGACCAGCACGCCGAGGCGGCGGCCGGGGCCCGGGGCGAAGTCGGCGACGATCGCCGGCAGGTCGTCGATGCCGCGCAGGTACTCCACCACGACGCCCTCGATCCGCAGGTCGTCGCCCCAGACCCGCTCGACCAGCTCGGCGTCGTGCCGGCCCTCGACGTAGATCCGCGACTCGCGGGCGACCCGGGCGCGCGCGCCGGGGACGGCGACGGAGCCGGAGGCGGTGCGGCCGGGCGTGCGGGGCGC
The DNA here is from genome assembly GCF_044767225.1 of Kitasatospora sp. NPDC101447. Classification (NCBI taxonomy): domain Bacteria; kingdom Bacillati; phylum Actinomycetota; class Actinomycetes; order Kitasatosporales; family Streptomycetaceae; genus Kitasatospora; species Kitasatospora sp. NPDC101447. Next base: position 103,029 of record NZ_JBIWNL010000014.1, read on the forward strand.
CGCCGGGGCGGTGGGGCGGACCAGGGTGACGACCCTGCCCTCCAGCAGGAAGCCGCGCGGGACCAGCGGGAACACCCGGTGCTTGCCGAAACGGTCCTCCAGGGTGACGGTGAACCCCTCGGCGGTCTTCTCGCAGCGCACCACCGCCCCGCAGAAGCCGGTCGCCGCCTCCTCGACCACGAGGTCCGGCTCGGCGGGCACCTCCGGGGCGGGGGTCTGCTTCTTCCACGGCGGGGTCAGGTCGGGTCCGTACTGGCGGCTGCGCATACGGGTGATCATAGGGACGCCGGACGGGCCGTCAGAGGCCTGGCGCGCCCCAGACGGGGAACCAGCGGCTGAGGTCCTTCTCCAGCCGCAGGTCGTTCCCCAGCATCGCGTTGACCTGCAGCTCCAGCGGGCTGTTGCGCTTCTCCCCGCCGCCGGGCATCGGGGCGAACGGGTAGAAGGTGCCGCGCTTGTAGAGGTAGACCAGGGCCAAGGACTGCCCCTGCGGGTTGCGGAAGCCCACCAGCGAGCAGAGCAGCTGCGGCCCGAAGCCGTTCGCCTCCAGCTCGCTGTTGACCGCGTGCAGGTCGTTCACCAGCTCCGGCAGCTCCTGCGGGGAGTGCCGGGCCAGCAGCCAGGAGTAGCCGTAGTCGTCCTTGGAGGCCTCCACCGGCACGCCGCCGCGCTCGGTGTCCGCGTCCAGCAGCGCCCGCACCTGCTGCTCGACCTGCACGAAGGCCGCGCCCTCGACCGCCGCGAAGCAGACCGAGCCGAGCCCGGTGGGGGTGAACCCGGCGCCGGCCTCCAGGGTCAGCGCCGCGGACGGCACGCCGAACAGCTGGTCCAGGTCGGGCTTGACGGGCTTGGTGCGGCCGAACAGGGCGTCCAGGATTCCCACGGCGGTCCTCTCGTGTCGAACGGCGGGCGCGGGCTCAGCGGCCCAGCTGCTCGGTGATCTTCGCCAGCTGCGCCAGCCGCTTCTCCAGCGACGGGTGGGTGGAGAACAGCTGCGAGGCCGCCTCCCGCGCGCTCAGCGCGGGGGCGAAGTAGAAGGCGTTGTACGGCTGCGCCTGGCGCAGGTCCTTGCTGGGGATGGCCGCGATCTGCCCCGTCACCTTGGTCAGGGCCGAAGCGAGCGCGCTGGGCCGGCCGGTGAGCTGCGCGGCGGCGCGGTCGGCCGCCAGCTCGCGGTAGCGGGACAGCAGCCGGGTGAGCAGGAAGCTGATCGCGTAGACGAGCATCGAGACCAGCGGGATGATCAGGGCCACGATGGCCGCGTTCTGGTCGTTGTTGTTGCGCCCGCCGCCCATGAACCCGCCGTACACGGCGATCCGGGTCATCGCGCCGGCGAGCACGCCGAGGAAGCCGGCGATCGTCATCACCGCGACGTCCCGGTGGGCGACGTGCGACAGCTCGTGCGCGAGGACGCCCTCCAGCTCCTCCGGCTCCAACCGGCGCAGCAGGCCGGTGGTCACGCAGACCACCGCGTTCTGCGGGTTGCGGCCGGTGGCGAAGGCGTTGGGCATGTCGTTGTCGGCGACCGCCACGCGCGGTTTGGGCATGTCGGCCAGGGCGCAGAGCCGGTCGATCGTGCCGTGCAGTTGGGGGAACTCCTCCGGGGTCACCTGGTGGGCGCCCATGGCCCGTTCGGTGATCTTGTCGCTGAACCAGAACTGGGCCACGAACAGCCCGCCGGAGATCAGGACGATCAGCGGCCAGGCGCCGCGCAGCAGCGCGATCAGCAGGCCGGTGAAACCGACGTACAGCAGCCCGATCACGAACATCGTCGCGACCATGCGGCCGGTCAGGCCGCGGTCGGGCGCGAAACGGGTGTGCTGGCCCGAGCTCGACATCGCTTGCTCCTCCATTCGCCGTCGCTTCCGATGCTCCCACCCGGACGGCCCCGGGGCACCACCCGCGCGCCGGTGACCCGTGAACGGGCGGGGCCCCGCGGGCCGTACCCGGAACTGCGGGCAGGATCACGCCGGTCAAGCCGTTCCTGCCGTAGGACCCGGGCCTTACACTGGCAGGTACGGTTTTGGCACTCGTGTGTTCAGAGTGCCAAAACCGGGGCCTCCCGGAGCGGCCCGCTGCAGCACACAGGGACACACAGGGACACAGACGGACAACGTGCGAAGACGGAGGTGCGTGCCCCATGGCCGGTGAGGTCCGCCAGCTGGACGAACGCAAGCTCGCCGTGCTCCGCGCGATCGTGCAGGACTACGTGGGCACCGAGGAGCCGGTCGGCTCCAAGGCCCTGGTGGAGCGGCACAACCTCGGGGTCTCGCCGGCGACCGTCCGCAACGACATGGCGGCGCTGGAGGAGGAGGGCTACATCCACCAGCCGCACACCAGCGCCGGCCGCATCCCGACCGACAAGGGGTACCGCCTCTTCGTCGACAAGCTCGCCGAGATCAAGCCGATGAGCGCCCCCGAGCGCCGGGCGATCCGGCACTTCCTGGACGGCGCGGTCGACCTGGACGACGTGGTCGCGCGCACCGTGCGGCTGCTCGCCCAGCTGACCCGGCAGGTCGCGGTGGTGCAGTACCCGTCGCTGACGCGCTCGACCGTCCGGCACATCGAGCTGGTGGCGCTGGCCCCGGCCAAGGTGATGCTGGTGCTGATCACCAACACCGGCCGGGTCGAGCAGCGGATGGTCGACTGCCCGGGCACGGTCGGCGAGACCGTCCTGGCGGACCTGCGGACGGCGCTCAACACCGGAGCCGCCGGCCGCCGCCTCCCGGAGGTCCCGGGCGTGCTGGAGGAACTCCCGGCGATGTTCGAGCCGGCCGACCGGCCGACCGTCAGCACGGTCCTGGCGACCCTGTTCGAGACGCTCGCGGAACAGAACGAGGAGCGGATCATGCTGGCCGGCACGGCCAACCTGACCCGCTTCGGCCACGACTTCCCCCTCACCATCCAGCCGGTGCTGGAGGCCCTGGAGGAGCAGGTCATCCTGCTCCGCCTCCTGGGTGAGACCAATGACGCCGCGATGACGGTCCGGATCGGGCGGGAGAACGCCTACGAAGGGCTGAATTCCACCTCGGTCGTGTCCGTCGGTTACGGTTCGGGCGACGAGAGCGTGGCCAAACTGGGTGTGATCGGTCCGACCCGGATGGACTACCCAGGCACAATGGGGGCGGTGCGGGCGGTAGCGCGGTACGTGGGTCAGATCCTGGCCGAGTCGTAGCAAACGTCGCCGTTGGACGACCAACGGCGTCCAGTCGCAGCACTACTACAGGCGGAACAAGCGGAGCATTTGGTGGCCACGGACTACTACGCGGTACTCGGCGTCCGACGGGATGCGGGGCAGGACGAGATCAAGAAGGCGTTCCGGCGCCTGGCACGCGAACTGCACCCGGACGTCAACCCGGACCCGAAGACGCAGGAGCGGTTCAAGGAGATCAACGCCGCCTACGAGGTGCTCTCCGACCCGCAGAAGCGTCAGGTCTACGACCTCGGCGGCGACCCGCTGTCCCCGGGCGGCGGTGGCGGCGCGGGCGGCTTCGGCGCCGGCGCGGCGGGCTTCGGCTTCTCCGACATCATGGACGCCTTCTTCGGCGCCGCGGCCGGCCAGCGCGGCCCGCGCTCGCGCACCCGCCGCGGCCAGGACGCCATGATCCGGCTGGAGATCACCCTGGAGGAGGCCGCCTTCGGCACCACCAAGGAACTCCAGGTCGACACCGCCGTCACCTGCACCACCTGCAGCGGCGAGGGCGCGGCCCCCGGCACCACCGCGCAGACCTGTGACATGTGTCGCGGCAAGGGCGAGGTCTCCCAGGTCACCCGGTCCTTCCTGGGCCAGGTCATGACCTCCCGCCCCTGCCCGCAGTGCCAGGGCTTCGGCACCGTCGTGCCGACCCCGTGCCCGGAGTGCGCCGGCGACGGCCGGGTCCGCGCCCGCCGCACGCTGACCGTCAAGATCCCGGCCGGTGTCGACAACGGCACCCGGATCCAGCTGGCCGGCGAGGGCGAGGTCGGCCCCGGCGGCGGCCCGGCCGGCGACCTCTACGTCGAGATCGCCGAGACCACCCACGCCATCTTCCAGCGGCGCGGGGACGACCTGCACTGCACCGTCACCATCCCGATGACGGCGGCCTCACTCGGCACCCAGGTGCCGCTGCAGACCCTGGACGGCCTGGAGGAGGTCGACATCCGGCCCGGCACCCAGTCCGGCCAGTCGATCCCGCTGCACGGCCGCGGCATCACCCACCTGCGCGGGGGCGGCCGGGGCGACCTGATAGTGCACGTCGAGGTGAAGACGCCCACCAAGCTCGACGCCGAGCAGGAGGAGCTGCTGCGCCGCCTCGCGGTGCTGCGCGGCGAGGAGCGGCCGTCCGGCCAGTTCGCGCCGGGCCAGCAGGGCCTGTTCTCCCGCCTGAAGGACGCCTTCAACGGCCGGTAGCCGTCCGCGGAGGGGTGCCGGGGACCACCCGGCACCCCTTTCGCGTGCCCGATCCACCCCCTCCCGGAGGTTCCCCGCATGACCGCGCCCGTCTTCGTCGTCGAGACCGAGCGGATCACCACTGCCGCGCCCGGCACCCTGGTGCGCCTGGACGGCCCGGAGGGCCGGCACGCGGCCGCCGTGAAGCGGCTGACGGCCGGCGAGGCGGTGACCCTCGCCGACGGGCTGGGACTCGGCGTGGACGGGACGGTCGCCGAGGTGCTCGGCAAGGACGCGATCGACGTGGCCGTCACCGCGGTGCGCCGCGAGCCGGAGCCCGCGCCGCGGATCGTCGTCGTCCAGGCGCTGCCCAAGGGCGACCGCGGCGAGCTGGCCGTCGAGACCATGACCGAGGTCGGCGTGGACGCGGTGATCCCGTGGGCGGCCTCGCGCTGCATCACCCAGTGGAAGGGCGAGCGCGGCGCCAAGGCGCTCGCCAAGTGGCGGGCCACCGCCCGCGAGGCGGGCAAGCAGTCCCGCCGGCTGCGCTTCCCCGAGGTGCACGACCCGATGACCACCAGGCAGCTGGCTCCCGTCCTGGCGCGGGCCGCGTTCGCCGCCGTGCTGCACGAGGAGGGCGCCGAGCCGCTGGCGCACGCCGCGCTGCCCGGCAGCGGCGACCTCGTGCTCGTCGTCGGCCCGGAGGGCGGGGTCTCCCCGGAGGAGCTGGCCGCGTTCGCCGAGGCGGGCGCCCGGCCGTACCGGCTGGGGCCCTCGGTGCTGCGCACCTCCACCGCCGGGGTGGCCGCCGGCGCGCTGCTGCTCGGGCGCACCGGCCGCTGGGCCTGAGGCCCGTCCGGCCCCGCACCCGGCCGGGGCCCGTACTACGACCCCGCGGCGGCGTCCAGCGGGCTCGCCCGACCGGCCCGACTCTGCCGAAAAGCCCGGCGGCTCGTACGCGCACGTGCCTACGCTGGCCGCGTGACGGACTTCCTGAGCACCCCCGCGGGCGCCTACCTGCGCCACCCCCACCTGCACGGCGACCTGGTCACCTTCGTCGCCGAGAACGACCTGTGGCTCGCCCCGCTGGAGGGCGGCCGGGCCTGGCGGCTGACGGCCGACCACCTGCCGGTCCACGACCCCCGGTTCTCCCCGGACGGGCGGCACATCGCCTTCACCTCCGCCCGGGACGGCGCGCCCGAGGTGCACGTGGTGCCGGTGGACGGCGGCCCGTCGCGCCGGCTCACCCACTGGGGCAGCGGCCAGACCCGGGTGCAGGGCTGGACGGAAGACGGCCGCCCGATCGCCACCACCACCGCCGGCCAGGCCACCCTGCGCCGCACCTGGGCGCACGCCGTGCCGCTGGACGGCGGCGAGCCCGCCCGGCTGCCGTACGGGCCGATCGGCGGGATCGCCTTCGAACCGGGCGGCGACCGGGTGCTGCTGGCGAGCGCGGCGATCCGCGAACCGGCCTGGTGGAAGCGCTACCGGGGCGGGCGGGCCGGCAAGCTGTGGATCGGCCGGGACGAGTTCGTCCGCGTCCACGAGGAGCTGGACGGCCAGCTGTCCTCGCCGCTGTGGGTCGCTGGGCCCCTCCTGCCCGATGGCGGGCAAGGAGGGAGGATCGCGTTCCTGTCCGACCACGAGGGCGTCGGCGAGCTGTGGTCCAGCCTCCCGGACGGCTCCGACCTGCGCCGCCACACCGCCGACCCGGACGGCTTCTACGCCCGCAACGCCGCCACCGACGGCACCCGGGTGGTGTTCCACCGGGCCGGCGACGTCTGGCTGCTGGACGACCTGGAGGGCGCCGAGCCGCGCCGCCTGGAGGTCCGGCTGGCCGGCCCGCGCACCGGCCTGCGCCCGCGGCCGGTGCCCGCCGCGCACTGGCTGGAGTCCGTCGCCCCCGACCGCACCGGCCGGGCCAGCGCCGTCGTGGTGCGCGGCAGCGTGCACTGGCTGACCCACCGGGAGGGCCCGGCCCGGGTGCTGGACGAGACGCCGGGCGTGCGCGGGCGACTGGTCCGGGTGGTGCCCGGCGAGGACGGCGCCCAGGGCGTGCTGTGGGTGTCCGACGCCGAGGGCGAGGACGCCCTGGAGTTCGCGCCCGCCGTGCACGGCGCCGAGCGCCGCCGGCTGGCCGCCGGACAGCTCGGCCGGGTCAACTCGCTGGCCGTCTCCCCGGACGGCAAGCAGGCCGCGCTCGGCGTGCACGACGGCCGGGTGCTGCTGGTGGCGCTCGCCGACGGCACCGTGCACGAGCTGGACCGCAGCACCGACGGCGAGGTCGGCGGGCTGGTCTTCAGCCCGGACTCCGCCTGGCTGGCCTGGTCGCGGCCGGTGCCGGGGCTGGGGCCGTTCTCGCTGCGCCAGATCGTGCTGGCCAACCTGGCCACCCGCACCGTCAGCGAGGCCACCCAGCAGCGCTTCATCGACACCTCGCCGGCCTTCACCGCGGACGGCCGGTACCTGGCGTTCCTGTCGGTGCGCAACTTCGACCCGGTCTACGACTCGCACGTCTTCGACCTGTCGTTCCCCAACGGCTGCCGCCCGTACCTGATCACCCTGGCCGCCGACACGCCGTCCCCGTTCGGGCCGCAGCGGGCCGGGCGCCCGCTCGGCGGGGAGGAGGACGAGCCCCGGGCCAAGAAGGCGGACGGCGAGGAGGGCGGCACCGACTCGGCGCCGGTGACCAGGGTGGACCTGGACGGCATCGCCGACCGGATCGTCCCCTTCCCGGTCGAGGGCGGCCTGTTCGGCACCCTGCGGGCCGCCAAGGACGGCGTGCTGTGGACGAGGGTCCCGCTGCTCGGCGAACTCGGCGACGAGGCAGCCTCGTTGGAGGACGAACGGCCGCGGCCGGTGCTGGAGCGCTTCGACCTGAAGAAGCGCCGGGTCGAGCAACTGGTGCACGACGTCGACGGCTTCGCGGTCAGCGGGGACGGCAGCCGGGTCGCCGTGCTCGACGAGGGCGAGCTGCGGATCGTCCCGGCCGACCACAAGGCGGCCGGCGAGGACGACGAGACCGCCGTGGACCTCGCCCGGCTGCGCGTCACCGTCGACCCGGCCGCCGAGTGGCGCCAGATGTTCGCCGAGAACGGCCGGCTGATGCGGGACAACTTCTGGCGCCCCGACCTCGCCGGCGTGGACTGGGCCGGCGTCCTGGAGCGCTACCGGCCGCTGGTGGAGCGGGTCGGCTCGCACGACGACCTGGTCGACCTGCTCTGGGAGGTGCACGGCGAACTCGGCACCTCGCACGCCCACGTGGTGCCCTACGGTTCGCACACCGAGCCCGCCCGGCGCCAGGGCCTGCTCGGCGCGGACCTCGTGAAGGACGGCGAGCAGTGGCGGATCGCCCGGATCCTGCCCGGCGAGTCCTCCGACCCGCGGGCCCGCTCGCCGCTGGCCGCGCCCGGCGCGGCGATCCGCCCGGGCGACGCGGTCCTGGCGGTCAACGGCCGCCCGGTGGACCCGGTCACCGGCCCCGCCCCGCTGCTGGCCGGCACCGCCGGGCAGCCGGTGGAACTGACCGTGGCCGGCAAGGACGGCACCGACCGGCGCCACCCGGTGGTCGTCCCGCTCGCCGACGACGAGGCGCTGCGCTACCACGACTGGGTGGCCGGCCGGCGGGCCGCCGTGCGTGAACTGTCCGACGGCCGGCTCGGCTACCTGCACGTCCCCGACATGCAGACCACCGGCTGGGCCCAGATCCACCGCGACCTGCGCTCGGAGATGGCCAGGGAGGGCGTGATCGTCGACATCCGGGAGAACCGCGGCGGCCACACCTCGCAGCTGGTGATCGAGAAGCTCGCCCGCCGGATCGTCGGCTGGAACGTCAGCCGGGACACCGACAGCCCGGTGCCGTACCCGGGCGATGCCCCGCGCGGGCCGGTCGTCGCGCTCGCCGACCAGGACTCCGGCTCGGACGGCGACATCGTCAACGCCGCCATCCAGGCGCTCGGGATCGGCCCGGTCGTCGGCACCCGCACCTGGGGCGGGGTGATCGGCATCGACAGCCGCTACCGGCTCGTCGACGGCACCCTGGTCACCCAGCCCAAGTACGCGTTCTGGCTGGAGAACTACGGCTGGGGCGTGGAGAACCACGGCGTCGACCCGGACGTCGAGGTGCCGATCGCCCCGCACCACTGGGCGGCCGGCGAGGACCCGCAGCTCGCCGAGGGCGTCCGGATCGCCCTGGCCGCGCTCGCCGGGAGCCCGGCCCGCACGGCGCCGCCGCTGCCCTGGCGGTAGCACCGGCGCGGCCCTCCGGTCCGGGCGCGGGCGCGCTTTCGGTGGGCGCGGCCGGAGCGGGAAGTCGCAAGAGCCGACTTCCCGCTCCGGGCGCGCTTTCGGTGGGCGCGGCCGGAGCGGGAAGTCGCAAGAGCCGACTTCCCGCTCCGGGGCGTGGGTAGGATGCGGGGCTGTTTCTTGATCCACAGCTTTCGGGGGAACCACCATGGCGCAGGGCTACCCGCCGCCGCAGTACGACCAGAACCCTTACGGACCGCCGCAGCCGCAGCCGTACCCGCCCTACCAGCAGCAACCGCAGCCGTACCCGCCGCAGGGGTACGCACCGCAGGGGCACCCGCAGCCGCCGCAGCAGCCGTACGGGCAGCAGCCGCCGCCGCAGTACGGGCAGCAGCAGTACGCCGAGCAGCCGCCGGCGCAGCCGTACGGGCAGCCCGATCCCTACCCCAACCCCTACCCGCAGCAGCCGCAGCAGCCGCAGCAGTCGCAGCGGTCGGCGGCGCTGCCGCCGTGCCCCAAGGAGGCGGGCGGCGGCCGGCGCTTCCTGGCGATCGTGCTCGACTTCTTCCTCGCCGTCGGCCTCGGCTTCGTCGCCGCCAACGCCGCGAGCCGCCCGAAGGTCCGGCACGTGGCCGGCCACGCCGTCCAGAGCGGCGGCCCGGCCGTGCCCTACTTCGTGGCGCTGCTCGTCGTCGGCCTCGGCGTGTCCTTCCTCAACCAGGTGGTGCTCGCCCGGCTCACCGGCTTCAGCGTCGGCAAGGCGGTCCTGGCGATGCGGCTGGTGCGCACCAAGCGCGTGATGCGGCCCAACACCTGGCGGCTCACCAGGCGCTGGCTGCTCGGCTTCGTCTTCCTCGCGGTGGCGCTCATCTCCGAGGACTTCGACCTGGACGACGGCGACATCGTCGGCATGCGCGCGGTGCGCTGGAAGCACCTGCAGGAGTACCGGCAGGCCGTGGCCGGGCTCGGCTAGGCTGCGCCCGTACGGCCCCACCACCCGACGTACCGATCCCGAGGAGTAGCCGATGGCCGGCGAGCCGCAGCCCGACTGCCTGTTCTGCAAGATCGTGGCGGGCGAGATCCCGGCGACCGTGGTGCGCAAGACCGAGCGCACCCTCGCCTTCCGCGACATCGCCCCCAAGGCCCCCGTGCACGTCCTGGTCATCCCGCACGTCCACTACCCGAACGCCGCCGCGCTGGCCGCCGCCGAGCCGGAGATCGCCGGCGAACTGCTCGCGGAGGCGGGCCGGGTGGCCGAGGACGAGGGCATCACGGACTACCGACTGATCTTCAACACCGGTGCGGGCGCCGGGCAGACCGTCTTCCACGCCCACGTCCACGTGCTCGGCGGCACGCGGATGACCGAGAGCATGGTCTGATCCCAGGTGTCCCAGCGCGAACTCGTCGTCCTCGGCACCGCCAGCCAGGTGCCCACCCGGCACCGCAACCACAACGGCTACCTGCTGCGCTGGGACGGCGAGGGGCTGCTGTTCGACCCCGGCGAGGGCACCCAGCGACAGATGCTGCACGCCGGGGTCACGGCCACCCAGATCACCCGGATCGCCGTCACCCACTTCCACGGTGACCACTGCCTGGGCCTCGCGGGGGTGATCCAGCGGATCAACCTGGACCGCGTCCCGCACCCGGTGGACGTCTACTTCCCGGCGTCCGGCGAGGTCTACTTCGAGCGGCTGCGGCACGCCACCGCGTACCACGAGACCGCGGTGCTGCGGCCCCGGCCGATCGACGAGCCGGGCCCGCTGCCCGCGCCCGGCGCCCGCTTCGCGCTGGACGCCGTGCGGCTGGACCACCCGGTGGAGTCCTTCGGGTACCGGCTGTCCGAGCCGGACGGCCGCCGTCTGGTGCCCGAACGGCTCGCCGCCCTGGGCGTCCACGGTCCGGCGGTGGGCCGGCTGCAGCACGAGGGCGCGGTCGAGGTGGACGGCCGGCGGGTGACCCTGGACGAGGTCAGCGACCCCCGGCCGGGCCAGAAGTTCGCCTTCGTGATGGACACCCGGCTCTGCGAGGGCGTGCACGCCCTCGCGGAGGGCACCGACCTGCTGGTCGTGGAGGCCACCTTCAGCGACGCCGACGCCCGCCTCGCCGAGGAGCACGGCCACCTCACCGCCGGGCAGGCCGCCAAGGTCGCCGCCGAGGCCGGCGCGCGCACCCTGGTGCTGACCCACTTCTCCCAGCGCTACCCGGACCTCGGCCAGCACCTGGCCGACGCCCGCAAGCACTTCGACGGGGAGCTGGTGCTGGCCGCCGACCTCGCCCGGGTGCCCGTCCCCGCCCGCCGTCAGCCGTGAACCCGCCCGCGCCGGCCGTGGAACCCGCCGCCGGCGGTGGACCCTCCGGTGCCCCTCCTGCGCCCTCCGGCGCCGGTCGTGGACCCTCCGGCGCCGGCAGGGAAGGCGCCCGCGCCGGTCGTGGACGGGCCCGCGCCGGGCAGCCGCGGAAAAAGGGCTCGCGCCGTCCCGCGAACTGCCGCAGCATCGACGGGTGCGGCCCCGCCGCCCGCCGCAGCGATCACGCCTGCGGCGTACCCTGGTGCCCCGGAGACACCGAGCGGCACACGACACCACGGATGGGATGAGGCAGGCCCCAGCGCCGACCTATGAGTGACACATCGCAGACCCGTACCAACGGACAGTCGCGCCCCGAACCGGCCGACGACGGCCGTGTCAGCGCCCGGATCGTCATCCCCGAGAAGCACCCGATGGTCACCCTGCTCGGCACGGCGGACTCGCTGCTGCGCGTGATCGAGCACGGCTTCCCCGCCGCCGACATCCACGTCCGCGGCAACGAGGTGACCGCCACCGGGGAACGCGCCGAGGTGGCCCTCGTCCAGAAGCTCTTCAACGAGATGATGCTGGTGCTGCGCACCGGCCAGCCCTTGACGGAGGACTCCGTGGAGCGCTCCATCGCCATGCTCCGCGGCCAGGAGCAGGACCCGGACAGCCCGGCGCCGTCCCAGGTGTTCACCGCGAACATCCTGTCCAACCGCGGTCGTACGATCCGCCCCAAGACCCTCAACCAGCAGCGCTACGTCGAGGCGATCGACAGGCACACGATCGTCTTCGGCCTCGGCCCGGCCGGCACCGGCAAGACCTACCTGGCGATGGCCAAGGCCGTGCAGGCCCTGCAGGCCAAGGAGGTCAACCGGATCATCCTGACCCGCCCGGCGGTCGAGGCGGGGGAGCGGCTGGGCTTCCTGCCCGGCACCCTCTACGAGAAGATCGACCCGTACCTGCGCCCGCTGTACGACGCGCTGCACGACATGATGGACCCGGACTCCATCCCGCGCCTGATGGCGGCCGGCACCATCGAGGTCGCGCCGCTGGCGTACATGCGCGGCCGCACCCTCAACGACGCCTTCATCATCCTCGACGAGGCCCAGAACACCTCGCCCGAGCAGATGAAGATGTTCCTCACCCGCCTCGGGTTCAACTCCCGGGTGGTCGTCACCGGCGACACCAGCCAGATCGACCTCCCGGGCGGCACCAGGAGCGGGCTCAAGGTCGTCCAGGAGATCCTGGCCGACGTGCCCGACATCCACTTCTCCGTCCTCACCAGCACCGACGTGGTCCGCCACAAGCTGGTCGGCCGGATCGTGGACGCCTACGAGCGCTGGGACGCCCGCCAGGAGGCCGAGGAGAGCGGCACCGCTCCCCGCAAGCCCGCCCAGCGGCGCCCGGGCAAGGCCACGGCGCCCCGAGCACCCCGACAGTCCCATCGCACCGAAAGCTGAGCACACAGCCCGTCATGTCGATCGACATCGCCAACGAGTCCGGTTGGGACGCCGATGAGGAAGCCATCCTCGACGTCGCCCGCTTCGCACTGGACAAGATGCGGATCCACCCGCAGTCCGAACTGTCCGTGATCCTGGTGGACGGTGCGGCGATGGAGGAGCTGCACATCCAGTGGATGGACCTCCCCGGACCCACCGACGTGATGTCCTTCCCGATGGACGAGCTGCGTCCCGGCAAGGAGGGCGAGGAGCTTCCGCAGGGCCTGCTCGGCGACATCGTGCTCTGCCCCGAGGTCGCCGAGCAGCAGGGCAAGGCCGCTCCCTCGAAGCACTCGATGGACGAGGAGCTGCAGCTGCTCACCGTCCACGGCGTGCTGCACGTCCTCGGCTACGACCACGAGGAGCCCGACGAGGAGGAGGAGATGTTCGCCCTCCAGAAGCGCATCCTGGACGACTGGCGGGCGGGCCGCGGCCTCGGCGGCATCTCCCCGGCCCCCACCACCCACTGAGCGCGGAGCCCGAACCCCTGTGAGTGGTGAGAGTACGAGCTTCATCCTGGGTGCCGTGCTGCTCGTCGTGCTCGGCTGGCTGGCCGCGTGCGCCGAGGCGGGCATCTCCCGGGTCTCCCGGTTCCGGGCGGAGGAGGCGGTGCGGGTCGGCCGGCGCGGCTCGGCACGCCTGCTGACCCTCGCCTCCGACCCGATCCGCTACCTCAACCTGGCGACCCTGATCCGGGTCGCCAGCGAGATGGCGGCGGCCGTCCTGGTCACCGTGGTGTGCGTGCGCAACGTCACGCCGACCTGGCAGGCCGTGCTGCTGGCGTTCGGCGTGATGGTGCTGGTGTCCTTCGTCGCGATGGGGGTCTCTCCGCGCACGATCGGCCGCCAGCACCCGCTCACCACGGCGACCGCCTCCTCCTTCGTGCTGCTGCCGCTGGCCGCCGTGCTCGGCCCGATCCCGCGGCTGCTGATCCTGCTCGGCAACGCGCTCACCCCGGGCAAGGGCTACCGCGAGGGGCCGTTCGCCTCCGAGGCGGAACTGCGGGCCCTGGTGGACCTCGCCGAGAAGGACGACCTGATCGAGGACGAGGAGCGCCGGATGGTGCACTCGGTCTTCGAACTGGGCGACACCATCGTGCGCGAGGTGATGGTGCCGCGCACCGACCTGGTGATGATCGAGCGGCACAAGACCGTCCGGCAGGCGCTCACCCTGGCGCTGCGTTCGGGTTTCTCGCGGATCCCGGTGGTCGGCGACAACGAGGACGACGTGGTCGGCATCGTCTACCTCAAGGACCTGGTGCGGCGCACCCACATCAACCGGGAGGCCGAGGCCGAGGAGGTCGGCGCGGTGATGCGCCCGGCCGTCTTCGTCCCCGACTCCAAGCCGGCCGGCGACCTGCTGCGCGAGATGCAGCAGCGCCGCTCGCACGTGGCGATCGTGATCGACGAGTACGGCGGCACGGCGGGCCTCGTCACCATCGAGGACATCCTGGAGGAGATCGTCGGCGAGATCACCGACGAGTACGACCGGGAGATCGCGCCGATCGAGGACCTCGGCGACGGCTCGTACCGGATCACCGCCCGCCTGCTGGTGGAGGACCTGGGCGAGCTGTTCGGCATCGAGCTGGAGGACGAGGACGTCGAGACCGTCGGCGGCCTGCTGGCCAAGCACCTCGGCCGGGTGCCGATCCCCGGCTCCGCCTGCGAGATCCCGCTGCCGGACCCGGTCGACGGCGGCCTGACCGGCATCCTGCTGACCGCCGAGTCCTCGGCCGGCCGCCGCAACCGGATCGGCTCGATGGTCGCCTCCCCGGTCCGCGCCACGGACGAACCCGGGGTACCGGCGGGCGAGTAGCGGCGGGACGGTCGCCGAGCGACCATGGAGGGCATGACGCACAAACTTCGCGCGGAGTACGGCCCGCAGGGGGCGGCCGGCGGAGTCAAGTCCTGGCACGTGGTGCGGGACGAGGACCTGTCGACGGCGCTCTGCGGCCGGACCATGCCCGACGACGCAGAGACGCGGCCCGAGCAGGAGTGGGGCACCGGGTTGCGCTGCTGCCAGCAGTGCGGCTCGCTCTACATGCACGAGACGCCGCACATGCAGGGGACCAACCCCTACAGCTAGGCCGTGGCTGAGCTCTGGAGGTCGCCATGAAGCTGCAAGACGAACTGCCCGTCGACCACAAGCTCGTCACGGTCTGGCGGATCGGGGCGGGGCTCGGGGGGATCTTCCTGATCGTGTTCGGGGCCCTGGGGCTCGCCGACCACCCGGGGTTCCTCGACACCAGGGGTGACCAGATCGTGGGGCTGTCGACCAACGGCGCGCTGGCCGTCCTGTCCATCGTGGCGGGCGCGATCCTGGTGGTCGGGGCGGTGATCGGCGGGAACTTCGCCGCGAACCTGAACATGGTGGTGGGCGTGCTGTTCGTGCTGTCCGGCTTCTACGGCCTGACGGTGCTCGGGCGGCCGGACGCCAACATCCTCAACTTCCGGATGTCGAACGTGCTGTTCGCGTTCATCTTCGGGGTCGTCCTGACGACCTTCGGGATGTACGGACGGGTGAGCAGCCACCTGCCGCACGACAACCCGTACTGGCGTGAGCGCGCCGAGCGCGAGGTGCCGATGCCGTCCGGCCCGAAGACCTTCGTCAAGGTCATGAACCCGAACCCGGGCCGCACCCACCCGGTCGGCCACTGACGCGGGAGCGGTGCCTATGCTCGGCGGCATGAGTGACATCGTCGAGCTCGATCCCGAAGACAAGAAGATCATCACCCTGGCCCGCTCGGCCCGCGCCCGCAACGGCGTCCCCGAGGGGGCCGCGGTGCGTGACGAGACCGGTCGCACCTACGTGGCCGGGACGGTCGCCCTGGAGTCGCTGCGGCTGAGCGCGCTGCAGACGGCGGTGGCGATGGCGGTGGCCAGCGGCGCCAAGTCGCTGGAGGCGGCGGCCGTGGTGAGCGAGGCGGAGCAGCCGGCCGAGGCCGATCTGGCGGCCGTGCGGGACCTGGGCGGGGCCGGGACGCCGGTGCTGCTGGCCGGTCCGGACGGCGTGCTGCGGGTGGCGGCCGAGGCGCGCTGAGGCGCTCCGAGGGGCCGCAAGGACCTCGGGGCGGCCGTTCCCGGGTGGGGTGGCCCGGCGCGGTTGCCCCCATGGGTTCTGCAGATAATCTCACCGGGAGGGTGGACTCGGTGAGGGGGCTGGGGCATGGGGGCGGTGGCGTTCTTCGCCGGGCTGCTGCTGTTCGTGATGGGGCTCGGGAAGTGGCAGGAGACCGGTTCGGCGGCCTGGTTGTTCGGCTCGCTGGGCTTCCTGTTGGTGCTGGTGGTGGTCTCGTTGATCCCGGGGAACGGCAAGGGCGGAAAGAAGGGCTGACCCCCCGGGGGGTGACCCCGGACGGCGGGGCTCCGTTGATCAGGGAGAATGGAGCCCATGAATGCCCCTTCCTCCTCGTACCGCTCCGGGTTCGCGTGCTTCGTCGGCCGGCCCAACGCGGGCAAGTCGACCCTGACCAACGCCCTGGTGGGGACGAAGGTCGCGATCACCTCCGACCGCCCGCAGACCACCCGGCACACCGTGCGCGGCATCGTGCACCGCCCCGACGCCCAGCTCGTGCTGGTCGACACCCCCGGTCTGCACAAGCCGCGCACCCTGCTCGGCGAGCGCCTCAACGACCTGGTCCGCACGACCTGGGCGGAGGTCGACGTGATCGGTTTCTGCCTGCCCGCCGACCAGAAGATCGGCCCCGGCGACAAGTTCATCGCCAAGGAGATCGCCGGGATCAAGAAGACCCCGAAGGTCGCCATCGTCACCAAGACCGACCTGGTCGACTCCAAGCGCCTGGCCGAGCAGCTGATCGCCATCCACCAGCTCGGCATCGAGCTGGGCTTCGAGTGGGCCGAGATCATCCCGGTCTCCGCGGTCGGCGACAAGCAGGTGGAACTGGTCGCCGACCTCCTCACCAAGCTGCTGCCGGAGGGCGACCAGCTCTACCCGGACGGCGACCTCACCGACGAGCCCGAGCAGATCATGGTCGCCGAGCTGATCCGCGAGGCCGCGCTCGAAGGCGTGCGGGACGAGCTGCCGCACTCGCTGGCCGTCGTGGTCGAGGAGATGCTCCCGCGCGAGGGCCGCCCGGCGGACCGTCCGCTGCTGGACATCCACGCCAACGTCTACATCGAGCGGCAGAGCCAGAAGGCGATCGTGATCGGCGCCAAGGGCTCGCGGCTCAAGCACGTCGGCACGACCGCCCGCAAGCACATCGAGGCGCTGCTCGGCACGCCGGTCTACCTCGACCTGCACGTCAAGGTCGCCAAGGACTGGCAGCGCGACCCGAAGCAGCTGCGCAAGCTCGGCTTCTGACAGGGGAGTTCGAGCCCGCGGGGACGCCCGGGGCCCGTCCGGACGCCGTTGCGTCCGGACGGGCCCTCGTCGCACCCGGCCGGGCCCGGCGTCAGCAGGGCCGCGGCGCCGAGGAGTTGTGCACCCGGGAGCCGGGGGGTGGCGTCACGCGCCCTCGCGCAG
Source organism: Kitasatospora sp. NPDC101447 (assembly GCF_044767225.1). Classification (NCBI taxonomy): domain Bacteria; kingdom Bacillati; phylum Actinomycetota; class Actinomycetes; order Kitasatosporales; family Streptomycetaceae; genus Kitasatospora; species Kitasatospora sp. NPDC101447. The sequence goes on from NZ_JBIWNL010000014.1 coordinate 119,915, forward strand.
CACCAGCGACACCAGCTCCCGCTGCGAGTCGGTGAGCTTGGGGTCGGCGCAGTACACCGTCCGGTTGTCGACGGTGATCTCGTAGTGGAAACCGTCCGGCACCCCGTACGAGGGGGCGCGCAGCCCGCCCGCGACGGCCTCGCGGGCGAGGGCGTGGACGTGCGGGGCGTCCGTGCGCTCGGCGGTGTCGAGCTCCGCGTGGCGGACGATTCCGGCGAAGCCGCCGGTCCGGGTCACCTGGATACGCATGGTGTCCATGGTGCTACCCAGGGAAGGCTTTTGCGGCACTTTTCCCGGACCGTGACCTTAAGCGCACCTCAACCCGGTCTCAACCACTCTCGCGTCGTCCGGCGCCCGCGCCCGGGCCCGCCGGCGGGTCACCCCGGGCTGACCCCGACCTGCGCCCAGGAGGCCGTGACGGTGTCCGCGACCGAGGACTGGTCGGCGTAGCGGGCCTTGGCGGCGGCCACGGTGGCCCGCGCGAAGGCGGTGAAGTCGGCGTCGGCGGGCAGCGTGCGCCCGGTCAGCGCGTCGTACCAGATCCGCCCGGCGCGCTCCCAGGCCGAGCCGCCGAGCGCGGTGGCCAGCAGGTAGAACGCGTGGTTGGGGATGCCGGAGTTGATGTGCACGCCGCCGTTGTCCTCGGCGGTGTCCACGTAGTCCCGCATGTGCGCGGGCTGCGGGTCCTTGCCGAGCCGGGGGTCGTCGTAGGCGGTGCCGGGTGCCTTCATCGAGCGCAGCGCGACGCCCTGGATGCCGGGGGCCAGCAGTCCGGCGCCGATCAGCCAGTCGGCGTCGGCGGCGCTCTGGCGCAGCGCGTACTGCTTGACGAGCGAGCCGAAGACGTCGGAGACCGACTCGTTGAGCGCGCCGGGCTGGTCCTGGTAGTCCAGTCCGGCGGTGAACTGGGTGACGCCGTGGGTGAGTTCGTGGCCGATGACGTCGATGCAGGCGGTGAAGTCGCCGAAGATCTCGCCGTCGCCGTCGCCGAAGACCATCTGGTGGCCGTTCCAGAAGGCGTTGTCGTACTTGCGGCCGTAGTGGACGGTGGCGTCCAGCCGCAGGTCGTGGTCGTCGATGGAGTGCCGGCCGAAGGCGTCGGCGTAGAGCGCGAAGGTGGCGCCGAGGCCGTCGTAGGCGTGGTTGACGGAGGCGTCGGAGACGGCCGCCTGGCCCTCGGTTCTGGCGGTGCGGCCGGGCAGCCGCTGGCTGTGGGCGGCGTCGGAGATCACCCGGTTGAGGCCGGGGGCGCCGCCGGTGGGCCGGGGCGGGGAGAGGCGGGCCGCGCGGTGCGCGGCGTCGAGCGCGAGGGAGTGGACGGCGGCTTCGTGACCGGCCTCGGCGAGGCGGTCGAGGACGTACGGCGGGACGATCGTGCAGATCGGTACTGCTGCAGTCATGTGGCCCAGGGTGAGGCCTGCATGACCGGTTGTCACCACTCTTGACATGACCGGTCGGCGTCTCAAGGGGTGGAACGGAAGCCCGGATCACTTCGGGGGCGCGCGGCGCTGGGTTACGCTGGGTTCCATCATGCGCAACGGGCTGCTTCTTCTTAGCTGCCGCGTCGAGGGCCTGTAGTCCACAGGGGCCGGCTCCCTCGCCGCGGGGAACGAGCTGTGCGCGCAATCGGCGATCCAACGGCGGGTCGCGAGCGGCAGCAGAGGCCGGCCAGTCGGTGTTGATCCCGACCGCCCGCACCCACGCATCCACAGGAAGCCGAGAGTCACCTCCATGACCGAGCAGACCTCCGCCGCGTCCATCCCCGCCGCTCGCGCCTTCGTCGACCGGCCCACCCCGATCACCGCCGCCGCGGTACGCCAGCAGCCGTCCGGCATGCGGTATGGGCGCTACCTGCCGTTCGGCACCGTGGACCTGCCGGACCGCACCTGGCCGGACGCCGTGATCACCAAGGCGCCGCGCTGGCTCTCGACCGACCTGCGGGACGGCAACCAGGCGCTGATCGACCCGATGTCCCCGGCCCGCAAGCGCAAGATGTTCGACCTGCTGGTCGCGATGGGCTACAAGGAGATCGAGGTCGGCTTCCCCTCCTCCGGCGCCACCGACCACGCCTTCGTACGGTCGCTGATCGAGGAGGGGGCGATTCCGGAGGACGTCACCATCTCGGTGCTGACGCAGGCCCGCGAGGAGCTGATCGAGAAGACCGTCGAGTCGCTGGTCGGCGCGCCGCGCGCGACCGTCCACCTGTACAACGCGACCGCGCCGCTGTTCCGCCGGGTGGTGTTCCGCAACGACAAGGCCGCCACCAAGGCGATCGCCACCGAGGGCACCCGGCTGGTGATGGAGTACGCGGAGAAGCTGCTGGGCGAGGACACCGTCTTCGGCTACCAGTACTCGCCGGAGATCTTCGTCGACACCGAGCTGGACTTCGCGCTGGAGGTCTGCGAGGCGGTCATGGACGTCTGGCAGCCGGGCGAGGGCCGCGAGATCATCCTGAACCTGCCGGCCACCATCGAGCGGGCCACCCCGAACGTCCAGGCCGACCAGTTCGAGTGGATGTCGCGCAACCTGTCGCGCCGCGAGTTCGTCTGCCTGTCGGTGCACCCGCACAACGACCGCGGCACCGCCGTCGCCTCCGCCGAGCTGGCCTACATGGCGGGCGCCGACCGCATCGAGGGCTGCCTGTTCGGGCAGGGCGAGCGGACCGGCAACGTCGACCTGGTGACGCTGGGGATGAACCTGTTCTCGCAGGGCGTCGACCCGCAGATCGACTTCTCCGACATCGACGAGGTGCGCCGCACCGCCGAGTACTGCAACCAGATGGAGGTGCACCCGCGCCACCCGTACGCCGGCGACCTGGTGTACACCTCCTTCTCGGGCTCGCACCAGGACGCCATCAAGAAGGGCTTCGACGCCCTGGAGGCGGACGCGAAGGCGGCGGGCGTGCCGGTGGAGGAGCACACCTGGGGCGTGCCGTACCTGCCGATCGACCCGAAGGACGTCGGCCGCACCTACGAGGCGGTCATCCGGGTCAACAGCCAGTCCGGCAAGGGCGGTGTGGCGTACGTCCTGAAGAACGACCACAAGCTGGACCTGCCGCGCCGGATGCAGATCGAGTTCTCCCGGATCATCCAGGCGAAGACCGACGCCGAGGGCGGCGAGGTCACCCCGGCGGAGATCTGGCGGGTCTTCGAGGACGAGTACCTGCCGACCACCGGCAACCCGTGGGGCCGGCTGTCGCTGAGCGGCTCGCGCACCCTGACCACCGAGGACGGCCGGGACGCGCTGACCGCCGAGGCGCTGGTGGACGGCGTGCCGGTGGCGCTGAGCGGTACCGGCAACGGCCCGGTGTCGGCCTTCGGGGACGCGCTGGCCCGGATCGGCTTCGACGTGCGCGTCCTGGACTACGCCGAGCACGCGCTGAGCGAGGGCGGCGACGCCCAGGCGGCCGCGTACGTCGAGTGCGCGGTGGACGGCAAGGTGCTGTGGGGTGTGGGCATCGACGGCAACACGGTGCTGGCCTCGCTGAAGGCGATGATCAGCGCCGTCAACCGCTCGCAGCGGGGGTAGTTCGTACGGGTGGTGTGCGAAGGGCCGTCCTGCGGGCGGCCCTTCGCCGTGTCGGCGGCCGATTGTGGCCTGCGCCACATTTTTTGGGATCGGAAGCCGTTCGAGGTACTGACACGTGCCGGTAACCGTGGCAACATCGATCCACCGGAAAGCCGGGTCGGTGGGACGGCTCGGTGTCCGGTCGCGTGACCTGCCCATCGTCGAGCAGGCCGCCTGCCATGTCTGGGGAGTGGCGCCGTGACCAGGTTGTGGGGTGTTCGCCCGCGGTGGCGGACTGACGTTCTCGGTGACTTCTTCTGCCCGGGCTGCGGCGGGGACCGCAACTACCGTCGGCAGCACGGCCGGCGGTGGCTGCGGTTGCTGGGCACCCCGGTGCTCCCGCTCGGACCGGTGATCGGCAGCGTGCAGTGCACCAGCTGCCACGGCCGGTACGGCGTCGAGAGCCTGGAGCAGCCGACCTGCGTGCGCCTCGGCGCGATGCTGCGCGACGCCCAGTACACCGTGGCGCTGGCCCTGCTCGCGGCCGGTGGCACCGCCCACCGGGCGGCCCGCGAGGCGGCCTGCGCGGCGGTGCGCGAAGCCGGGTTCGAGGACTGCGGCGAGGCCCAGGTGCTGGCCGCGCTCGCCGCGCTCTCCGGGCTCGGCGGCGAGCTCCACGACGCCCACGGGATGTCCGGCGGCCTGGCCGTGGAGCTGCACGCGGTGCTCGAACCGCTCACCCCGCACCTGGCCCACCAGGGCCGCGAGCGGCTGCTGCTGCAGGGCGCGGCGATCGCCCTGGCCGACGGGCGCTACCTGCCGCAGGAGCGCGAGGCGCTGGCCGCGGTCGGGCGCTGCCTGGACCTGGCGCAGGCGCGGGTCGGGGCGCTGCTGGAGGCGGCGACCAGGGCGCCGTACAAGTAGTCGTTCGGGGCGCGCGGCCGGTCCGGGCGCCGTACACGTGGTCGAGTTCCGGCACACGGCAGGCCGGGGCGCGGTGGGGCGGTCGGCCCGGACGCGCAGCAGGCCGTGGCCCCGTCGTCACCCCCGTCGTCCCCTGTCCGTCGTCACCCCGTCGTTCCTCTCCTTGTCGTCACCCTGTGGACCACCCGTCGACCATCCCGAATCCCCCACAAACGGGCCCGACCCCCTCCGGGCCCGCCGTGACCCGCACCGAAGTGGTCCTCCCCCACGGCCCCGGTGCGGGCAACACGGCTGTCCGGCGTTGTCGGCGGCTGGGGGAGAATGGTCGGCATGAGTCTTTTCCGGGACGACGGCGTCGTGTTGCGGGCGCAGAAGCTCGGCGAGGCCGATCGGATCATCACCCTGCTGACCCGCCAGCACGGCAAGGTGCGGGCGGTGGCGCGCGGGGTGCGGAAGACGAAGTCCAAGTTCGGTGCCCGTCTGGAGCCGTTCTCGCACGTGGACGTGCAGTTCTTCAGTCGGGGGAGTGAGCTGGTCGGCCGCGGGTTGCCGCTGTGCACCCAGGTGGAGACCATCGCGCCGTACGGCGGTTCGATCGTCACGGACTACGGCCGCTACACCGCCGGCACCGCGATGCTGGAGACGGCCGAGCGCTTCGCCGAGAACGAGGGCGAGCCCGCCGTCCAGCAGTACCTGCTGCTGGTGGGCGGGCTGCGGACGCTGGCGGCGGGGAGCCACGAGTCGCACCTGGTGCTGGACGCCTTCCTGCTGCGCTCGCTCGCGGTGAACGGGTACGGCGCGAGCTTCACGGACTGCGCCAAGTGCGGCCTGGAGGGGCCGAACCGTTTCTTCTCGCTCCCGGCGGGCGGGGTGCTCTGCGCGGACTGCCGAGTGCCCGGATGTGCCGTACCCTCCCCTGAGACACTGGTACTGCTCGGGGCGCTGCTGTCAGGGGACTGGCAGACGGCCGACGCCTGCGAGCCGCGGTACTGGCGGGAGGGCAGCGGCCTGGTCGCGGCCTATCTGCAGTGGCACCTGGAGCGGGGCATCCGCTCGATGAGATACGTGGAGAAGTGAGCACATGGCAGCGCGACGGCTCTTCGGCGGCGGCAAGCAGCGGGCGTACGCGCCTCCGACCCCGCACCCCAGCGGTGCACAGCCCCCGAAGATCCCCGGCGAGCTGGTGCCCGAGCACGTCGCCATCGTGATGGACGGCAACGGCCGCTGGGCCAAGGAGCGCGGGCTGCCCCGCACCGAGGGCCACAAGGTCGGCGAGTCCGTCGTGCTGGACGTCCTCGCCGGCGCCATCGAGCTCGGGGTCAAGAACATCTCGCTGTACGCCTTCTCCACCGAGAACTGGAAGCGCTCGCCCGACGAGGTGAAGTTCCTGATGAACTTCAACCGGGACGTCATCGCCCGCCGCCGCGACGAGATGGGCAAGATGGGCGTACGGATCCGCTGGGCCGGCCGGATGCCCAAGCTGTGGAAGAGCGTCGTCCAGGAGCTCCAGGTCGCCGAGGAGCACACCAAGGACAACGACGCCGTGACGCTCTACATGTGCGTCAACTACGGCGGCCGGGCCGAGCTGGCGGACGCGGCGCAGGGCATCGCCCGCGACGTCGCGGCCGGCAAGCTGGACCCGAAGAAGGTCAACGAGAAGACCCTCGCCAAGTACATGTACCACCCGGACATGCCGGACGTGGACCTCTTCCTGCGCCCCAGCGGCGAGCAGCGCACCTCCAACTTCCTGCCCTGGCAGTCGGCTTACGCCGAGTTCGTGTTCCAGGACGTGCTCTGGCCGGACTTCGACCGCCGCGACCTGTGGCGCGCCTGCGAGCAGTACGCGATGCGCGACCGGCGCTTCGGCGGGGCGATCCCGAACGAGCTGCCCGCGCCGCGGCCGTCCGGGCACTGAGGCCGGGGCGCCGCCGCGCCTTCGCGGCTACGACGGAAAGGACCCACCGGGCTGATCCCGGTGGGTCCTTTCCGTCGTGCGGCGCGCCGCGGACGAGCGGCGGGGCTCAGGCCTTCTTGGCGCACTCCGCGCAGGTGCCGAAGATCTCCAGCGTGTGCGCGATGTCGCTGAAGCCGTGCTCGACGGCGACCGAGCTGGCCCAGCGCTCCACCGCGGGGCCCTCCACCTCGACGGTGGCGCCGCAGTGCCGGCAGACCAGGTGGTGGTGGTGTCCGCTGCTGCACCGGCGGTAGACGGCCTCGCCGTCGGCGGTGCGCAGCACGTCCACCTCGCCGGCGTCGGCGAGCGACTGCAGGGTGCGGTAGACCGTGGTCAGACCGACGGAGTCCCCGCGGTGCTTCAGCAGGTCGTGGAGTTCCTGCGCGCTGCGGAAGTCCGCGATCTCGTCCAGGGCCGCCGAGACGGCGGCACGCTGCCGGGTCGATCGGGCGCGCGGCGACGGGCCTGCGGTGGTCACCGTGGGTCCTCCTGGGGTCGTGGGCGTCTCGCACATCATTGTGCCAGCCCCGCCCGCCCCTCCGGAGTGGTCGTGTCGGGGGAAGTCCGTTCCGGTGTCTGGGCGGGCAGTCGGACGTCGCAGATCTTGGGCCCGTGCTCGGTGTCGCCGCGGTGGCGGCGCCGGGCGAGCGGCGCGGCGAGCGCGCTGAACACCGCGAAGACCGCGATGGCGAGCAGCACGATGGCCGGGCCGGAGGGCACGTCGAGCTCGTAGGAGCCGGTGACCCCGGCGAGGGAGACCACCACGCCGAGTGCGATCGAGGCGGCCTGGGTGGCGGCGAAGGAGCGGGTGAGCTGCTGGGCGGCGACCACCGGGACCACCATCAGGGCGCTGACCAGCAGCAGTCCGACCACCCGCATGGCGACGGTGACGGTGACGGCGGCCATCACGGCGAGCAGCAGGTTGAGGGTGCGCACCGGCAGGCCGGTGACCCGGGCGAAGTCCTCGTCCTGGCAGATCGCGAACAGCTGGCGGCGCAGGCCGACGGTGACGGCGATGACCACGGCGCCGAGCACCGCGATGGCGGCCAGGTCGGCGGGGGCGACGGTGAGGATCGAGCCCCACAGGTAGCTCTCCAGCGAGCCGGAGCCGGCTTCGGCGGAGAGCGAGACGAGCAGCTTGCCGCAGGCCATGCCGCCGTAGAAGAGCATGGCGAGGGCGATGTCGCCGCGCTGGTTGCCGCGGGAGCGGACGAGTTCCATGGTGACGGCGCCGAGCACGCAGACCAGGACGGCCATCCAGACCGGGCTGGTCTGGAAGATGAAGCCGAGTCCGACGCCGGTCATCGCGACGTGGCCCATGCCGTCGCCCATCAGGGCCTGGCGGCGCTGCACCAGGTAGATGCCGACGGCGGGGGCGGTGATCCCGACCAGGACGGCGGCGAGCAGGGCGCGCTGCATGAAGTCGTAGGACAGCATCTCGGTCATGCGAGCAGCCTCGGCGGGGTCAGGTCGGCGTGCGGGTGGACGTGGTCGTGGCCGGGCAGTGCGTGCAGGCCGGTGTTGGGCACGGGCGGGCCGTCGTGTGCGACGCAGCCGTCCCGCAGGACGACGGCGCGGTCGATCAGCGGCTCCAGCGGCCCGAGTTCGTGCAGGACGAGGAGGACGGCGGCGCCGCGGCCGACCTCGGCGCGCAGGGTGTCGGCGAGCACCTGCTGGCTGGCGGCGTCCACCCCGGCCATCGGCTCGTCCATGATCAGCAGGTCGGGGGAGCCGACCAGGGCGCGGGCGATCAGGACCCGCTGCTGCTGGCCGCCGGACAGGTCGGCCACGCCGTCCCCGGCCCGCTCCAGCATGCCGACGGCGGCCAGTGCGCGGTCCACCGCCTCGCGGTCCTTGCGGCGGAACGGCAGCAGGCGGTGCTGCGGCAGCCGTCCGGTGGAGACCACCTCGCGCACGGTGGCCGGGACGCCGGAGGCGGCGGTGGTGCGCTGCGGGACGTACCCGATGCGGTGCCAGGCGCGGAAGGAGCCGTGCGGGGTGCCGAACAGCTCCAGGGTGCCGCGCTCCAGGGGGACGGAGCCGATCACGGTCTTGACGGTGGTCGACTTGCCGGAGCCGTTGGCGCCCAGCAGGGCGACGACCTCGCCGGGCCGGACGGTGAGGTCGACGCCGCGCAGCACCGGCCGGCCGCCGCGCGAGGCGACGGCGTCACGGAGGCGGACGGCCTGGGGTATCGGGTGGGTCATGGTGTTCCGTCCCGTCAGCTGGTGGCGGCAGGGGTGGTGGCGTCGGGGGTGGGCGTCGCGGCGGGGGCGGTCTGGCCGGCCGTGGCGCCGAGGGCGGTCCGGAGGTTGGCCAGGTTCTGCTTCATGACGGTGAGGTAGTCGTCCTTGGCGGGGTCCTTGACGCCTTCCAGCGGGTCCAGGACGGCGGTCTTGAGGCCGAGGTCCTTGGCGACGGTGTCGGCGAGCTTGGGGCTGACCAGGGTCTCGAAGAAGATCGTGGTGACGCCGTTGTCCTTGGCGGCCTTCTGCACGGCGGCGAGGCGGGCCGGGGTGGGCTCGGACTCCGGGTCGACGCCGTTGATGGCGACCTGGGTGAGGCCGTAGTGGTCGGCGAGGTAGCCGAAGGCGGCGTGGCTGGTGACGAAGGTCCTGGTCCCGGTGGACCTCAGCCCGTCCTGGAACTCCTGGTCGAGTGCGGTGAGCTTGGTGACCAGTTCGTCGGTGTTCCTGCGGTAGTCCTCGGCGTGGGTCGGGTCGGCCTTCGCGAACTCGTCGCCGACGCTCCGGGCGATCGCCGCGTAGCGGGTCGGGTCGAGCCAGATGTGCGGGTCGCCGGCCGGGCCCTCGTGCTTGTGGCCGCTCCCGGGCTCCTCCGCGCCTTCGTCGAGGTGGTGGTCGACCAGCGGGCTCGCGGCGGTGGCGTCGATCTTGTGCTTGCCGGACGACTGCGCGACGGCCTGGTCGACGGTGGGCTGCAGGCCCTTGAGGTAGAGGATCGCGTCGGCCTTCTGGACGGTGCCGACCTGCTTGGCGGTGAGTTCCAGGTCGTGCGGCTCGACGCCGGCGGCGGTGAGATCGGTGACCGCGACGTGCTCCTGGCCGATCTGCCGGGCGAGGAACTCCATCGGGTAGAAGGAGGCGACGACCTTCAGCTTGCCGTTCCCGCTGTCGGCGCTGCTGCTGCCTCCGCAGGCGGTGAGGGCGAGGGAGGCGGTGAGTGCGGTGGCGGCGATGGCTATGGAACGGCGGGTCCGTCGACGAAGCAGTCCGATCATCATGACAATCATTCTCATCTCACATGGAAATGATTGTCAACTCACTCGGACGGGTGAACGGCAGATGACGAGGAGTGGGGGCGGCCGGACGATACCGATTTGAATCACGTACCCGTATGGCCGGTAACCTGAGGTATTCGGGTACGCGTAACCAGCCGTGCCCTGACCGTGCCGTACGTACTGAAGAGAGCACTGTGGCCGCCGACAAGATCGACACGATCGTCAGCCTGAGCAAGCGCCGTGGCTTCGTCTACCCCTGCAGCGAGATCTACGGCGGCACGCGTGCCGCCTGGGACTACGGGCCGCTGGGTGTGGAGCTCAAGGAGAACATCAAGCGCCAGTGGTGGCGCGCGATGGTCCAGGCCCGCGAGGACGTCGTCGGCCTCGACTCCTCGGTGATCCTCGCCCGCGAGGTGTGGGAGGCCTCCGGCCACGTCGCCACCTTCAACGACCCGCTGACCGAGTGCCTCTCCTGCCACAAGCGCCACCGGGCCGACCACCTTGAGGAGAAGTACGAGGCCAAGCACGGCTTCCCGCCGCCGAACGGCCTCAAGGACGTCAACTGCCCCGACTGCGGCACCAAGGGCCAGTTCACCGAGCCCAAGGACTTCTCGGGCATGCTGAAGACCCACCTCGGTGTCACCGAGGAGGCCAGCGGCCTGGCGTTCCTGCGCCCCGAGACCGCCCAGGGCATCTTCACCAACTTCAAGGCCGTCCAGACCACGTCGCGCAAGAAGCCGCCGTTCGGCATCGCCCAGACCGGCAAGAGCTTCCGCAACGAGATCACCCCCGGCAACTTCATCTTCCGGACCCGCGAGTTCGAGCAGATGGAGATGGAGTTCTTCGTCAAGCCGGGCGAGGACGAGCAGTGGCACGAGTACTGGCTCCAGCAGCGCTGGGACTGGTACGTCGGCCTCGGCCTGCGCACCGAGAACATGCGCTTCTTCGAGCACCCGAAGGAGAAGCTCTCCCACTACGCCAAGCGCACGGTGGACATCGAGTACCGCTTCAACTTCGGTGGCAGCGAGTTCTCCGAGCTTGAGGGCGTCGCCAACCGCACGGACTACGACCTGCGGGTGCACAGCGAGGCGTCCGGCCAGGACCTGAAGTACTTCGACCAGGAGTCCGGCGAGCGCTACTTCCCGTACGTCATCGAGCCGGCGGCTGGCCTCAACCGCGCCATGCTGGCCTTCCTGATCGACGCCTACTTCGAGGACGAGGCGCCCAACGCCAAGGGCGTCATGGAGAAGCGCGTCGGCATGCGGCTCGACCCGCGCCTGGCCCCGGTCAAGGTCGCGGTCCTGCCGCTGTCGCGCAACGCCGACCTCTCCCCGAAGGCCCGCGGCCTGGCCGCCGACCTGCGCACCGCCTGGAACGTCGAGTTCGACGACGCCGGCGCGATCGGCAAGCGCTACCGCCGCCAGGACGAGATCGGCACGCCGTTCTGCGTCACGGTCGACTTCGACACCCTTGAGGACAACGCGGTGACCGTCCGCGACCGCGACACCATGTCGCAGGAGCGCGTCTCGCTGGACCAGGTCAAGGCGTACCTCGGTGCGCGCCTGATCGGCTGCTAGAGCCGGGTCCTTCGTGCGGGGAGCCCCCGTCCGCCCTTTCGGGGCGGGCGGGGGCTCCTTGCCGTGTGCGGGGGTTGCTGTGCGGGGTGCGTGTCGCCGCCGTCGGCGAAGGGGCTCACCGCCCCACGGGGCTCACCGCCGTACGGGGCTCACCGCCCCACGGGGGTCACCGCCGTCCCCAGCGGGAGCGGGGGGCCGCGGGCGGGGTGGTCGGCAGGCCGGCCGCGCGGAGGGCGGCGAGGGTGGTGCGGTGCCGGGCCTCGTCGGCGAGCAGGGCGGCCAGCAGCTGTCCGTACAGCTCCCGGCTGCCGGTGCTGTCCAACGCGGCCGCCAGGCGGACGATCTCCACGGGCGGGCGGAGCGCCGCGAGTTCGCGCAGCAGGGCCGTGGCGAGGGCGGGCGGCAGCTCGGTGGAGAGCGCGGCGAGGTCCGCGGTGGGGCGGCCGGCGGCCTGGCGCAGCAGGGTCCGGACGTCGCCGGGGCGGTCGTGCTGCTGGAGGCAGGCGGCGAGGGAGGTCAGCTCGGCGGTCGGTGCCGATCCCCACTCCCACAGGAGCGTCGCGCCGTCCGCGTTCTGCCCGGCCCGCTCCAGTGCGGAGAGGAGCCCGGGGACGGAGGCGGCGGGGTAGGACCAGAAGGCGTGGAACAGCTCGGCGGCCTCCTCGGCCAGGCCCAGTTCGCGCAGTTCGGCCAGGACGGCGACGGCGTGTTCGGGGGCGGACCGCGCCGTGCCGCGGGCGAGTCGGAGGGAGGCGCCCGTCGGGCCGTACCGGGCGAGCATGCCGACCAGGAGCGCGGTGTCGGCGGGGGCGAGGCGGGCGGCCGCCTGGTCGATCAGCTCGGTGGCCTCGGTGCGGGCGCCGGAGCGGTGGAGGGTGGTGATCCGCTCGGTGAGGGCGCCGATGTCGGGACGGGCGGGCGTCGGCGGGGGTGCGGGCTCCGCTCGCCGGTGCTGCTGTCGTGGTTCCGGCCGCCGCGGGCCCGGTCGCAGTGGTTCCTGGTGCCGTGGCTCCTGCTGTCCCAGGTCCTGCTGTTCCGGGTCCTGCTGCCGTGGTTCCTGCTGTACGTGTCTGAGGCGCATCTCCAACGCCTCCAACTGGTCGCTGAGTTGGCGACACCGGATCCCCAGCCCCTCACGGAGGGTGCGGGCCTGGGCGAGCTGCCGCAACAGCTCGCCCTCCGGCCGTTGGCGGCCCGGGGTCGCCCGGATCGCCTCGTTCAGCCGCCGTTCGCGCTGACTCGCGTAGCGGCTCGCGCGGAGTAACTCGTCCAGCTCTGCGCGGAGTTCGGCGGCCTGTTGCTCGCCCTCCAGCTGCTGGCCTGCGGATTGTGCCGTCGGCCGCATGCGCATGATCGCCCCAACCTGTCCATCCAGACCCTGACTGCAGGACATCCTGGCGTCGGTATGTGGCGAGGGAGTTAAGAGCGCACGACCAGTCGTGCCCGAGTGGTGTCAAGGAGCGCGCAGAGGGCGGTCGCGGCAAGAAGTGCGCCGGTCGCGCTCCGGAGGAGGGTCGCCTCGTAGTAGGGGCCCGGGACGAGGACCGCGGTGAGGTAGCCGACCGCCGCACCGGCGACGGCGGGCAGCAGCAGGCGCGGGGCGTCGCGTCGAAGGGCCGCCCCGATCACCAGGACGCCGGCGAGCACGGCGAGTCGGGGCGTGCCGAAGGACTCCGCGTAGCGGATCGCGAGGGCGGGGACGAGGAGGAGGGCGAGCGCCCGGCCGATGGTCGCGGTGAGGGCGGCGGTGTGCGGGCCGGTCCGCGGGGCCGCGGAACGCGCGGCGAGGCGGGTGGCGACGAGGACCGCCGTGGCGGCCGCGGCGGGGAGGAGGTGGTCGCCGAGCCGGGCGAGGTTGTAGAGCAGCGCGGTGTCGTACAGCACCAGCATCAACTGGCCGTACGCCCACAGGTCGAGTGCGAAGAGGAACGGGTTGCCGCGGGCCGGAGCGGCAGTGTCCGAGGCGGGTTCGCGCCCGGCCGTCCAGGCGATCAGCGGCGGGGTGACGGCGGCCGAGAGCACCCGCAGGACGAGGTCGTCCACGGTGTACGGGTTCCGCAGGTCCCACTCGACGGCGCAGAACGCCGCGGTGTACGAGACGGCGGCGAGCGGGAGCAGCGGCGACCGGGCCAGCCGGACGTACAGTGCGCCGTCCAGCCGCCGGACGACCGACACGAACGCCAGGAGCACGAGCGGCAGTTCGAGGAAGGCCTGGACCCGCAGCACGGACGGGGCCAGCAGTTCCGGCGCCGGGACGTGGGCGGCGAGGGCGTCGAGCCGGGGGACGTCGAACCAGCCCGGGGGCAGGTAGCGGGCGATGAAGGACGGGTCCCCGCCGTGCACGCGGTTCACGTAGACGGCGACCAGGACCTGGTTGAGGAGGATCAGCGCGACGACGGCCGCCAGCGGTGCCTCCGGCCCGATCGTGCGCCCGCGGCCCGGCGGCCGTGCCCCGGCGCGCAGCACCCGCGGCGCCACGACCAGGGCGGTGGCGGCCGAAGCCACCACCGTCCCGTCCAGCAGCGGAGCGACCGTGCTCATGCGGCCAGCCGCGCCCGCGCCTCCATCAGCGCGAAGCCCAGCAGGTTCAGCCCGCGCCACTCGGCGGGCTGCTGGGCCCGGATGTCGTCGGCCGCGAGCCCGATGCCCCAGATCCGGTCCACCGGGCTGGCCTCGACCAGCACCCGGCTGCCGGTGCCCAGCAGGTACTCGCGCAGTGCCTCGTCCTGCCCGAACTTCGCCACGTTGCCCGCGACGACCAGCTCGAACCGCCCGTCGGCCCAGGTCCGGTCGTCGAAGCGCTCGACCAGCCGCCCCAGCTTCTTCGCCTCGGCCGGCGTGCGGGCGGCCAGCACCTGCTGCTCGATGGCCTCGTCCCCGAACATCCGGGCCTTGCCGGCCATCATCCAGTGCTCGGCGGACGCGTACGTCACCCCGTCGACGGTGAACTCCCCGGGCCACCACTGGCTCAGGCACTCCTGCCGGGTGCCGCCGCCCTTGCGGGCCGTGTGGCCCCAGAACATCACCCACTTCGGGTGCACCCCGTCGGCCATCAGCGCCGCCAGCTGCTCGCGGCTGCGGACGGCGGCGGGGTCCCCCACGTGCATCTCGCTCATATCGTCAGTCTGACACAAAGGGGGTGGTGGTCGCGAACCGTTTGGATCCCTCCGGGCGGCCGCCGACAGGTGCTTTCGGCCGTCAGTCGTCGGCCGTCGGCCGTCAGTCGTCAGCCGTTCGCCGCGAGTTCCAGGAAACGCAGGCCGACTTCGGTGACCTCGGCCGCCGTCCAGGCACGGGCCGGCCCGGTGAGGCTGACCTCGGCCATGGCGAGGCCGGGGGCGGCGTCCTCCCAGTGGGAGACGAACCAGGTGCCCTCCTGCTCGGCGAGCGTCAGGTGGGCGGCGTTGAGGGCCTTCGCCGGGTGGGGGAGCCAGAGCTGGAACTCGTGGGTCGGCGGGACCGCCGGGTGGAGGCGGGCACCCGGGAGTGCGGCCAGGGCCGGGGCGAGAGTCGCGGCGTGGCGGGTGTGGTCGGCGAGGTGGGGCAGGACGGTGTCCAGGCCGTCGAGTGCGGCGAGGGCGGCCGGCCACTGCTGGAAGAGCCGGCCGCCGTAGCGGTGCAGCCAGGTGCGGGCGTAGGCGGTGAGGGCGGCGTCCCCGGCGAGGGCGGCCCCGCTCATGCCGCCGAGGTCCTTGTAGTAGGAGACGTAGACGCTGTCGGCGAGGGCGGCGATCTCGTCGAGCGGCCGGCCGAAGTGGACCGTGGTGTTCCACAGGCGCGCGCCGTCGAAGTGCACCCGGGCGCCGAGCTCGCGGGCCGCGGCGACGAGCGCGGTGAGCTCCTCCCAGGTGGGGAGGAGGTAGCCCGGGTCGCGCAGCGGGAGTTCGACGGTCAGGGTGCCGAACGGCTCGCCGAGCGCCCTGAGTTCGGCCGGGGTGGGCTGGCGCTGCTCGGTGGTCGGCCAGAGGCCGCGCAGGCCGGTGAGCTGGGTGTGGGCGTGCCGCTCATGGCGCTCGATGTGGCTGAGCGGGTGGAGGGCGACGGCCGGGTTCCCGGTGCGCTCCGCGTGGTGGCGCAGGGCGACCTGCTGCGCCATGGTGCCGGTGGGGAAGAAGACCGCGTCCTCCTTGCCGAGCAGGGCCGCCGTCCGTTCCTCCAGCTGCCGCACCGGGCCGTCGGTGCCGTAGAAGTCGGGGCAGACGTCCAGGCCGTCCAGGGCGGCGAGTCGGGTGAGGCGCTCGCGGATGGTGGGGAGGCGGTCGCCGGAGAGGAACCGCTTGCAGGACGTGCGGGCCGCGCGCCGCCGGTGGAACTCGCTCTGGTCATCGGTCATCCGGTGATTGTCGGACCGGTGACGCGGTCGGACCAACTGCATTTCCCGGCGCTACGGCCGGTAGTACGCCTCGATCGGGGCGCGGGCCTCCTCGTGCAGCGCCGGGCCGTCCTCGGGCACCGTCGGCCAGGCGCCCGACTGCGGGTTGAGCGCGACGAGTTGGTCGGTCGACAGCGCGTACACGACCCGGCCGATGCCCGACCGGACGATGGCGCCGCGGCACATCCCGCACGGCTGGCAGCTGGTGTACATCGTGGTGCGCGCGGCCGTGTCCGGGGCGAGTTCGCGGGCCGCCCAGCGGGCGAGCTTGAGCTCCGGGTGCGCCGTGATGTCGTCGTCGCGCCGTACGGTGTTGTGGGCCTCGGCGAGGATCCCGCCGTCCGGTCCGGCCAGCAGGGAGCCGTACGGGGCGTCGCCCAGGTCGATCGCCCGGGCGGCGACGGCGACGGCGCGACGCAGGAGGGTCTCGTCGGCTTCGGTGATCACGAACGGGCTGCCTTCCAGTGGGTGGCGACGGTGCTGAGAGCCTGCCACGCCGACTGCGGCCGGCGCGTTTCCTCCGGATCGCCGTGATAGGGGTCGAACACGACGCTCTGCGCGCCGAGGTCGCGCAACTGCCGCAGGTCGTCGAGGACTTGCTCGACGGTGCCGACGCCGGCCGGCCTCTCGGGGTCGTCGACGGGGGCGTCGGTCAACCGCAGGGCGATGCGGGGCGCGAAGCCGGGCATCGGGCGCTCGGCCAGCACCGACCGCATCCGGGCGAGCGGCAGCCGCAGCGGGTGCCAGGCGTCGCCGAACCGGACCGCGCGGCGCAGCGCCGCCCCGCTGTGGCCGCCGACCCAGACCGGCACGGACAGGCCCTGCTCCTTCCAGGCCTCCCGCAGCGTGCCCAGGTACTCGTCGGTCAGCTGGCCGCGCGCGCCGAACGGCACGCCGAGCGCGTCGAACTCCTGCCGGGCCCAGCCGACCCCCACGCCGAGGACGAACCGGCCGCCGCTGAGCCGGTCGAGGGTGCCGGCCATCCGGGCCACCAGCAGGGGGTTGCGGTAGGGCAGGACGAGCACGGTCGTGCCCAGTCGCAGGCCGGTGGTGATCCCGGCGAGCCAGGACAGCGTGGTGAACGGCTCGTGGAACGGTTCCGGGTACCGCTCGGCCACGTCCGGGGTCACCGCCACGTGGTCCGACACCATGAGGAGGTCGAAGCCGAGCGCCTCCACGGTCCGGGCCCATGCGCGCAGCACGCCGGGATCCGTTCCCGGGCCGAAGTTCGGTACGTTGACGCCAAGTTGCATGCTTCGAGGCTATCCCCGTGATCATGGCGTACGGAACCCGATCCTTCCGCCATGCGGGGTGGTTTCCCGTGGTTCTCCCGGTAGATTCGCCGTATGGCCGTGAATCTGGACGACACCGACTGGGCGATCATCGAGCAGCTGCAGCGCGAGGCCCGCATCTCCCTCAGCGAGCTGGGGCGGCGGGTGAGCCTCAGCGCGTCCGCCACCACCGAACGCGTCCGGAACCTGGAGTCGCAGGGCGTCATCAGCGGCTACCACGCGACGGTGGACCTCGCGAAGGTCGGCTACCCCGTCCTCGCCGTCGTCCGGCTGAAGTACCCGGGCAACCGGCACGAGCCGCTGCGCCGCCTGCTCGCGGAGCGGCGCGAGATCCTGGAGTGCCTGCGCACCACCGGCGACGACTGCTACACCCTGAAGGTCGCGGCCACCTCCATGGAGCACCTGGAGACCCTGGTCGACGAGTTGGCCGGCTTCGGCAGTACGACCACGAGCGTCGTCTACAGCCGGACGCTGCCGCTGCGCGGGCCCGCCCGGCCCTGAGGCCTGCCGTCCCTCGATCGGGGGAGGTCGTCCGCGAACCGTAGGGCCAGACTGGCGGTCGTGGCCGGGGAGGTGCTCGCCCCCTCCCGGCCGCGATTCCACGATCCCGCGATTCCAAAGGAGTTGAGCCGTGCGCCAGCGGATCCGCCACATGGCACTGTCCCTCTCGGCCGCGACCGCGGTCGCCCTCGGTGTCCTGGCGGCACCCGCCGCCTCCGGCACCGGCCGGCCGGACCCCGCGCGGCCGGACCTCGTGCGACGGAACCTCGTGCAGCAGGGGCTGGACGCGCTGGTGCGCACGGACGGCGTGCCCGCCGCCCTCGCGACCGTGCGGGGCCGGGACGGCGGTGTCCGCCACTACACGGCAGGGGTGGCGGACCTGGCCACCGGGGCGCGGGTCCCGGTCGACGGGCAGGTGCGGATCGGCAGCAACACCAAGACCTTCACCGCCGTGGTGGTGCTGCAGCTGGTAGGGGAGGGGAAGGTCGACCTCGACGCCCCGGTCGACACCTACCTCCCCGGTCTGGTCCGTGGTGACGGCATCGACGGGCGGCGCATCACCGTACGCCAACTCCTGCAGCACACCAGCGGGTTGCCGGACTACGAGGGGCTGATCGACGAAGCCTCCCTCCGGGACCGGTACTTCGAGCCGCGCGATCTCCTGGACATCGCCCTCCGGCAGAAGCAGCAGTTCGCCCCCGGGGAGAGGTTCGGCTACAGCAGCACCGGTTACGTGCTGGCCGGCCTGGTCGTTCAGCGGGTCACCGGTCGGCCGCTCGCCGAGGAGATCGACCGGCGCGTCGTCCGGCCGCTCGGACTGCGGCACACCTACTTCCCCGCCGTGGGCGACCGGACGATCCGGGAGCCCCACCCCAAGGGCTACCGCAAGGACACCGCGGGCCCGCTGCAGGACTTCACGGAGCTGGACCCCTCGGCGGGCTGGGCGGCCGGGCAGATGATCTCCACCGACTCCGACCTCAACCGGTTCTTCTCCGAGCTGCTCGCCGGACACCTCCTCCCGCCGGCCCAGCTCGCCCAGATGCGCACCACCGTCCCGGTCGGGACCACCGGCATGGCCTCCGGCCTGGGGATCTTCCGCCGGCCGCTGTCCTGCGGCGGGGTCTACTGGGGCCACGGCGGCGACATCCCCGGGTACGAGACCCGGGGCGGCGTCACCGAGGACGGCCGCGCCGTCACGATCGCGGTGACGACGGTTCCGGCCGACTACGAGGTGACCCGGCGGCTGGAGGGCGTCGTGGACACGGCCCTGTGCCGCTGAGCCGGCCGGTCCGGCCCCGGGCGCGGCCCCGGTGGCGCCTCAGGAGTGGTGGCGGTAGACCTCGTCGGTCACCAGGCCGGTGCCGTGGTGGAGGGACGCACTCGTGTACGCCATCCGCATCCGCGCGGCCTGGACCGTCCGCTGCTGTTCGATCAGCATCCCCTCCGCGCTGTCCGCGTGGAGCCGCCTCGCCCGCTCCCGGAGCACCAGGTGCAGGGTGATGCCGACGATGGCGGCGACGAGCGCGAGCAGGAACACCAGGACGAAGATCATGAGGCCATCCTCCCCCTGCATACGAAGGATTCCAACGTGTTCGGGAGAGTCGATCGGATCACCGGTGCCGGGGATCCGGCCCAGCCAGGGGAGGGGTGGGGCGGGGCTCAGGCGTCCCGGGCCGCGGCCAGTTCCGCGTTCGCGCGCTGCGTGACCAGGGCCAGCACGCGGCCCGCGACGGCGAGGTCCTCGGCCGGGATGTCGGCGTAGAGACGGGCGGTGATCCCGGCGGTCTCGGTGGTGGTGCGCTCGTACAGCGCGCGGCCGGCGTCGGTGAGTCGGAGCCGGGACGTGCCCGCTGCCGCCTCGTCCTCCGCCACCTCCGCATCCTCCGACTCCAGCAGGTGTGCCGCCGTCAGCTCCTCGACCACGCCCTCCACGACCGACTCGTCGGCCTTCAGTGAGCCGGTGACGTCGCGGACCAGCGCGTCCCGGGCGATGGAGCCGCCCGCGACGGCGACGACCCGGAGCGTCACGCTGTGGTGGAAGGTGGCGCCGTGCCGGTCCAGCACGCCCTCCAGGAGGGCGCGCGCGGCGTAGTGCGCCAGGGCGATGACCCGGCCGTCGACTGCGGTGGGGGCGGCCTGTGCGGTGGTGGCGGTGGTCATGGTTGCTCCTCGTCGTTCTCGGTGGGCGGATCAAGAGGTGCGTCGAGCAGGGCGGCCAGTTCGCTCGTGAACTGCCGGGCGCGCGGGCTGTCCTGGCCGCCGAGCGGCTCCAGCAGCCGGTCCAGGAGGCCCTGGACCACCGTGATCGCGCGACGGGTGACCTCGCGTCCCTGCTCGGTGAGCGACAGCTGTACGGCGCGCGGGTCGTCCGGGTCCCGGGTGCGGGCGACGAGCCCGTTGGCCTCCAGGGCGCGGGCGAGCTTGGAGACGTACAGCGCCTCCAGTCCCGTGTGGTCGGCGAGCCGGCGTTGGCTGGGGCGCAGCCCGGAGCGCGACATGCCGTACAGCGACGCCATCACCGCGTACTGGGCGTGGGTCAGGCCCAGCGGTGCGACCGCCCGGTCGACGGCCACCCGCCACTTCGTCGACAGGCGCCAGACCAGGAAACCCGCTGTCGCGCCCTCGGTTGGTGAACTCACGACAGATACAGTACATGGCTACTATGTCCATGGCTACTATTTTGGGTGCGCCCAGTGGAGCCTGCCCGCCCTATCGGGAGGCGGGCGAAGTCCTCGGCATCGGTTCGTGATTGACACCGCATCATCGAGTCGGCGCGTAGCCTTCGCCTATGCCGACTCCCTCCCCGCTCGCCATACCCACCCGTTTCGAGGGCGCCCCCGACCGCGTCGCCCTCGTCCTCCCGGGCGTCGGGTACACGCCGGCCAGGCCGCTGCTCCACTTCGCCGGTTCGGTGCTCCAGCAGCAGGGCTGGACGGTCCAGGAAGTGTGGTGGGAAGTCCCGGACGAATTCGGCGAGTTCGGGCCGCAGGAGCGGATCGCCTGGGTGGAGCGGGAGGTCGCCCGGGCCGTCGACGCCGAGGGCGGCGCCTGCCGCCTGCTCGTCGGCAAGTCCCTGGCCTCCTTCGCCTGCGGCCTCGCGGCCGACCGCGGCCTGGCGGCGGCCTGGCTGACCCCCGTCCTGACCTTCGAGCCGGTCGCCCGGGCCCTCCACCGCACCGAGGCCCCGACCCTCCTGGTCGGCGGCGGCGCCGACCGGGTGTGGGACCGCCGGATCGCCGAATCGAGCGGACACGAGGTCCTGGAGGTGCCCGGCGCGGGCCACGGCCTCGAACTGCCGGACGACGCAGTGGGCTCGATCGACATCCTGCGGCACGTCACCGCCCGCCTGGACCGCTTCGTCGCCGCCCTGGGAACGGGCCGGTAGCCCCGACCTCGTCGCCCGTTCGGGGTGTCGGCGGGCACCCGCCTACCCCCCGGGGTGCCCGACGGGCCGACCGGGGGTGACCACCGGCAGGTCCCGCCCCTCGGCGGCCTCGGCCAAGCGCTTGTCGTACGTGACGAAGGCGGTGAGCGCGTGCTCCAGGTGCTCGGCGGTGGCGAGGTGAACGGCGTCGAGCGTGCGGAGGTGCGGGGCGGCGAACCGGGACGCGGCCCGAAGGACGGGATCGGAGAGCCGGATGCGGAGCAGCCGGTCGAGCAGATCCGCCGAAGCGTCCAGCAGCTCAGGCGGTGCGCCGATCCGGATCAGCGCGCGCGGCACCTCCACCTGCGCCAGTGCGCTGGTGGCATGGCCCTCGGATCCGCGTGAGGACAGAAACGTGCGCAGCGCGGCGGATTCGTCCTCGGGGACCAGGAGCTTGAGGATCGCGCAGGAGTCGAGGTAGATCAACGGTCCTCCTCCTCCCGCATGGCGTGCAGGGCGTCGGCGGCCGAGCCGAGCCGGGCGCCGATCTCGGGGATCGTCCAGTCGGCGAGGCCGCGCGCGGTGGCGGCGTTCTCCGGGTCGATGGTGCCGTCGCGAACAAGATCCTCCAGCACCCGCTGTTCCGGGTCCGGCGGTGCGAGGACGGCGATCAGCCGGCCGTTGCGGGTGATTTCGACACGTTCGCCCGCCACGACGCGGTCGATCAACTCGCTGGCGTGCTGCTGAAGCTGCCGGATCGGGACTCTGGCTGTCATACGACTCACGGTAGGGCTGATCGTGCGGCGATCACGAGGAATGTGCGTCGATTTCACGCGAACGAGTGCCGGACGACCGGACCGGCGGAGCCGGAACGCCGACGGCCCCGCGATCGATGTGCGATCGCGGGGCCGTCCGCCGCCGCCCGGGGCCCGGAGGCCCGGCGGGTCAGCCGATGGAGCGGGGGAGCCGGGTGGTCAGGTAGAGGATGGTGAAGGAGCCGAGGAGCTGGATGCCCAGGCACAGGGCGAGCGTGCGGCCCATGCCGAGGCTGGGGGATAGCGACAGGTACAGGGTGCCGAGGGTGGCGACGCCGAGGGCGAGGCTGGACTGCTGGCTGGTGGCGAGGACGCCGCTGCCGACGCCGGCCCGGGCGGCGGGCACCTTCGAGAGGACGACCCGGAACAGCGGGGTGCCGATCAGGCCCTGACCGATGCCGGCGAGGGCGACGCCGGGTGCCATCCGCAGCGGGGAGAAGTGCGCCCAGTCGGCGAGGACGGTCACGGCGAGGGTGGCGAGGCCGAGGGCCTGGATGACGGCGCCGGCGCTGAGCACCCGGCTGCCCCAGCGGCCGATCAGGCGCGGGCCGGCGAGCGAGGCGCTGAAGTAGCCGACGGCCATCGGGACGAGCGCCCAGCCCGCTGCGACCGGGCCGAGCTTCAGGCCCTGCTGGAGGGCGACCGCGATGACGAACATGAAGCCGCCGAAGCCCGCGAAGTAGGGGAGCGCGATGCCGAGGCCGCGCCGCATCTCCGGGATGCGCAGCAGGGTCGGCGGCACCAGCGGGGTGTCGCCGCGCTGCTCGGCGCGGCGCTCGACCAGGGCGAAGGCGACGGCCAGGACGGGGAACAGCCCGAGCAGCACCAGGGACCAGAGCGGCCAGCCGGCGGCCCGGCCCTCCATCAGCGGGACGAGGAGGGAGAGCAGGGTGGCGGTGAGCAGGACGGTGCCGGGCACGTCGACCCGGGCGGCCCGGGTGGCCTTGCTCTCCGGGACGTAGCGGACCGCGAGGACCACGGCGAGCAGTGCGAACGGCACGTTGAGCAGGAACACCGAGCGCCAGCCGGTGCCGAAGAGGTCGGCGGCGACCAGCATTCCGCCGAGCACCTGCCCGATGACCACCGAGATCCCGCCGACCGCGCCGTACACGCTGAGGGCGCGGCCGCGCCGGGCGCCGTCGGTGGCGGCGGTGATGGTGCCGAGCACCTGGGGGATCAGCAGTGCGGCCGAGGCGCCCTGGGCGGCCCGGGCGGTGACCAGGGACCACGCGTCGGGGGCGAGGCCGCAGGCCAGGGAGGTGAGGGCGAAGGCGGTGGCACCGGCGACGAAGAGTCGGCGGCGGCCGAAGATGTCGCCGAGTCGCCCGCCGAGGACGAGCAGGACGGCGAACGCGATGCCGTAGCCGGCGGCGACGAGTTCGAGGACGGCGGGCCCGGCGTTCAGGTCCTTGTCGATGGTGGGCAGGGCGACGTTGACGATGAAGAAGTCGAGCATCGGCAGGAAGGCCCCGAGCAGGACGGTGACCAGTCCGGCGGTGCCGAGTGTGGGCGTACCGAGGATGGGCGTAGCGAGGGTGGGAGTACCGGGGGCGGGAGCGGCGGTGCCGGGGGTCGCGGTGCCGGGGGTGGTGGCGGTGCGGTGCGGGGCGGGGGCGACGGCGAGTTGTTGGGTCACGGGTCATACGATCCGCCGCTCGATACCCTGGTACCAGAGTGTGGTTATCCGGGTATGAGAAGTACCTGGCAACAGGCTGACGGGTGGCGCATGCTGGGGAGCATGAGCCTGACGACCCGCACCGCGCAAGCCCCGGCCGCCGCGAACGCCCTTGCCACCCCGGTCGGTTCCGCCGCGCCCGCCGCGCCCGCTGCCTCGGCCGCGCCCGGCGACGCGCGCCGGCACGAACTGGCCGCCTTCCTGCGCAGCCGCCGCGAGCGGATCGCGCCCGAGCAGGTGGGCCTGCCGATGACCGGGCGCCGCCGTACGCCGGGGCTGCGGCGCGAGGAGGTCGCGCAGCTCGCCGCGGTCGGGGTGACCTGGTACACGTGGCTGGAGCAGGGGCGGGACATCCAGGTGTCCACCCAGGTGTTGGACGCGGTGGCCCGGGCGCTGCTGCTGGACCCGAGCGAGCGCGCGCACCTGTTCACCCTGGCCGGTGCGGACGACCCGGCGCCGGTGCAGGAGTGCCCCTCGGTGACGCCGAGCGTGCGGCTGGTGCTGGAGCAGATGGCGCCGTACCCGGCCCTGGTGGTCAACTCCCGTTATGACGTGCTGGCGTACAACGCGCAGTACACCGGGATCGTCGGCGACCTCTCCGCCCTGCCGCCCGAGGACCGGAACATTCTGTGGATGGCGTTCACGCCCTCGCGGTTCCGCGATGTGCTGGTCGACTACCGCACCGAACGCCTCGGCATGGTGGCCCGGTTCCGTTCGGCGATGGCCGACCACAGTTCGGAGCCGGCGTGGAAGGCGCTGCTGGCGCGGGTGCTCAAGGCCTCGCCCGACTTCGCGGAGCTCTGGCAGCGGCACGACGTGATGCGGCCGAGCAACGGCGTCAAGCGCTTCCAGGTGCCCGGCGTCGGTCTGTTGAGCTGCGAGTACACCAACTTCTGGCTCGGTCCCCGGCACGGCAGCCGGATGATCACCTACACCCCGCTGGACGACGGGACCCGCGCGCTGATGGACCGACTGCCCACCGCGCTCTGACGACCCGGACGGCCGCAGGCCCGCAGGCCCGCCGGGCCTCAGCCGCGGGCGGCCGCCTGGCGCCCGAGCAGCAGGCACACCACCGCGAGCGGCAGTTCGATGCCGCCCGCCATGGCCAGCGCCGCGAGCACCGCGTGCCCCGGCCCGGCGCAGGCGATGTCGGCCATCGCGTCCGCGGCGAGCAGCAGCGCCACCGTGGCGGCCGCCCACAGCGCGGCGGGGTTGTGCCGGCGCAGCAACGCGTCCAGCGTGAGCAGGGCGGAGAACTCCACCAGGTCGAGTACGACCCACGGGGTCTCGTGGCAGACGGCGAGGATCGCCAGCCAGGGCAGCAGCGCGACCGCCGCCATGGCGGGCACCCGGGCGAAGCGCTCGGGCAGGACGAAGGAGGGGAGCGAGCAGGCGGCCCGGCCGGAGAGGACGGCGGTGCTCATGCCGCACCCCCGATCCGGCGCGCCGGGACCCGCTCCAGCGGCAGCCGCTCGGCCGGCCCGCCCGTCGGGTGCTCGACCAGCACGGCGTCGAACGGCCCCTCGGCCCAGGCGAGCCAGAACCGCCCGGCGACCGTGACCACCTGGGCCGCGACGGCGGAGCTGACCGACCGGAACGCCCGCCGCCCGGCGAAGACGACCGAGGGCGCCGTGCCGTCGGCGGCCAGCCGGCCCCAGGCGATCGCGTGCCAGGCCCGCCCGCCGGACGGGCTGCGCCGCGCCCCGCGCAGCAGCTGCGGGGTGAGCCGGGCGGCGACCAGGACGTCGGCCAACTCGCCGTGCTGGTAGAACTCCAGGGCGACCCGGCCGCGGCCGGACCCGGTGCTGCGGACCGACCAGGGCCCGCTCCATGCCGACAGCGTCCCCTCCGGCTCCGACGCCGGGAGGAGCACGCCCCCGGGAACGCCGTGGCGCCCGGGGAGGCGCCGCCCGTGCGGCGGAGTGGCGGAGTGCGATGCGGTGCTCGTCATGTCCTCAAGTGTTCCGTCGGGGCGTCTTCCTGTCGGTGGTGCTCCACCCCGAATCGGGGGTGTAGCCAGCTACACCCCTGTCGGGTACCCCCCTTCATGGCGACCGGTGATCATCGGGCCCTACGCTGTCCGGCATGCCCTCCACCACGTTGCGCCGAGCGCTCGTCAGGAGCCTCCGGCGCGCACCGTGGTCGCCCGAGGTCCGACGGGACGTCCGCTTCACGGCCGCCGGAATACCGCAGGCCCTGCCGATCTGGCTGGCCGTCACCGATTCCAAGCTGCTCTTCCCGCTGCTCGCCGTCCTCCTGCTCCTCACCCGTCCGCTGACCGCCCTCCAGCGCGGCCGGCTGCGCGCGCTGTACGGGGTGGAGATCCCGCGGCCACGGCCGCTGTCCGGGCGCCGGATGCTGCTGCTGGGGATGACCTGGCGTCAGACCCTCCACCACCTGCTGGTCGGTCCGCTGCTGGCGGCGGCCGCGCTGGCGGTGCTGTACGCCTGGGGCGCCGGCCTGGTGCTGGCCACCCTGTACGGCTGGATCTGGCTGATGCCTCCCGGCACCGCGCTGCGCTCCGACCTGGCGGGCCAGGACGTGTGGCTCACCCTGATCGGTGTGGTGCTGCTGCTCGGGGCGCACTGGCCGATGGCGTCGATCGCCCGGCTGGAGGCGTGGGCGGCGAAGTGGCTGCTCGGTCCCGACCGGGCGGAGGCGTTGGAGCGGCGGGTCGAGGAGATCGCCGAGAGCCGGGCCGGGCTGGTCGACGCGGTGGACGCCGAGCGCCGCCGGATCGAGCGGGACCTGCACGACGGCGCGCAGCAGCGCCTCACCTCCCTGGCGATGAACCTGGGCCTGGCCCGGCGCACCCTCAAGGACGTCCCGCCCGAGGTCATGCAGGTGATCGTCGACGCGCACGAGGAGGCGCAGGCGGCCATCGACGAGCTGCGCGACCTGGTCCGCGGCCTGCACCCGGCGGTCCTGGAGGACCGCGGTCTGGACGCGGCGCTGTCCGGCATCGCGGCCCGCGCCCCGCTGCCGGTGCGCCTGGACGTCGACCTGTCCGAGCCGATCGCGCCGACCGTCGAGGCGGTCGCCTACTTCACCGTGTCCGAGGCGCTGACCAACGTGGCCAAGCACGCCCGGGCCGGCCGGGTCGACCTCTCGGTGCGGGCGGCCGGGGGCCGGCTGCGCCTGGTCATCAGCGACGACGGCGTGGGCGGCGCGGACGCCGCGCGCGGCACCGGGCTCACCGGTCTGCGCAAGCGCGCCGCCTCGGTCGACGGGACGCTGTCCGTTCTCAGCCCCCTCGGGGGCCCCACCACCATCACCGTGGAGTTGCCGTGCGCGCTGTGATCGCCGAGGACTCGGTCCTGCTGAGGGTCGGCCTGGTCAAGGTCCTGGAGGCGGTGGGCTTCGAGGTGGCGGCCGCCGTCGGGGACGCCACCGAACTGCTGGCCGCGGTGGAGGAGCACCGCCCGAAGGTGGTGGTCGCCGACGTCCGGATGCCCCCGGGCTTCCACGACGAGGGCGTGAAGGCGGCGATGGTGATCCGCCGGCAGTGGCCGGACACCGCGGTCCTGCTGCTCTCCCAGTTCGTGGAGGAGCGCTACGCCGCCGATCTGCTGTCGACCAACACCAGTGGCGTCGGCTACCTGCTCAAGCAGCGGGTGGCAAACGTGGACGACTTCGTGGAGGCGCTGCAGCGGGTCGCCGAGGGCGGCACCGCGCTGGACCCGGAGGTGGTCGCCCAGCTGCTGGTGCGCCGTCACCGGGACCCGCTGGAGAAGCTCACCCCGCGCGAGCGGGACGTGCTCGCCCTGATGGCGGAGGGCCGGTCCAACGCCGCGATCGCCGCCTCGCTGGTGGTCAGCGACAGTGCGGTGGCCAAGCACATCAACTCGATCCTCACCAAGCTCGACCTGCCGCCGGCGGAGGACAGCCACCGCCGGGTGATGGCCGTGCTGCGATTCCTGGAGGTCGGGTGACGGCGGGCACGGCGAAGGCCTGGCGGGTCACCGGGACGCTCGCGACGGTCCTGGTCGTGATCGGTGCCGGCCTGCAGACCTGGTCGGTGGTGGCGCAGCAGCGGTCGACCGGCTCACGGTCGTACGACCGGCCGGTGCACCGCCTGAAGCTGGAGACCGGCAACGCCTCGGTGAAGGTGCGGGCCGGCCGGGTGGACCACGTGGTGGTGCACCAGCGGCTGGAGTGGATGCTGCGCAAGCCGGTGGTGTCGACCGTCTTCACGGACGACCTCGTCACCGTCGGGGTGCGCTGCCGGCAGGTGCTGCCGGTCGCGGACCTCGGCTGCAGCGCCGAGATCGAGGTGGACGTGCCGGCGTCGACCGAGGTGTCCGGGTCGGTGAGCTCCGGCTCGGTCCAGGTGGAGGGCCTGAGCGGGAACGTGGACGTGAGCCTCACCTCCGGCGAGCTGCTGCTGGTCGACACCTCCGGGGACGTGACCGCACGCGCCACCTCCGGGCTGATCCAGGGCAGGAACCTGCAGGCGCGGCGGGTGGACGTCCGGACCACCTCGGGCTCGACGGAGCTGAAGTTCGACCGGGCCCCGGAGCAGGTGACGACCACGGCCACCTCGGGCTCGCTGACGATGACCCTGCCGAGGGGCAGCCGCTACGCCTTCTCCAGCGACGTCGGCTCCGGCAACGGCCGGATCGCCCCGGAGCTGGCGGACTCCGACAGCCCGAACCGCATCCATGCGACGGTCACCTCCGGGTCGATCAGCATCAACCCGTCGTAGCGGGACGCCGCGGCGGGCCGGCCGTCGCGGTCGCGGCGCGGGGCCGCTCACCCGGGTGGGGGACAATGAAGAGTCCCGTCCCCCTACCCGAGGTCAGCCGCGCATGACAGCCACGCCCGCACCCACCGCGCCCGACGCCGAGTTCGCGCCGCTCGACATCGGCCCGATCCGGGTGTGGCCGCCCGTCGTGCTGGCGCCGATGGCCGGCATCACCAACGCGCCGTTCCGCACCCTGTGCCGCGAGCAGAGCGGCGGCAAGGGCCTGTACGTCTCGGAGATGATCACCACCCGGGCGCTGGTCGAGCGCAACGCCAAGACCATGCAGCTGATCAAGTTCGACGCGAGCGAGAAGCCGCGCTCGATCCAGCTGTACGGGGTGGACCCGGTGACGGTCGGCAAGGCCGCCCGGATGATCGCGGACGAGGGCCTGGCCGACCACATCGACCTCAACTTCGGCTGCCCCGTCCCCAAGGTGACCCGCAAGGGCGGCGGCTCCGCGCTGCCGTACAAGCGCAACCTGCTGCGCGAGATCCTGCGCGAGGCCGTAGCCAACGCGGGCGACCTGCCGGTGACCATGAAGATGCGCAAGGGCATCGACGACGACCACCTCACCTATCTGGACGCCGGCCGGATCGGCGCCGAGGAGGGCGTGTCCGCGATCGCCCTGCACGGGCGCACCGCCGCCCAGCACTACGGCGGGACGGCCGACTGGTCGGCGATCGCCCGGCTGCGCGAGTCGGTCCCGGCGCACGTTCCGGTGCTGGGCAACGGGGACATCTGGTCGGCGGACGACGCGCTGCGGATGATGCGCGAGACCGGCTGCGACGGCGTCGTGGTGGGCCGCGGCTGCCTGGGCCGTCCGTGGCTGTTCAAGGACCTGGTGTCGATCTTCGAGGGCGACGTCGACTACGCCCGCCCCGACTTCGGCTACGTGGCGCGGGCGATGGTGCGCCACGCGCAGCTGCTCGGCGAGTGGATCGGGGACGAGGCGCGGGGCGTGATCGACTTCCGCAAGCACGTCGCCTGGTACACGAAGGGCTTCTCGGTCGGCTCCGAGCTGCGGGTGCGGCTGGCCAACTCGTCCTCGTTGGCCGAACTGGCCGAAACGCTGTCCGAGGTGGAGCAGTCCCAGGGCTGGCCGACGGGTGCGGACGGCCCGCGCGGGCGCACCAGCGGCAACAACCGGGTGGTCCTGCCGGAGGGGTGGTTGGACGATCCGTACGACTGCGCCCGGCCGGGCGTGGACGCCGAATCGGACACGTCCGGCGGATGATCTGTACGGACTGGCGAATTCGGCCCCTCCGGCCTGATTGCCACTAGGTCCCAGCCCTCTTGTCCATTCTGGACAGGAGGGCTCCTTTTCGGCGTCCCGATGTCACGGAACGGGCACGTTTCTGGACGCTGTGCGACGATCGACGGAGGCGTTCTACGTTCGACCGGTGAGACACGCTGGTGACGCTTGCCACACGCCGCAGGGGCTGATGCCGGGTCAGTGGACGAAATGGACAGGTCGGCCGTGAATCGCTTCCCGAAGCCGGTCGACCGGAGATCGGGCGATCCGGGTGCAGGAAATCAAGCCGGGGCAACGCGACGGACCCACGGCCGCTACCCAGCGTCCGGATCGTGTGATCTTCGGGTTTCGTTGTGTTCAAGAGTTGAACGCTGGCTAGCGTCAGGCGGACGATTTCACCAACAGAGGTGAACGCCTTTATGTGCATTCGATCTAGCGGGTTACCCCTCGGTACCGGCCTCGGGTGGCCTATTCAGGGCAGAGAAGTGCCTTCGAAATGGGTATGTTCTCCGGCGTCAGGGCAACCGCGTACGAGGAGACCGACCCGTGCCGTCCCAGCAGAAGTTTGTTTACTCCTTCACCGAAGGAAACAAGGACCTCAAGGATCTTCTTGGCGGCAAGGGCGCGAACCTGGCCGAGATGACCAACCTGGGCCTCCCCGTCCCCCCGGGATTCACCATCACCACCGAGGCCTGCAAGGTCTTCCTGGAGACCGGCAGCGAGCCCACCTCCCTGCACGAGGAGATCAGCGCCCACCTGGACGCCCTCGAAGCCGAGATGGGCAAGAAGCTCGGCCAGGCCGACAACCCCCTCCTGGTCTCGGTGCGCTCGGGCGCGAAGTTCTCCATGCCCGGCATGATGGACACCGTCCTGAACATCGGCCTCTCCGACGCCTCGGTGACCGGCCTCGTCGCCCAGTCCGGCAACGAGCGCTTCGCCTGGGACTCCTACCGCCGCCTGGTCCAGATGTTCGGCAAGACCGTGCTGGGCGTCGACGGCGAGCTGTTCGAGGAGGCCCTGGACGCGGCCAAGCACGCCAAGGGCACCGTCAACGACCTGGACCTGGACGCTTCCGACCTCCGGGAACTGGTCGAGGTGTTCAAGGGCATCGTCCAGCGCGAGACCGGCCGGGCCTTCCCGCAGGACCCGCGCGAGCAGATGGACCTCGCCATCCACGCGGTGTTCCACTCCTGGAACGGCGACCGCGCCCGGCTGTACCGCCGCCAGGAGCGCATCCCGAACGACCTCGGCACCGCGGTCAACGTCTGCACCATGGTCTTCGGCAACCTCGGCGAGGACTCCGGCACCGGCGTCGCCTTCACCCGCGACCCCTCCACCGGCACCCAGGGCGTCTACGGCGACTACCTGTCCAACGCCCAGGGCGAGGACGTCGTCGCCGGCATCCGCAACACCCTGCCGCTGGCCGAGCTGGAGAAGCTCGACAAGAAGTCGTACGACGAGCTGATGGCGATCATGCAGAAGCTCGAAAACCACTACCGCGACCTCTGCGACATCGAGTTCACCATCGAGCGCGGCAAGCTCTGGATGCTGCAGACCCGCGTCGGCAAGCGCACCGCCGCCGCCGCCTTCCGGATCGCCGTCCAGCTGGTCGACCAGGGCCTGATCGACCTGGACGAGGCCCTGATGCGGGTCACCGGCGGCCAGCTGGCCCAGCTGATGTTCCCGCGCTTCGCCCCGACCGGTGAGTCCAAGCAGATCGCCTGGGGCCTCGCCGCCTCGCCGGGCGCCGCGATCGGCAAGGTCGTCTTCGACTCCTACACCGCCGTCAAGTGGTCCCGCTCCGGCGAGAAGGTCATCCTGGTCCGCCGCGAGACCAACCCGGACGACCTGGACGGCATGATCGCCGCCGAGGGCATCCTCACCTCGCGCGGCGGCAAGACCTCGCACGCCGCCGTCGTCGCCCGCGGCATGGGCAAGACCTGTGTCTGCGGCGCCGAGGAGCTGGAGGTCGACACCAAGGCCCGCAAGTTCACCACCGCCGACGGCCTGGTGATCCACGAGGGTGACGTCGTCTCCATCGACGGCGCCTCCGGCAAGGTCTACCTCGGCGAGGTACCGGTCCTGCCGTCCCCCGTGGTCGAGTACTTCGAGGGCACCCTGCACGCCGGCGCCGACGTCCAGGGCGGGCTGGTCCAGGCCGTGCACCGCCTGATGTCGCACGCCGACGGCCGCCGCCGGCTCGCCGTGCGCGCCAACGCCGACAACGCCGAGGACGGCGGGCGCGCCCGACGCTACGGCGCCCAGGGCATCGGCCTGTGCCGCACCGAGCACATGTTCCTCGGTGAGGAGCGCCGCAAGGAGGTCGAGCACCTGATCCTCGCGGACAACGACAAGGACCGCGAGCTCGCGCTCTCCACCCTGCTGCCGATGCAGAAGGGCGACTTCCTGGAGCTCTTCCAGGCGATGGACGGCCTGCCGGTCACCGTCCGCCTGCTCGACCCGCCGCTGCACGAGTTCCTGCCCGACATCACCGAGCTCTCGGTGCGCGTCGCCCTCGCCGAGGCCCGCAAGGACCCGAACGAGAACGACCTGCGCCTGCTCCAGGCGGTGCACAAGCTGCACGAGCAGAACCCGATGCTCGGCCTGCGCGGCGTCCGCCTCGGCCTGGTCATCCCCGGCCTGTTCGGCATGCAGGTCCGGGCCATCGCCGAGGCCGCCGCCGAGCGCAAGCTGGCCGGCGGGGACCCGCGCCCCGAGGTGATGATCCCGCTGGTCGGCACCGTCCAGGAGCTGGAGCTGGTCCGCGACGAGTGCGAGCGCGTGCTCGCCGAGGTCTCCCAGTCCACCGGCGTCCAGCTGGACATCAAGCTCGGCACCATGATCGAGCTGCCGCGCGCCGCGGTGACCGCCGGACAGATCGCCGAGGCCGCCGAGTTCTTCTCCTTCGGCACCAACGACCTGACCCAGACGGTCTGGGGCTTCTCCCGGGACGACGTGGAGGCCTCGTTCTTCACCGCCTACCTGGAGAAGGGCATCTTCGGGGTCTCCCCGTTCGAGACCATCGACCGCGACGGCGTCGGCTCGCTGGTCAAGCACGCCGTCGAGGCCGGCCGGGCCACCCGCCCCGACCTCAAGCTCGGCGTCTGCGGCGAGCACGGCGGCGACCCGGACTCGGTCCACTTCTTCCACGAGGTGGGGCTGGACTACGTCTCCTGCTCCCCCTTCCGGATCCCGGTGGCGCGCCTGGAGGCAGGCCGCGCCGCCATCGAGTCGGCGGGCAGCGACTCGCGCTGAGGGAGGGAAGGCATCCCCTCCTCACGCGCGGGCACGACTGACCGCTCCCCCTCCCACCGGGAGGGCGTACACCGGAGCTCGGCGCAGGAGAACCGGCGTACGTGACACGGCCGGGGGGGGGGGGGGGGGGGGGGGGGGGGGGGGGGGCGGCGGCGGGGGGGCGGGGGGCGGGGGGGGGGGGGGGGGGGGGGCGGGGGGGGCCGGCGGCGCCGGCCGGGGCCGGGCGGCGGGGGGGGCG
>NZ_JBIWNL010000014.1:152635-213016 GCF_044767225.1 Kitasatospora sp. NPDC101447
CGCGCCCCCCCCCCCCCCCCCCCCCCCCCCGGCGGGGGGGCCCCCCCCCGCCCGCCCCCCGCCCCCCCCCCGGGGCGGGCCCCGGGGGCGGCCCCCCCCCCCCCCCCCCCCCCCCCCCCCCCGGCCGTACGTCCGTGTGGCCTCGGCCACGTGCGTGACGCGGCTCCCGCGGCACCGGCGCCTGCCAAGCTGGGGCGCATGACCAGAAGCAAGAGCCCGCTCGTCGTCGTGGCCGTCCTGATCCTGGTGGTCCTCGCCGGAGCCGGCTACCTGCTCGCCGGCAAGGGCGGCGGCAGCCACCCCAAGGCCGCCGCGAGCGCCACGGCGGCCGCCACCGCCGGCACCTCGACGGGCAGGTCCGCGGCCCCCAAGCCCTCGGCCCCCAAGTCGTCCCCGCCGTCCGGCACCTGGGTCCCCGCCGACCCGGCACTGGCGGACGTCTGCCGCACCAAGCTCCCCAGCCAGGCCCAGGACACCCTCGGCCTGATCGCCAAGGGCGGCCCGTACCCCTACAACCGCGACGGCATCGTCTTCGAGAACCGCGAGAGCCGCCTCCCCCGGAAGTCCGACGGCTACTACCACGAGTACACCGTCGTCACCCCGGGCTCCGACGACCGCGGCACCCGCCGCGTCGTCACCGGCAACGCCGGCGAGCAGTACTGGTCCGCGGACCACTACGCCACCTTCCAGGAGATCGACCCCCGCTGCTGAACGGCTGCCGGCACCCCGTCCCCCCTCGCCCGACGCCACCTCGCATCACCTGGCCCGGCGCCAGGTGATGCGGCCGTGGGGGCCGTGGGGGCCGGTGGTGACCAGGGCGGTCAGTTCGTGGAGTACCGGGGCCGGGTCCCGGCGCAGCTGGACCGGGGTGGTGCGGACGACCGGGAGGCCGGCGGCGGTGAGCCGGTTGGCGCGGGCCAGGCCGCGCTCGTGGTCGGCCGGGCGCAGGTGCCACGCGCGGGAGTCGATCTCCAGCGCCACGCAGGCGTGCGGCCAGTAGGCGTCCGGGACGGCGAGGAAGCGCCCGTCCAGGAAGAGCACCGGATTCCACAGCGGTTCGGGCAGGCCCGCGTGCGCGAGCAGTTCGCGGGCCTCGCCCTCGACCACCGAGCGCACCCCGGCGGTCAGGTCCTCCACCACCCGGGCCACGTGCGGCAGCCCGAGCGCGCCCGGCCGGGTGAGCAACTGGTCCAGCAGATCGCCGAGTTCACAGTGCCGCCGCTGGACGGCCTCGGCGCACAGCGCCCGGAACCGGCGCTGCCCGGTCTCGCCCGGCGCGAGGTCCGCCAGGGCCCGCGCGACGGTGGTGCTCCACAGCCCGTCGTTCCGCTCGAAGCCGCCCGGCATCACCCCGGAAGCGCGGTGGATCCGGACGAACTCCCGGTCGCAGACGCGACGTTGACGAGGAATCAGGACATCGACCGCGGTGAGGTCGGCCGGGTGGCCGGCGCTCGGCAGTCCGGCGTCGGCCAGCACCGCGAAGCCGGTCAGCAGCACCTCGCCGACCTGCGGATCGCGCCCCTTCGGAGTCGCGTAGGCCAGGGCGGCCCGGAGTTTCTGATGGACCGTCAACCTTCCGCTCTGCAGGCAGATCACCCGGGGCAGCACCTGCTGCCAGGGCCCGCCCGGCCGCAGTCGATGGGCGATGGTGCCGGAGGGCACCCCGAGCCGGCGCAGCTGCGCCCGGGTGGCGATGTGCTGCTGGTCGGCGCCGAGCAGGGCGACCGGGTGGAGCGGGTTCGTGCGGGTCATGCCTGGGTGCTGCCCGCCCGAATCGGAGGTATGCGAAACATCCCTCGTCGGGGGCTGCCGGGCAAACGTGTTGACGAAGCGGCGCCCGACCGGCTGAGCTGGTGCCCATATGACGATCCCATCCGCCGGCCCCGCGCTCGACGCGCTCAACGGCCTCTCCGTCGGTGACGCCCTCGGAGCCCAGTTCTTCGTCCCCGGCACCGCCCGCGCCCACCTCGCCGCCCGTACCGACCCGCCCGGCCCCTGGCCGTGGACCGACGACACCGAGATGGCCTGCTCGGTGCACGCCGCCCACGCCGAGCGCGGCACGATCGACACCTTCGACCTCACCCACGCCTTCGCCCGCCGCCACGACTTCGACCGCGGCTACGGCCCGGCCGCCAACCGGATGCTCCGGCTGGTCCGGGAGGGCGGCGACGCCCGGCGGCTGGCCGCCGAACTCTTCGACGGCCAGGGCTCGTACGGCAACGGCGCCGCGATGCGGGTCGCCCCGCTCGGGGCGGCGTACGCGGACGACCTCGACGAGGCGGCGCGGCAGGCCGCGCGCACCGCGGTCGTCACGCACACCCACCCGCAGGCCGTGGACGGGACCGTCGCCGTCGCGGTCGCGGCGGCGCTGGCGGTGCGGGCCAGGACCGGGGGTACGACGCCGGAGTCCTTCCTGGGAGCCGTCGCCCACCGCACCCCGCCGGGCGCCGTGCGCGACGGTCTGATCGAGGCGACCGCGCTGCTGGCCGAACCGGACCTCCGGGTCGCCGCGAAGGTGCTCGGCAACGGCAGCCGGACCTCCGCCGCCGACACCGTCCCGTACGCCCTGTGGTGCGCCGCCCGGCGGTTGGCCGACTACCCGGCGGCGGTGTGGGAGGCGATCGCGGCCGGCGGCGACATGGACACCGTGGCCGCGATCACCGGGGGAGTGGTCGCCGCGCACACCGGCACGGCGGGAATCCCGCCGGGCTGGCTGGCCGCCCGGGAGCCGCTGCCCGCCTGGGCCTTCCCGGAGCCCGGATCCGTCACCGGCGGCCGGGGGCGTGCGGACATGCTGGTTCCGCGGCCGCACCCCGTCCCCGACGTGGAGTGGACCGACGAACAGTGGCAGCACCTGCGCGCCGGGCGGCACACGGACGTGCTGGACCACCGTTGGGCGGTGCACACCCACGAGGGTTCGGTCAGGATCTGCCGGCCCGGGGACGGCCACCCGGTCTGGGAGGTGACAGTCACCCGGGTCCGCGGCGGCTGGCGTCCGGCCTCGGCGGTCGTCGAGTCGACCCACGACCGCTGGCCGGTGCCGCCCGGGGACCCGCACGGCCCGGCCGTCCTCACGTGGGCCCTGAGGAACGCCGTGACCGGCAGGTGGTCCCCGGTCAGGCCGTGATCATCAGGTGCCCGGCGCCGCTGCCGCCGTGTCTAAGGCACTCCTGGTTGATCGCCGGATCCGGGGCGCTCGGCGAGGTGGCGGCGGCGATCCGCAGCTCGATGATGTCCCGGACGGCCGGCCACTCGGCGTCGAGGATCGAGTAGAACGCGGTGGACCGCACCACCCCGTCCAGCCCGCGGGAGTGGGCCCGGCGCACGCCCTCCGAGGTCGCGCCGAGCCGCTCGATCGCGGCGCGCGAGCGCTGGTTGCGGGCGTCCGCGCGCAGCGAGATCCGCTGCACGCCCCACGTCTCGAAGGCGTGGCGCAGCATCAGCAGCTTGGCCTCGGTGTTGATGCCGGTGCCCTGGGCGCGCGGCGAGAGCCAGGTGTTGCCGATCTCGGCGGCGTCCGGCACGGCCGTGGCCGGATCGCCGAACGGCACGCCGGGCACCGGCGGCCACACCATCGGGCCCTGCCAGTAGTCCAGTTCCAGGAACCGGGTGGAGCCCACCACCCGGCCGTCGGCGACGTTCACCGTCGCGAACGGCAGCGACCGTCCTGCGGCCTGGTCGGCGAGGGCACGCGCGATGTAGTCGCGGGCCGCTTCCAGGCCGTGCGGGACGGGGGTGAAGGCGTAGGTCGTACGGTCCTCGGCGCCGGCCTCGGCGATGGCCTCGGCGTGGTGCGCGGCGAGAGGCTCCAGCCGCACGGTGCGGCCGGTGAGGATGACAGGTACGGGCACGGAACCTTCGGTCCTTCATCGGTCGGAGGGTGCCTCCCGGGCCGGGGTGCGGCACGGGGTGCGGTGGACGTTTCGCCCCGGCCCGCGACCGTCCGCCGGGTAGCCGTGCACGCCGGAGGATCCGGTCGGGCGGGGCGGGGGCGGCGGCCCGGAACGGGCGGCGCGGGGTGCCGGAACGGACACGGGTCCTCGGACCGGTCCGGCGGGAAGAGCGAGGGGACAGTGTGCGTCCGCGAAATGGCCGAGAAGGAAACGAGAGCGCGAAGGGAAGCAGGCGGCCAGGTGAAGGCAAGATGCGTCGTGGGTGGCTGGCCGAGCACCGGACCGGGACGTGGCCGACGGCGTTACGGACGACGTGACGACGACGCGACGATGCGAGGCAGCGAGAGGACGATACCCGCCAGAAGGCGGTGCGTCACTTCGCGGCGCGCGAATGGCCGCGCGGGCCGCTCCGGCGCGCCCCGGAACGGGCCCCCGCACGCCCGTGACCAGGGATTCTTCCTCCGAGTGCGATCATGGTCCGGAGCGGTCGGCCGCGGCCCCGGAGGAGTCGTCCGGCGTGGCGGGAATTCCGGCGGCGCCCGGCACGCTGGAGAGGACGAGAAGCCGGTCGGACGACGAGCAGAGAACGGGGTTGGGTGCGCGGTGCGTGACTTCCAGGCGCTGTACGAGCTGGATCAGCAGGGCGTGGCCGCGGTGGCCGCGGCCACCGCGCAGTTGCGCGACACCGGCGCCGGTCTGGTGCTGCTCCAGCACTTCGAGGGCTTCATGGACGCCGGCGAGGCCGGCGGCCAGGTGGTGGCCCACCTGCTGGAGACGGGATCGCCGCAGGTGGTGGCCCGTTTCGACCACGACCGGCTGGTCGACTACCGGGCCCGCCGCCCGGCGATGGTCTTCGACCGCGACCACTGGACGTCCTACGACCCGCCGGAGATCCTGCTCCAGCTCGTCCACGACGCGGCGGGCGCGCCGTTCCTGCTGCTCACCGGCCCCGAGCCGGACGTCGAGTGGGAGCGCTTCGCGGGCGCCGTCCGCGAGCTGGTGGAGCGCTTCGAGGTGCGCCTCTCGATCGACTTCCACGGCATCCCGATGGGCGTGCCGCACACCCGCCCGGTCGGCCTGACGCCGCACGGCAACCGGCTCGACCTCGCGCCCGGGTACCCGCAGTGGTTCGAGCAGGCCCAGGTGCCGGGCAGTGCGCAGGCGCTGCTGGAGTACCGCCTGGCGGAGGCCGGGCACGACGTCCTGGGCTTCGCCGTGCACGTCCCGCACTACGTGGCCCGCTCGGCCTACCCGGCGGCGGCCGTACTGGTCCTGGAGGCGGTGCAGTCCGCCACCGGGCTGGTGCTGCCCGGCACCCGGCTGCGCGAGCGGGTCGGCGAGGTCTACGCCGACATCGAGGAGCAGCTGACGCAGGGGGACGGCGAGTTGCGCTCGGCGATCCGCGGCATGGAGGGCCAGTACGACGCGGTGGCCGGCGCCGAGGGCCGGGAGAGCCTGCTGGCCGAGCCGACGGACCTGCCGTCGGCGGACGAACTGGGGCGGCGCTTCGAGCAGTTCCTGGCCGAGCACGAGCGCGGCGCGGAGTAGCCGCACGCCGACGCGCACCGCGGCAGCGGGGCAGGCGCCCCGCGCGGGCGGCCCCGATGGCGTTCCCGTCGGGGACGCGGGTTCCCCTTGGAAGGATTTCGCGGAGGCGGGAGTCATCCCCGGCGGCCGTACGTTGGAGCCTGAGGTGCCCGGGGGACGGGCTGCCATGAGGAGCCGACCGTGACTCGTCGTACCCCCGGGGGGATGCCATGCCCAGGACCACACGCCCGACCGTCGCCGTGACGGCCGGGCTGACCGCGCTGCTGCTGGCCGGGTGCACCGGCGGCAGCGGTGCGGACAGCGGGGGGAAGGGCTTCGCGGGCGCCGTGCCCGCTCGCGCGCAGGCCGGCGCGACCCCGTCCGCCACACCCACCCCGCCGCCCGGCGGCCCGTACGTCGCCCTCGGCGACTCGTACACCGCCGGCATGCAGATCCCGCCGCAGACCGGCGAGCCGAGCGGCTGTTTCCGCTCCGCGGTCGACTACCCGTCGCTGGTGGCCAAGGGCCTCGGTGTGGCGTCCGGGCAGTTCCGGGACGTCAGTTGCAGCGGCGCCACCACCGAGGACCTGACCGGACCGCAGACCACGGGCAACGGCCGCAACCCGGCCCAGCTGGACGCGCTGGACGCGGACACCCGGCTGGTCACCCTCGGGATCGGCGGCAACGACGCCGGTTTCATGGAGGTCGTGCTCGAATGCGCCAAGGACAACCTGGTGGACGCGGTGAAGGGCGTGATCAAGCAGACCCACGCCGCCTCGCCGTGCCGTGACCACTACTCCTCCGCCGACGGCACCGACGAGGTCCAGCGCAAGGTGGACACGGCGGGCGACCGGCTCGGCCGGGCCCTCCAGGACATCAAGCGGCGCTCCCCGCAGGCCCGGGTGTACGTGATCGGGTACCCGACGCTGCTGCCGGCCGACCCGTCGAGCTGCCTGCCGGTGCTCGGCAGGACGGTGGCCCTCCCCGACCTGGGCTTCCTGGTGGAGAAGGAGAAGCAGCTCAACGGGATGCTCAGGAAGCACGCGGAGGAGGCCGGCGCGGTGTTCGTGGACACGGCCGGGCCCTCGGTGGGGCACGACATGTGCGCGGGGGAGGGCGAGCGGTGGATCGAGCCGCCCTTCCCGGCCCGCGGTCTGGCGCCGATCCACCCCAACGCCAAGGGGCAGGAGGCGGTGGCGGGCGTCGTCCTGAAGGCCGTCCGCGGCTGAACCGCCACCGCAGCACCTCCTACTGGCGCGCAGGGGCGTGGGGGCAAGGGTTCACGCTCCCGTCCACGCCCCTTCGTGCGCGGCACATCCCGGGTGTCGGGGGTGCGGCGTACCGTGAGGGGCATATGGATGACACCGCGCACCGCCTCGCCGACCCGATCCCGTACGACCACAACGCCGAGGCCCGCTGGGTCCCCGAACCCGACAAGCGCCCGGGCCGGACGGCGTTCCAGCGCGACCGCGCCCGGGTGCTGCACTCCGCGGCGCTGCGCCGGCTGGCCGGCACCACCCAGGTGGTCGCCCCGATGCGCAGCGACTTCCCGCGGACCAGGCTCACCCACTCCCTCGAATGCGCCCAGGTGGGGCGGGAGTTGGGCGCGGCCCTGGGCTGCGACCCGGACCTGGTGGAGGCCGGCTGCCTGGCCCACGACATCGGCCACCCGCCCTTCGGTCACACCGGCGAGGAGGCCCTCGACCAGGCCGCCGAGCAGTGCGGGGGC
The DNA here is from genome assembly GCF_044767225.1 of Kitasatospora sp. NPDC101447. NCBI lineage: Bacteria > Bacillati > Actinomycetota > Actinomycetes > Kitasatosporales > Streptomycetaceae > Kitasatospora > Kitasatospora sp. NPDC101447. Next base: position 159,785 of record NZ_JBIWNL010000014.1, read on the forward strand.
TTCGAGGGCAACGCCCAGTCGCTGCGCATCCTGACCAGGCTGGAACCCAAGCGGTTCGCTCCCAAGGAGGAGCCGTCGACCCGGCTCGCCCCCTGGCCGGGACGGAGCGTCGGCCTCAACCTGACCCGCGCCGCGCTCGACGCCGCCACCAAGTACCCGTGGACCAAGGGCGCCCACCCCGTCGACCCGGCCTCGCCCAAGTACGGCGTCTACGCCGACGACCTGCCGGTCTTCCGCTGGCTGCGGGCCGGCTCCCCGGCCGGGCGCAAGTGCTTCGAGGCCACCGTGATGGACTGGTCCGACGACGTGGCCTACTCCACCCACGACGTCGAGGACGGCCTCCAGGCCGGCCACATCGACCCGGCCGCGCTGCGCGCCCCGAGCGAGCGCACCGAGGTCTTCGAGGTCGCCCGGCGCTACGCCTCCGACGCCGAGCCGGAGGAGCTGGCCGCCGCCCTGGACCGGCTGCTCGCCCAGGAGTGGTGGCCCCGCTCGTACGACGGCACGGCGCGCGACCGGGCCGGGCTGAAGGACCTCACCAGCCAGCTGATCGGCCGCTTCTGCCTGGCCGCCGAGCAGGCCACCCGCGCCCGCTACGGCCCCGGCCGGCTCACCCGCTACGCCGCCGAGCTGGTGGTGCCGCGGGACGTCCGGCTGGAGTGCGCGGTGCTCAAGGCGCTCGCCGTCCGCTTCGTCATGCAGCGCGACGAGCAGGCCCAGCTGCGGGCCCGCCAGCGGGTCGTGATCGCCGAGCTGGCGGACGTGCTCACCCGGCGCGCCCCCGAGGGCCTGGACCCGGTGTTCGCCGCGATGTACCGCGAGGCCGAGGACGACCGGGCCGCCCTGCGCACGGTCATCGACCAGATCGCGACCCTGACCGACGCCTCGGCGCTGGCCCTGCACGCCAAGCTCGTGGGCGCCGCCGGGGCGTGACGGCGCGGCCCGCGGGCCCGGCTCCGGCCCCTGCTCGAAACCCCGGCCACCCCAGTAGACTTCCGGGGTGGCCGGGCGGATCAGGGACGAAGACGTACAGGCGGTGCGCAGCGCACTGCCGATCGACGCGGTGGTCGGCGACTACGTACAGCTGACCAACGGTGGCGGCGGGGAGTACAAGGGCGTCTGCCCCTTCCACGACGAGAAGTCCGCCTCCTTCTACGTGAACCCCGCCAAGGGCGTCTTCCACTGCTTCGGCTGCCAGGAGAACGGCGACACCATCGCCTTCCTGATGAAGATCGAGCACTTCACCTTCGCCGAGGCCGTCGAGCGGATGGCCGCCCAGGCAGGCATCACGCTGCGCTACGAGGAGGGCGGCTACAGCCCGCGCCACCAGCAGGGCGAGCGCACCCGCCTGGTCGAGGCGCACAAGGTGGCCGCCGCCTACTACCGGGAGCAGCTGGCCTCGCCGGAGGCGGAGATCGGCCGCCGCTTCCTGGCCGAGCGCGGCTTCGACGAGGAGGCGGCCAAGGCCTTCGGCGTCGGCTACGCGCCGGCCGGCTGGGAGCACCTGGTCCGCTACCTGCGCGGCAAGGGCTTCACCGACAAGGAGATCCTGCTCGGCGGCCTGGCCTCGCAGGGCCAGCGCGGCGGCCTGATCGACCGCTTCCGCGGCCGGCTGGTGTGGCCGATCCGGGACATCGCCGGCGAGGTGGTCGGCTTCGGCGCCCGCCGACTGCGCGAGGACGACAACGGCCCGAAGTACCTGAACACCCCCGAGACGCCGATCTACAAGAAGTCCCACGTGCTGTACGGCATCGACCTGGCGAAGAAGGAGATCGCCAAGTCGGGCCGGGCGGTGGTGGTCGAGGGCTACACCGACGTGATGGCCTGCCACCTGGCGGGGGTGACCTCGGCGGTGGCCACCTGCGGCACCGCGTTCGCCGAGGACCACATCAAGATCATCCGTCGGCTGCTGATGGACACCTCCCAGTACCGGGGCGAGACGGTCTTCACCTTCGACGGCGACGCCGCGGGCCAGAAGGCCGCGCTGCGGGCCTTCGAGGACGACCAGAAGTTCGCCGCCAAGACCTCCATCGCGGTCAGCCCGGGGGGCATGGACCCGTGCGAGCTGCGCCTGGCCCAGGGCGACGAGGCGGTCAAGCAGCTGATCGACAACCCGGTCCCGCTGTTCGAGTTCGCGCTGACCTCGGTGGTGGCCCGGCACCGGGTGGACACCCCGGAGGGTCGCTCGGCGGCGCTGGAGGAGGCGGCCCCGATCGTCGCCAAGATCAAGGACCGCTCGATCCAGCACGAGTACGCCGTCCGGCTGGCCGGCATGCTCGGCATCCTGGACGAGCCCTTCGTGGTGCGCCGGGTCTCCCAGCTGGCCCGCTGGGACCGCGAGCGCCAGCAGAACCCGCGCGGTGCCGCGCAGCGCCGCCCCGAGCCGGTGCAGCCGGCGCGCCCCGCGCAGGCCGCCTTCCGGCTCAACCCGCGCGACCCGGCCCAGTTCGTCGAGCGCGAGCTGCTGAAGCTGGCTCTGCAGCACCCGGACCTGGTCAGCCCGGCCTTCGACCACTACGGCGAGGACGAGTTCCCGACCCCGCCGTACACCGCCGTCCGGCAGGCCATCGCCAAGGCGGGCGGCGCCGCGTACGGTGCGACCCTGCCGGACTTCACCAGCGCGGTGCGTGAGGCCTCCCCGGACGACCGGGTGCGCTCGCTGGTCACCGAGCTGACCGTCGAGCCGGTGCGCTCGCGCCGCAAGGCGGACGCGGTCTACGCGGGGGAGTTCCTGGTCAAGCTGCGCCGGCTGGCCGTCGACCGCCGGATCGACGAGGTCCGCGGCTACCTCCAGCGGCTCGGCCACCGGGCCGACGCCGAGCAGCTGCACGCGGTGCAGACCGAGCTGTGGCAGCTCCAGCAGTACGGCGACCAGCTCAAGAGCCGGGGTGCCGCGGCGCTGTAGGACGGTTGCGCAGAAAGTCGGCGCACGAGTCTCGGCCACGGAGTGTGGCGTACCGCACACTGGAGGGCGTCCCACCTCCGTACAGCGCGGGTCCGCCAGAGTCGCGCCCGCCCCGAGGGGATGCCCGTGGAGCAAGGCCTCGCCGCAGCGACCACCACCAGTACGAGAGCGAACCCCGCCGGACCGGCCGGGGAGCAGGAGACCGACCACGGCCGGGCCGGGGCGGCGCCCCCGGGCGGTGCGCGGGTCCCTGCCCAGGGCCTGCCGGAGGGCCACCCGGACAGTCCGGAGGCCGGGTCCGAGCACGAGCACGAGCCCGAGGCCGGGCCCGAAGCGGATCCCGGGGGAGATCCCGGGGGAGACCCCGGCGTCGACCTGGCGGACGCGCGCCGCGAGCCGGCCGAGAACGGCGGCCCGGCCGCCGACCTGCTGCGCCAGTACCTGCGCGAGATCGGCCGGATCCGCCTGCTCACCGCCGTCGAGGAGGTCGAGCTGGCCCGCCGGGTCGAGGCCGGACTGTTCGCCGAGGAGCGGCTGAACGGGCACCCGCCGCCGCCCGACCCGTTGGCCGGCGAGCTGGACACCCTGGTGGTGCGGGGCCGGATCGCCAAGCGCCGGCTGATCGAGGCCAATCTGCGCCTCGTGGTCTCCGTCGCCAAGCGCTACGTCGGCCGCGGGCTGACCCTGCTGGACCTGATCCAGGAGGGCAACCTGGGCCTGATCCGGGCGGTGGAGAAGTTCGACTACGCCCGCGGCTACAAGTTCTCCACGTACGCGACCTGGTGGATCCGCCAGTCGATGAGCCGGGCCCTGGCCGACCAGGCCCGGACGATCCGGGTGCCGGTCCACGTGGTCGAGCTGATCAACCGGGTGGTCCGGGTCCAGCGGGGACTGCTGCAGGAGCGCGGCCTGGAGCCGACCGCGGCCGAGATCGCCGCCGTCCTGGAGCTGACCGCGGAACGGGTGCGGGAGCTGCTCCGGCTGGCCCAGGAGCCGATCTCGCTACACACCCCGGTCGGCGAGGAGGACGACGTCGCGCTCGGCGACCTGATCGAGGACGCCGACGCCGCCTCGCCCGCCGAGTCCGCGACCTTCCTGCTGCTGCGCCAGCACCTCGACGCGGTGCTGGCCACCCTGGGCGAGCGGGAGCGCCAGGTCGTCCAGCTCCGTTACGGGCTGGACGACGGGCGCCCCCGCACGCTGGAGGAGATCGGCGCGGTCTTCGGCGTGACGCGGGAGCGGATCCGCCAGATCGAGTCGAAGACGCTGGTCAAGCTGCGCGACCACGCCTTCGCCGAGCAGCTGCGCGGGTACCTCGACTAGGACGGCGTCGGCGAGTCGGTCGCGGCTGCCGGGGCCGTCGCCGGGGCTGGGGCCGGGGCCGCCGTCGGGTCCGCCGCGGGGGTGGTGGCCGCGCCCGCTCCGGTGCCCGGCGGCGGGGAGGCGGGGCCGATCGGGATCGGGGTCGAGGCCACCACGGAGGCCAGGTCGAAGACCTCCGAGGTGCAGAGGTCCCCGGCCGGCTGGTGCCCGCAGAGGTGGAACCCGATCGTCGGGTCCGACGCGTTCAGCATCTGCGAGTAGTTGTCGTACCCGTAGTGGATGAGCGCCTGCTCGCTGTCGCCGGTGCTGTCGATGATCGTCGCGAAGTCGTTCGGCTCGCCCTCGGTGATCGCGGCCCACGCGGCCTGGCAGGCCTGGCTGTAGCGGAGGTAGATCACCACCTTGCCGATCACGTCGGTGTGCAGGGTCCGCGCGTCCTTGCCGCAGCCGGTGTACTTGGGGTCCTTGTGGTCGCAGCCCATGGCCTGGCAGGTGGGAGCGGCCGGGATGGGCCGGGCGCCGGAGGTGGTCGCGGCCGGGGACGGGGTGGCTGCCGGGGCGGCGGTGGCGACCGCGGAGGGGGCGGGGTGCGGCCCGGCGGCGGTCTGCGCTCCGTCGTGCCGGGCGGCGCGCAGGCCGACCAGCACCAGCAGGGCCGCCAGCACCGCCGCGCCGGTGAGCAGCGCCGCCGGGCGCCGCCACCAGGCGACGGGGGCGGGCTCCGGCGCCTGGCCGGTCACCAGCGCCTCGTCCGGTTCCCCGGCGGACCCCGTACCGGGCGTGACGGGCTCGACGGGGGCGACGGCCTCGACGGCCTCGCCGGACCCGTCGTGGGGCGGCGTTCCCGCCGGGGCGCCCGACGGCTCGGCCGGTTCCCCGGGCGCCGTCACCGCCCGCTCCCAGAGCGCGCGCAGCGCCGTCCCGTCGCAGTCCACCGCCCCGATCAGCGCGTCCAGCGCCTGCTCGGTGACGACCCGCTTGCCGTTCAGCCAGCGCTCCCACGAGGCCCGGCTGTAGTGCGTGCGCGAGGCCAGCTCGGACAGCGAGAGTCCGGCGGCGTCCTTGATGGCCCGGAGCTCTTCGGCCAGGCGTCTGGCGGGCTCTGACAACTCCTCGGGCAGGTTCTTCCAGGCGGAACCCATGCGGCCTTCCAAATGTGAGGGGCGGAACGGGGGACGTGAACGGGCGGAACGGGCTCCGGCCCGGGCCGTTCGGGTGTCTCCGCGTCTCCAACCTCATCGGCCTGGCGTCTCAATCCCCTGGTCATGGCGCTGAGACGGACGGAAGTGTCTCACAAGCCCAGGTGACGCTCGAACAACCATGTGGCCGTCGTGCAGAGTTCTCTGGTCGGAGCGGTCGGCCGTCCGACGGGTCCGTCCGGATTCCGGACGGACGCGCGTCGGCCGTCCGGAATCCGTCCCGGTTCCCCCACCGGGCCGGGGCAGCCTCGCGGGGGGAGGCTGCCCCGGCCCGCCCGGGACAACCGGCGGGAGGGCGCTTCGCTGCGCCCTCCCGCCGTGACGTTCCCGCGGCGGCCCGGTGGCGCAGGCGCGCCGGGCCGGCACCCCGTGCTCCTCGGGCGGGGCGGGCCGGCGCCGCAGCACCGGCGGGTGAGGACGGCCGCCACCGCGGCCGGTCGGTCAGGCCGACGCCTCCGGGTGGATCTGGTCGCGGGCGGCGCGGTACTGCTGCCGCACCGCCGAGCCGATCGCCAGGTCCTGTTCCCCGTCGGGCTCGACGGTCTGCGCGTCCGGCAGCTCCCACTCCGGCGGCTCCACGGTGCCCGCCAGCGCCCAGGCGGCCTGCCGGGCGGCCCCGCGGGCGGCGTGCGCGCCCGGCGGCGGCACCACGACCGGGGCGCCGAACAGCATCGGGGCGATGTGCCGGACGGCGGGCAGCCGCCCGGCCGTGCCGAGCAGGAAGACCCGCTTCACCCCGACGCCCTGGGCGCGCAGCACGTCCAGCGCGTCCGCGATGTTGCACAGCATGCCCTCGACGGCGGCCCGGGCCAGGTGCTGGGGCGTCATCGCCTCGGCGCGCAGGCCGGTCAGGGTGCCGGCCGCGTGCGGCAGCGCGGGGGTGCGCTCGCCGTCCAGGTAGGGCAGCAGCACCAGGCCGTACGCGCCGGGGGAGGAGTGCAGGGCGAGGTCGCTCAGGCCCTCCAGGTCCCGGCCGAGCAGCGCGGCGGTGGAGAGCAGGACCTGGGCCGCGTTGAGGGTGGCGACCATCGGCAGGTGGCGGCCGCTGGCGTCGGCGAAGGAGGACACCAGGCCGGAGGCGTCCACCACGGCCTCCTCGTGCACCGCGAAGATCGTCCCGGCACTGCCGAGCGAGACCACCGCGTCGCCCGGGCGCAGGCCCAGGCCCAGGGCGGCGGCCATGTTGTCCCCGGTGCCCGCCGAGATCAGCAGGCCTTCGGGGGTGTGCCCGGCGGGCTCGGCGGGGCCGAGGACGTCGGGCACCCTGAGCCCGTGGCCGAGCGCCAGCTCGATCAGGTCCTGCCGGTACTCGCCGGTGATCGGCGACCAGTAGCCGGTGCCGGAGGCGTCGCCGCGATCGGTGGTGCGGCGCTTGGGGTGGCCGAGCAGCTGCCAGACCAGCCAGTCGTGCGGCAGCAGCACCTCGGCGACCCGGCGGGCGTTGGCGGGCTCGAACTCGGCCAGCCAGCGCAGCTTGGCGATGGTGTACGTCGGGGCGGGCACGGCGCCGATCGCGGCGGTCCAGCCGGCCGGGCCGCCGAGGGCGTCCAGCAGCTTGGCGGCGGCGCCGCTGGAGCGCGGGTCGTTCCACAGGATCGCGGGCCGGACCTGCACCCCGCCCGCGTCCAGGCCGATCATGCCGTGCTGCTGCGCGCTGACGCCGATCGCCCGGACGCCCTCCAGCAGGCCGCCGGCGGCGGCGTCGCCGAGCGAGTGCAGCCAGACCTGCGGGTCGGCCTCGCCGGGGCGCAGGTCCTGGTCCTCGGGCACGGGGTGCGGCGCCTTGCCGGAGCGCAGGACGGCCCCGGTTTCCGTGTCGCACGCGACGATCCGGGTACGGCTGGTCGAGCTGTCTATCCCCGCGACGATGGCCATGTCGAGATCATGCCTCAGCCCGGCCCGGGACGCGTCCGGGCCGGGTGAGCCGTTGCCCGTTCGGGACCACCGGTTGGGTCCCGCTTCGCCTTCGGGTCACCGTCCCGTCACGGGCGGAAGGTACCCCAGCCGTCGTCCTCCGCCCGGGCCCGGTTGAAGTACGGCACCCGGTCGGTGACGGACGGCGGCAGCCGGTCGCCGACCCGGTCGGCGACCGCGCCCGCGGCCTTCCCGGCCACCGCGCCGGCCTGGTGCCGCGCCCGGTCGGCCGCGCTCTGCACCGTGGGGTTCCGGGCGATCTGCCGGGTGACCCTGGCGATCTGCTCGTAGCGCCGACGCCCGGCCCGCGAGCCCAGCACGTAGCCGGCCGCGAAGCCCGCGGCCAACGACAGCTTCCACATGGTCGGATCCACCCTCTCCTGGCGGCCTTCTGCCGCATTGCCCTACCCGTCCGTCGGGACGGCGAACCGTCCGCGCCCCCAGCATCCCCGGACGCGGCCGGGGGCGCGCGCCGGGCACGCCGGGCGGCAACCCCGGGGCAACCGGCGAAAGCGATTGGCGGACCACCCCCCCGAGTGCGCTAATGTATGTCCCGCAGCGAGCGCCGCGGAGCCCGGGAAACCGGGGGCCGGGGCGGAAGCCGATCCCCCATAGCTCAATTGGCAGAGCAGCCGACTGTTAATCGGCAGGTTATTGGTTCGAGTCCAATTGGGGGAGCTCGGGAGGAGGACTCTTCGAGGTCCTGGTCCCGTCCGTGGTACGCAGGTTGGTGCCGCGATCCCGCATAGCTCAATTGGCAGAGCAGCCGACTGTTAATCGGCAGGTTATTGGTTCGAGTCCAATTGCGGGAGCTGCACCGGGTGCGCCCGGTGACTGCTCAGAGCGAAGGCCCCTCGGTCGACCGGGGGGTCTTCGTGTTGCCGTCGCACGGTGTTGCGTACGTCACGTCGTGACGCCGCCCCGGGTGGCCCCGGAATCAGGTGGTCGCCTTCCGGTAGAGGTCGGTCACCCGCTGGTCGAAGGTCACGCTGTACGAGGTGCTCGGGGTCTCCCCGCCCTCCTGGTAGCCGCCGATCACGCCGACCACGGTGCCCTTCTCGGTCACCCACGGGCTGCCGCTGGTGCCGTCGGTGTAGCCGCCGCAGTCGAAGCGTTCCTGGGTGGCGCTCTGCGAGCGGGTCCGCACCGAGCAGGTGATCGGCTCGTCGCTCGCGTTCGGGTAGCCGGTCACCGAGACCGACAGGCCGAAGCCCTCCCCGGTGGCGATCGGGTTGCCGCCGACCGTGTCCTCGATCTGCCGGCCGTCGACCGTGCCCACCGTCACGAACGCCACGTCGTACTCCGGGTCGTCGTCGGAGGCCCAGTGCGGGTCGACGGTGACCGACTGCACCGGCCAAGTCCCGTACGGGGTGGACCCGTTGCGGTAGCCCGGGGTGAACACCAGGCCGTCCAGCAGGCCGATCCGGCGGCTCTGCACGCAGTGCGCCGCGGTCACCAGCAGGTTGTGCCGGGGGCTCTGCACGACGCTGGCGGTGCAGGCCCGGGGGCCCTGCGCGGTGTGGAGGGAGAGCGTGCCGATCCGGTCCCGGGCGGGGTTCTGGCCCGCCACCTCGGCGGTCGGCGTCCCGTCCTGTCCGCCGCACGCGGTGGAGGCGGCGAGCAGCAGGGCGGCCAGGGCGGCCGTGCGTACCGTGCGCGCGGGCCGTGCCGGGCGGGGGGCCATCGGGGCTCCGTCTCGTTCCTCGGGGCGGGCACCGGGGCCGTGCGTTCCGCCGTTCGTGAGGAAGATCTACCAGGCCGTGCGGGGCGGCGCCACCGTCGGGTGCCCGGCGTCGGCCCGGTCAGCCGGTGGCGCGGTCGTAGAGCGCCTGCACGCGGTCGCCGAAGTAGCTGCTGTACGAGGTGTCCGGAGTGTCGCCACCCTCCTGGTAGCCGCCGATCACGCCGACCACGGTGCCGGTCCTGGTGGCCGGGTCGAAGTCGGTGACCCAGGGGCTGCCGCTGGTGCCGCCGGTGTAGTCGGGGCAGTCGATCCGCAGCTGGGTGGGGCTCTGCTCGGAGGTGGTGTTCGAGCAGGTGATCGGGACGTCGCTGCTGCCCGGGTAGCCGGTGACCTTCACCGGGAGCCGGTAGCCGCGGTTGACGCCCAGTCGGTTGGCGCCGAGCACCTGCTGGACCTGCTGCCCGTTCTGGGCTTGGACGACCGCGAAGGCGACGTCGGCGTCCGGGTCGGCGTGGTCCTTCCAGTCGTCGTCGACGGTGACCGCCAGCAGCGGCCAGACGCCGCTGGGGGTGTCCCCGTCCCGGTAGCCGGGGACGAAGACCAGGTCGCTGCGCTGGCCGAGCTTCGGGTCCCAGACGCAGTGGGCGGCGGTGACGATGAGGTTGAGCCCGGCGCTGTCGACCACGCTGGCCGTGCAGAAGTGGTCGCCGTCGGCGTTGCGGGTGAACACCGCGCCGACCAGGCCGTTGAGCACGGTGGGCTTGGCGGTCCGGGTGACCCCGGTGCGCCGGGCGACCGCGCTCCTGAGCCGCTGCCTGCTCCAGCCGTGGCTGTCCCCCGAGGCGGTCGTGGCCGGCGCCGAGGTGACTGTGGGGACGCCCCCGCCGGGCCCGGCCGAGGTGGTGCAGCCCGCCACGGCCAGCACCGCCGCCGCGAACGCGCCGGCCGCCGCCCCCGCCCTACGTGTCGTCATCCGCCCAGGCTGCCCCGGAGGGGCGCCGCGCCGCCAGCCGGGCTGCGCCGCCCGGAGAGGCGCGCACCGTCCCGCACCCAGGTGCGCCCCCGGCGCGCACCACGGGTGATCGACCGGCTATGCTGCCCGAGACGGCCTCGCTGGGGCCGTCTGCTGCTGCCGTGGCCGACGACCGGCGCGCGCGGCGAACCGGGGCGGTAGCTCAGCCGGTTAGAGCAGGGGACTCATAATCCCTTGGTCGTGGGTTCGAGTCCCACCCGCCCCACTTCTCCCACCCCCGTGCGGCCCCTCGGCCGACGGGCCGTGCGGCGCGGCGAGAACAGACTGTACGCGCGCAGGCACCCTCCGTGTCGATTACGCGCCGAGGTTCACCCGCGTTGGGGAATCCCCGGGACCGGCCGGCCCGCGACCCTCCGGGGTCGCGCAGGGCGCTCGGAATCCTCGTTCGACGCCACCCCGCACAACTCGCCGTCCACGTGGCCGTGCCGACGATGCGACCGGTGCAAGTTCCGGGCCCGGGGCGGCCCCTGTGCCGCCGGGTCGAGGGGAGTCCGAACCCTCGGCCCCCACGGGCGAGTTGGCGCGCTCCGGCCGACTGTGCTCCGACGGGGCCCGGGTGCGGCGGCTCGGGTTGATCGGCTGGGCCGATCGGGTGCCGATCGGAGTGTGGGGTCTTCCCCATCCTAGGTCGTTGGTATACGTATCGCTGAGGCGCCGGACATGGCGCCGGACGGCCCGCTCCTGCTCGTCGGGGTGGCCGCAGGTGCGCAGGGCCGAATCCCCGCAGACCTCAAGGAGGGTCCATGGCAAGCGCGTACGAGCTCAACATCAACCCCGAAGACGATGCCGACTGGATCACCAACCAGGACAAGAAGCGCGTCGCGATCGCCAAGCAGGTCAACACAGGTGTGGACATCTCGACCGTGAATCCCGCCAACGTCGCCTGGCAGGTGTTCGCCCCACTGAACGAGAACAAGATCACTTGGGAGGCCAGCTACTCGGTGTACGCCTCGACCACGCCGGTCGCCGAGGGGGCTCACATCAGCCAGTCCTCGGTCCTCCACACCCCTCCGCCCCCTGCCGAGGACGGTGTCGTCTACGAGTTCAACGGATCGATCTTCAAGAAGAGCGACAGCAAGGCGGAGAAGGGTTCGTACTGGATCAAGAACACCTCGAAGCAGCTCTTCCAGTTCGGCATCACCCAGGAGGCCTCCAGTGACAAGTCGAGCATCAAGCCCGGGTACTCCCCGCTGATCATCGTCCCTGGCGGCGGGAGCGAGATCCTCCAGTTCACACCGCACGAGACGGTGTACGTCTACCTCACGGGCCACAAGGAGAGCGCGACGGTCTCGGTCAACGCCTGGGGTCCGGTCTGCAAGGTGCAGCTCTCCGCGGGCACGCCGGTGACCCTGAAGTTCATCAGGGAGGAGAGCAGGTTCGAACAGGTCTAGCAGGGAATCCGGGCGCGGCCGGCACCTGCCGCCGCACCAGGACGGAGCCCCGTTCCCGACGACAGCCGGGAACGGGGCTCCGTCGTGGCGCGGGCCGTCATTCGGGCCCGACCTGGCGCTCATGCGCCCGCAGACCGGTCAGCTCCCCCTCGCCGGCCGCCTCCTTCGACGGGTAGCCGACCTGGAGCCTCAGGGTGAGCGGATCGCCCTCCTTGATCGTCGAGTTCGGGGGGCTCTCCAGGTCGACGTCCTTCCCGTCGAAGCCGTCGTTGTTGACCTTCACCCACAGGTCCTGCTTGTTGTGCAGCCCGCTGTGCTCCGGAAGCCCGCCGAACCAGAGCCGCCACCAGGTGACCTTGCGCTCGACCGCCGCCAGGGTGATCTCGTAGGTGATGACGTACACCTGGCCGTCCTGCCAGCTCTGGATCTGCCGGTAGGTGGGGGTGATGGTGGTCTCGACGACCGTCGTCCGGACCGAATCCGTCGTCTTCTCGGCCGTGTTGGTGCAGGAGGCGGTGCCGACCGAGGCGGTGCAGAGCACGTCGTCGCCGAGGTAGTCGTCGTCGATCGTGCACTGCAGGGTGATGGTCGCCGTGCTCTCCGGCCCGTTGCCGGGGGCCGGGAGGGAGACCGGCTGGCTGAAGTCCCGCCCGTGGACCGTCCCCTTGCCGTTCGTGGCGCGCCCGGAACAGGTGCAGACCAGGTGCAGGCCGTGGACGTGTGCGGGGAACCGGCCCTTCACGATCACGTCGGGGCAGTCGTTGGGGCCCCGGTTGACCACCGTCGCCGTGTAGTGGACCGTGTCACCCCAGGCGGACGTCTCCGGGCCGGACAGGAGGAGCGGGACCTCGACCGGCAGGGACACGCGGAGGTTGCGGATGCGGTGGACGGCGCGCGCCGTTCCGGTGCCGGCCGAGAAACCGAGTTTGAACGAGGTCGGCAACTCCGTGGCCAGGCCGACGCGGTCGATCACCACGACGCCCTTCGGATGCGCGTTGCCGAACAGGGTCACCGTGAGCTGCCCGGCGATCAGGGCGATCCGGGCGCGCAGCCCGTCCTGCCAGCCGCCGTGGAAGCCCCCCGGGACCTGGGTCCCGATCAGCCACGGGAACCCTTCGTGCAGGTCCCCGGGGCCGCGGACGCCGACCAGGCCGGGCTGCGGGTCCTGCATCGCGCCCTCGCCGGCCTGCTCGGTGGCGAAGTCCCCCGAGTTGTCGAATCCGATCCCCACGTAGCCCTTGCTCACGCCGGGTTCCTTCGTCCCGCCCCGGTGGAGGAAGGAGTACCCCAGGGCGGGACCGTGGGCGCCTGGAGTCGTCTTCGCCGAGGCGTCGAAGAGATAGCAGCAGAAGCCGTTGCCCGCCGCGCCGGTCGCGGACAGGGTTCCGGTCATGAAGTCGAAGTCGATCACGACGTCGGCGGTCGACCGGAAGGACTCCTCCAGGACGGCGGCACCCATCTGCTGCCCCTCGTCCGAGGTCAGTTCCAGGCCGTCGGTGATCCGCGCCGTTCCCAGGAGCGTCCACTTGTGGCGCGGGGCGGGCTGGTCGAACGCTTCGACGATGGGGAAGACGGTAGTGGACATCGGTCTCCTGGTGGTCGTGGCTGCCGTACGGGCCGCGATGGCGCGGGTCCGCGTCCTACGGGGAGGGCACCGGGATGATGAGCCCCAGGTTCCAGCTGAAGTAGCCGACCACCTCGTCGCCCTTGATGATCTCGAAGTCGAGCCGGACGAAGGGGTTGCCGGTCGCCGCGAGCCGCATGGCCGAGACCTGGTCGGTCGCGAGTTCCGTATCGAATCCCCCTTCCTCGTGCGGGTCGCCCTTCAGCCGGGGCAGCAGCACGAGGTTCAGGAGGTGCTCGAATTCCGACGTCGCCCCGGATCCGTCGAAGCAGCGGTAGATCAGGACGCTGTACTCGTCGTCGAACGGAAGAGCGGTCGCGCGCCACCGCAGGTAATCACCCGGTGCGGCCTCCAGCACGAGTTCGCCGAACTCGCTCACCGCACCCCCTCGGGGACTGAACGGATGGATGTCGGCAGATTCGATCTCGGTCGGGTCGTCGCTGTTCTGGGACGGGTTCTCGTGTTTCCCGAGGATGGCAGCGACATCGAATACCGCGAGAATGTCGATGACCTTCGGACGGGTGGGGCTTTCGCTCGTGGTCGACACCTTGTGCTCCAGGCTCATCGGGGTCATGCCGCTGCCCGGCCGACGGGCGCCGGCCAGGCAGCGGGAGTGGATCGCTACTTGACGGTGAGCTTCGGGTCCCAGCTGTAGTAGCCCAGGGCTTCGCCCTCACGGCTGATGATCTCGAAGGAGAAGTGGTAGAACTCCTCGCCCTTCCTGAGCACCTCGGCGCTCCAGTAGTGGCCCGTCACGGTCTGGGACTTGAAGGACGGATCGCCCGCCTGGCCGGTCAGGTACGGCAGGTTGGAGTCGGGTGTCAGGTGGTTGGGAGGGCTGATCAGTTTCTCGTCGCTGCCCACGTACTTGTAGAGCAGGGCGCTGTAGTTGGCGTCGAACGAGAACGTCGTCTCGCGCCAGCGGATCACGTCACCGACCTTCGCCGAGAGGTTCAGGTTGGCTCCGGAGCTGCCGATGATATTGGCCTGCTTGACCATCATGTAGATGTACTTGTCGTCCGCCGGGACCGTCTTCGGATTTTCCGGGGTGGAGCCGGTCGGCGGGTAATCCTTGAGGATGTCGTCCGCGTTGAACGCGATGAGGACGTTGATGACTTCAGGGCCTGACATCTGCACCATTCCTGATCGTGTGTGCACGTAGTAGGCTGTCTCCAGCCTGCTGGCGGGTCGCTGTTCGAGCCGTCGAAAATGACGCTACTGGCCGGGCTCGTGGGGTCATGGCGTTGGCCGTGTTTCTTATGGTGGCCAAGCTGTCTGGGGACGATCTGATGAGTCTTGCCGCGCGTCTTGTCCCTGACGTGCTGTGGGAGGCGTTCGGGAAGGTGGTGCGGCCCGCCGAAGTGGTCAGGCCGCAGGGCGGCGGCAGGCGACGGGCAGGGGACCGTGAGGTGCTGGCGGCGATCGTGTTCGTGGCCACGGTGGGCTGCACCTGGCGGGAGCTGCCGCGGCTGTTCGGGCCGAGCTGGCAGACGGTCTACCGGCGGTTCGCCCAGTGGAGCCGGGCCGGGGTGTGGGAGCGGCTGGGCCGCATCGCCTCGGAGGAGCTGGGGGAGTCCGGTGATGCGGAGTGGGTGCGCCATGTCGCGGACACGATCGGCGGCCGGTGGGGGTGCGGGCGGCCAAAAGAAACGGGATTCGAGTCCAACGGTCAACCTGAACGGGTGAGTTGTCCCAATCCTCGATGATCGGTAGCAGTGATGCTACGCAATGGCGCGGTGGGCCGGCCGAAGTGGGCGCCGACGCCGGGGCATTGGTCTTTTCGGCGGAGTTGCGAGGAAATGCCGGGCGGTTCGCACGTCGCCGGGAAGGATGCCTCGGCGGCTCCGAAACCGGCGTGCCGCCCGGCCACTTCGGCCCTCGTCCACGTCCGGTCGGCTGGGGATCCGTCGGCGTGCCCATTCCACGGAGGAAGAGATGGAATTCATCGGCTACTTCACGCAGTGGTCGATCTACGGACGTCAGGTCTTTCCCAGGACCATTGACGACAACGGGATCGCGGAGCGGCTGACGATTCTCAACTACGCTTACCAGAACATCACTTCGGGCGATCTGCCGGTGAGTGAAACGAACCCCGAAGGGTACCAGGGGTACCGCTTCTTCGAGGAGGTGCGGTCATTCGACGACAAGAAGCAGGAGGAGGCGGACGGGTACATCAACGCCGGAGACGCCGGTGCGGACTACCTGACCCCGTTCAACGCCGAGCAGAAGAAGCCGTCGATCGGGGCGGATGACCCGGGCTGGGGGGCGCAGACCCTGATGGGGAACTTCAACCAGCTCAAGCTGCTCAAGGCGAAACGGCAGCACCTGAAAGTGCTGGTTTCGCTCGGCGGCTGGACCTTCTGCCGGAACTGGTCGGCCGCCGCTTCGACCGGGGCGGGCAGGGAGGAGCTCGTCCGGTCCTGCATCGACCTCTTCATCAAGGGCAACCTGCCCAGTCCGATCTGGACGAAGCACTGGCAGACGGGCAAGCTCACCCTGACGGAACAGTTCCACGGATCGGGTGTCGCGGCGGGAATCTTCGACGGCGTCGACATCGACTGGGAATGGCCCGGAAGTGAGAAGGGGCTCCACGGGAACAAGGTCGACAAGGAGCACGACAGGGCGAATTTCCTGGCGCTCCTCAAGGAGTTCCGCAAGCAGCTGGACGATCCGCAGCTGGTGAAGGACTTCCCGCCCCGTGGCGGGAAGTACCTGCTGACGGCGTTCCTGCCGGCCGATCCGGAGATCATGAAGGCCGGTTGGGACGCGGCGGAGGTCATGAAGCTCCTCGACTTCGGCAACATCCAGGGCTACGACTTCCACGGGGCGTGGGAGAAGACCACGAACCAGCAGTCCGCGCTCCGCTCCTCGACCACCGACCACCTCTCCGTGGACGCCTCGGTCGAGATGTGGATCGAGGCCGCGGGCGAGAGTGCCCGCTCGAAGCTCACGATCGGGGTCCCGTACTACGGCCGGGGCTGGTCGAACGTGGGCCAGGAGCACGGCGACGGAATGCTCAACTCGGCGGGCGGCGCGGCCACCGGGAAGTACCAGGCGGGCGTCGACGACTACCGCGAGATCGCCAGGCTCGACGCCACGCGGTACCCCGTCCACTACCGGAAGGATGCCGCCGGGAATCCCGAGCACGCCTGGCGGTACAGCAAGGAGGACAAGGTCCTCTGGACCTACGACGACCCGAGCGTCGCCTACCGCAAGGCCGTGTACGCCAAGGAGCAGAAGCTCGGCGGCGTGATGGCCTTCTCGCTCGACGGCGACGACGAGCACACCGGGATCCTCACCCAGCACATCCGGGCCGGCCTGGACGGCCAGAAGCCCCCGTCGAACGGCGTGAAGGGCGTCTGACGGCGTCGGTCCGGACTCCCCCTGTTGCGGCGTCAGGAAAAGTGATATCACTTTGACAGCTGACGCGAGCACTCGCGCGGCACAGGACGCACAGGGGGAGTCGGTCCCGTGACCACACCGCACACCGCCGTCGAGGACGGCCCCGCCATCGATCTTCCGGTGCCGAAGATCACCGAACGGCTCATCACCGGGGCCGCCGGACTGCCGGTGCTCTTCGGCGCGTTGCTCGGCCTGGTCGCGGGGGTCGCATCGTTCATCACCGGCGTGGTCCAACTGACCAACGGGAACGGCGGGTTGGGCGCCGCTCTGGTGGTCGCCGGGCCGCTGCTGGTGATCACCTCGGCGGTGCTGCTGTGCGGGCTGACGGTGGTCTCGCCCGGCCAGGCGCGGGTCGTGCAGCTGCTCGGGCGCTACCGGGGCACCATCCGGGCCGAGGGCCTGACCTGGATGAACCCGTTCACCAGCCGGCGCCACATCTCGCTGCGGATCCGCAACCACGAGACCGAGACCACCAAGGTCAACGACGCGGACGGCAACCCGATCGAGATCGCCGCCGTGGTGGTCTGGCAGGTCGAGGACACCGCGATGGCCGTGTTCGAGGTGGACGACTACACCGACTTCGTCGCCATCCAGACCGAGACGGCCGTACGGCACATCGCCACCAGCTACCCGTACGACGCCCACCACGAGGGCCAGTTGTCGCTGCGGGACGGCGCGGACGAGATCGCCCGCAAGCTCTCCGCGGAGATCGCGGCCCGGGTCGCCGCGGCCGGCGTGCGGGTGGTCGAGTCCCGGATCACCAGGCTCGCGTACGCGCCGGAGGTCGCCCAGGTGATGCTGCAGCGCCAGCAGGCCGGGGCCGTGGTGGCGGCGCGCAAGCTGATCGTCGAGGGCGCCGTCGGCATGGTCGAGGAGGCGCTGGACCGGCTCGCCGAGCGCGACGTGGTGGACTTGGACGAGGAGCGCAAGGCGGCCATGGTGAGCAACCTCCTGGTGGTGCTCTGCGGCGACCGCGGCACCCAGCCCGTCGTCAACACGGGCTCCCTCTACCAGTAAGGCGCGGCAGTGGCGACGGAACGGAAGAAGATCCTGCTGCGACTGGACCCTTCAGTTCACGACGCACTCGCCAGATGGGCTGCGGACGACCTGCGCAGCACCAACGCGCAGATCGAGTTCCTGCTCCGCCGCGCCCTCACGGACGCGGGCCGGATGCCCAGCGGCGCGAACCGGCTTCCCCGGCGCGGACGCCCGCCCAAGGAGAGCCCGGCCGAGGACGGTCCGGAGCCCGGCGGCTCCGACGAGAGCTGACCGGAGGCCGGGCGCGCGAACACCTTTCGGAGACCGACATGGACCTGTCCGCCACCCTTCCCGAGAAGCTGTACCTGCTGGCCTACCACCCCGAGCGCGAGCGGCTCACCGCCACCGACCGGCTCGACCTGGTGGTGCGGGCGGCGGCGCTCGTCGAACTCCTGCGGCGCGGACTGATCCGCGAGGACGGCCGGTACCCGGCCGCCGTCGCCGGCGGGCCGACCGACGGCCTGGACCCGCTCAGCGCCGCGCTGCTGGAGCAGATCCGGCAGGAGCGGCGGCGCAGCTGGCAGAGCTGGGTCGGCCGGAACCGCGGCCCGACCGCCCGCGCCGCGCGGGTGGTCCGGGACGGCCTGGCGGCGGCTGGCCGGATCCGGGTCGAGCCGCGCCGGCTGCTCGGACTGTTCCCGTCCACCAGGGTCGTCCTGACGGAGCCCCGGCTGCGCAAGTCGCTCGTGGCGTCGGTCGGCTCGGCGCTGAAGGGCCCGCTCAGCCGGGTCGACCCGGCGGACGCCGCCCTGGTCGCCCTGGTCGACGCGGCCCAGCTGGGCACGGTCCTGACCTGGAGCGGGCGGCGCGAGTTCCGCGCCCGGATCGACAAGCTGGCCCCCGCAGCCGGCCCCGTCCCGCGGGCGCTGCGCCGGGCCGTCAACGCCACCCGCGCCGACGGTGCGGCGGGGGGCTGACCGGCCTCTCCCGCGAGCCCGGTCGCCGGTCGGCGGCCGGGCTCCGTGCCGTCCGGACGGCCCGCCGGGGCCCGTAAGCTGGCCGGGTGCTCGAACCCGCCCTGCTGCCGACCCCGCTGGTGGACTGCACCGACGAGGCGTTCGCCCGGGCCGGGGTGGAACTGCGGCTCAAGCGGGACGACCTGCTGCACCCGAGCGTCCCCGGCAACAAGTGGCGCAAGCTCGCGCCCAACCTGGCCGCCGCCGTCGAGCGGGGCCACACCCGGCTGCTGACCTTCGGCGGCGCCTACTCGACCCACCTGCGGGCCGTCGCGGCCGCCGCCGGGGCGCTCGGGCTGGAGAGCGTGGGCCTGGTCCGCGGTGAGGAACTGGTGGACCGGCCGCGCAACTGGTCGCTGCGGGCCGCCGAAGCGGCCGGGATGCGGCTGGAGTTCCTGACCCGGTCCGCGTACCGGGAGGCCACCGGCCGGGCCGGCCTCGGCCGGGGGACGGACGACGGGCTGCAGCGCCGCTGGGGCCCCTGCCTGGTGCTCCCGGAGGGCGGTTCCAACGCCCTGGCCGCCGTCGGCGCCGCCGAGATCCCGGCCGAACTGCCCGATCTGGGCGCCCGCGACGTGGTCTGCTGCCCGGTCGGCACCGGCGGCACCCTGGCGGGCATCGCGGCGGGCCTGCCGCCGGGCGCACGGGCGCTCGGCGTGGCCGTGCTGCGCGGCGGCGAGGGCTACCTGGAGGCGGAGGTCACCCGGCTCCACCGGGCCGCGTACGGCCGCGGGTTCGACAACTGGCGGATCGACCACGCGCACCACGGCGGCGGCTACGGCAGGGTCCCGGCGGAGCTGGCGGCCTTCGCCGAGCGGTTCGAGCGCCGCCACGGCGTCCCGCTGGAGCGGCGTTACGTCGCCAAGCTGCTCGCCGCGCTGGCCGACCTGGCCGGGGCGGGCGCCTTCCCGCCCGGCACCCGCCTCACCGCCGTGGTCACCGGGCTGCCCGATCCCGAATAGCCGGGGGCCGGGCAGCCGGGCAGCCGGGCCCGGTCGGCCCGCTGCCGGGCCGGTCAGCCGAAGGTCAGGTTGGCGCACGGATCGGTGTCGGCGTTGCGGGTGTTCTCCGCTATGCCGGTGGGGATGCCGCCGTTCGGTGCGGTGCCCGGCGTGCCGTCGGCCGCGGTGCCGGGCGTCGGGCTCGGGGAGGACAGCGCGTTGATCTGCGTGCCGGCCGACCGGTAGTCGGCGCCGAGCGTGACGGTGATCGCCTCCGAGCCGGGCTCCTCGACCGCCTGGGCGCCGGGGAACAGCGCCACCACCTGGTCGGCGGTGGCCTTCAGCGCGGGGTCGTACGCGATCCGGGTGGCCTGGTGCCCCGGGGCGTTGGAGCCGAGCGTGATGTTCAGGAAGCCCCGCCCCTTGAGCGTCTGCTCGGCGGAGCCCGCGAGGCCGGGGGTGCCGACGCCGTTGACCACGGTGATCGGCGCCGCGGCCTGCTCGGGGGTGAGCGGCGTCCCGGCGGCCGGGGTGGCGGTGGGGGAGGAGGTCACCTGTCCCGTCCCGGCGGTGCTCTGCCCGTCCAGGGTGCGGTCCTCGCGCAGCAGCTTCCAGAGGGTGTCGGCGTCCGGCTGGACCAGCCGGATCCGGTCGCCCGCGTAGCGCCAGGGCGCGGTGACGAAGGTGACGTCGGAGAGCTTGATGTCCTGCACCGAGCGGGCGAAGTCCACCAGCTTCATCGCGGTGCCCAGCCCCTCGTCCACGGTGAGCGACTTGGTGGCGGCGTCCGCCAGCGGCAGCAGGGTGGGCAGTGAGAAGCCCTGGCCCTGGACCTTCTTGATCATCGAGGAGAGGAAGGCCTGCTGACGCTTCATCCGGCCCACGTCGGAGTTGTCGCCGATGCCGTGGCGCGCCCGCAGGTAGTCCACGGCGGACTGCCCGGAGAGCCTCTGCAGGCCCTTCTTCAGGTGGATGCCGTACTCGTTGACGTCGTTGGGCACGCAGGCCTCCACGCCGCCCACGGCGTCGGCCATCGCGGCCGCGCCCTTGAAGTCGACCACCACGGTGTGGTCGATCCGCAGCCCGGTGAGCTTCTCCACGGTGTTCTGGGTGCAGGCGGGGTTGCCCTTGGGGGCGTCGCCCACGGAGAAGGCGGAGTTGAACATCTGGTCGTTCTTGGCCGTCGTCCAGGCGCCGCTCGGCAGCCGGCAGGACGGGACGGTGACCAGGGTGTCGCGGGGTATGGAGACGCCGACGGCGTGCTTGTGGTCGGCGTAGATGTGCAGCACGATCGCGGTGTCCGAGTGGCCGACGCCCTCGTCGCCGCCGCCCAGCGCGTTGTTGCCGTCGTCGCGGGTGTCCGAGCCGAGCAGCAGCACGTTGACCGGCACGGAGGCGCCGGGGCTGGCCGGGACGGGGGCCGGCGGGCGTTCGGTGGCGACACCGCCCGCGTCGAACGTGGTGATGTTGCTGTCCAGCCGGTGGTAGAACCAGGCTCCGGCACCCACGACCGACAGCACCAGAACGGCGGCCAGGCCGATGGCGGTGCGCAGGTACCGGCGCCGGCGCGTGCTGCTGCCCATCCTCCGTGCCCCCCGTCTTCAGGTTTCTCGCGTTCGATGATTCGAACGTTAGACGTTCCGGGGGGCGGTTCGGTTACCCCCGATGGGCGAACGGGTCGCCCGTCGGGCCTGTGATGCTGGTCACGCGCCGGGGCCGGAGGCGCCCGCGAGCATCCGCTGGAGCAGGTCGCGCAGCACCGTCCGCTCGTCCGGGCAGAGCGCGGCCAGCGGCTCGCGGGCGAAGTTCAGGGACTCGCGCAGCTCGGCGGAGGCGGCCGACCCGGTGTCGGTGGCCGCGACCAGCTTGACCCGGCGGTCCTGCCGGTCCGCCTCGCGGGTGACGAAGCCGCGGGACTCCAGCCGGTCGACGATGCCGGTGATGTTGGACGGTTCGCAGCTGAGCGTCTGGGCGATCTGGCGCATCGGCATCGGCCCGCGCCGCAGCAGTGCGAGCACCTTGGCTTGGGCGCCGGTGAGCGAACGGGCGGCGGCGGCGTCCTCGTACTCGCGGTGGAAGAGCGCGACCAGGTTGGCCATGAGGTCGACGACCTCGCGGGTGATCTCGTCGGGCTGCGGCGTGGCGTCCCGGACCGGCTGAGTGTCCATGCGCCAGAGTCTACCTGAAAAGTTGACAAGGTGAACCTTTTATGTCCATCGTTACTTCAGTTGCTCAACCTTTCATGTGCCTGAACCGCAAGGAGCGCCACCCATGGCAGAGCAGACCACCCCCGCCGCCGCCCGTGAATGGCACCTCGCCGCCCGCCCCGAGGGCTGGCCGGTGCCGACCGACTTCGCCCTGGTCGAGGCCCCGGTCCGGACCCCGGGCCCGGGCGAGATCCTGGTCCGCAACGCCTACCTCTCGGTGGACCCGTACATGCGGGGCAGGATGTCGGCCCGCAAGTCCTACGCCGAGCCGTACGCGCTGAACGAGCCGATGCTGGGCGGGGCGGTCGGCCGGGTCGTCGCCTCGCAGGCCGAGGGCTTCGCCGAGGGCGACTACGTGCTGCACTTCTTCGGCTGGCGCGAGTACGCGACCTTCGACGCCCGGACGGCCGTCAAGGTGGACCCGGCCGCCGCGCCGCTCTCCACCTACCTCGGCGTCCTCGGCATGCCGGGGCTCACCGCGTACGCGGGGCTGACCCGGATCGCGGAGATCAAGGCCGGCGACGTGGTGTTCGTGTCCGGCGCGGCCGGCGCGGTGGGCGGCATCGTGGGCCAGATCGCCAAGCTGAAGGGCGCGGCGCGGGTGATCGGTTCCGCCGGCTCGGACGACAAGGTCGAGCTCCTCGTGGCGGAGTACGGGTTCGACGCCGCGTTCAACTACAAGAACGGCCCGGTGGTCGACCAACTGCGGGCGGCGGCCCCCGACGGCATCGACGTCTACTTCGACAACGTCGGCGGCGAGCACCTTGAGGCGGCGATCGAGGTGATGAACCTGCACGGCCGGATCGCGGTGTGCGGCATGATCTCGCAGTACAACGCCACCGAGCCCACCCCGGCCCCGCGCAACCTGGCGCAGATCATCGCCAAGCGCTTCCGGATGGAGGGCCTGCTCGTCGGCGACCACTACGACCTCCAGCCGCAGTTCGTCGAGGAGGTCTCGGCGTGGGTGCGCTCCGGTGAGCTCAAGTACCGCGAGACGGTGACCGAGGGCATCGACAGCACGGTGGACGCCTTCCTCGGCCTGCTGCGCGGCGCCAACACCGGCAAGATGGTCGTCCGCCTGGACGGCTGACGCACCGTCACGACCGCCGACCGCCCCGCCGCCCCGACCGGGCGTGCGAGGCGGTTCGTCGTGGAAGGTTCGCAGTCGGGCGCAGGGCGACCGGCCGCACTACCGCATTCCGGCCGGATCCGAAAGTGCGTCAGCCACGGTGCGGGGCGGCGCGGTACGGTGGTCCCGCCTGGCGATGGGGCCGTTCGGGGGAGAGATCCGGCCGAGGGGTAGACCTCGTTGAGGATTCGACTAGCATTGAGCGAAAGCCTGTCCGTTTTGCTCAATTTAGTGGCTTAATGTCGGCAAACGTGGGTAACTGTGGATCAACTGCAGGCACGAGGCAGCTGGGGAAGGCGACCCTCGTCCACAGCCTGGAGGTCCCGGTGACGACACGTGGAGTTCTCTACATCCACTCCGCGCCCCGCGCGCTGTGCCCGCACGTCGAGTGGGCCGTCGCGGGGGTGCTCAATGTGCGGGTGAGCCTGGACTGGATCCGCCAGCCGGCCGCACCCGGGCATTGGCGTGCCGAACTCTCCTGGCAGGGGGAGCCCGGCACGGCCTCGAAGCTCGCCTCCGCGCTGCGCGGCTGGCAGCTGATGCGGTACGAGGTGACCAGTGAGCCCTGCGCCACGGCGGAGGGGGAGCGGTACAGCAGCACGCCCACGCTCGGCATCTTCCACGCCGTCACGGGCATCCACGGCGACATCCTCATCCCCGAGGACCGGCTGCGCGCCGTCCTGCTGCGCGCCCGCAGCGAGGGCGCCGACCTGGAGGCCGAGATCGCCCGGCTGCTCGGCAAGCCCTGGGACGACGAGCTGGAGCCGTTCCGTTACGCGGGCGAGGGCGCGCCGGTGCGCTGGCTGCACCAGGTGGTCTGAGACCGGTGGGCACGACGAAGGGGCCGGCGCTCGCGGAGAGCGCCGGCCCCTTCGTCGCGGGCGTCAGCGGGTGCGGAAGGCCAGCACCACGTTGTGGCCGCCGAAGCCGAACGAGTTGTTCAGCGCCGCGATCCGGCCCTCGGGCAGCTTGCGGGCCTCGCCGCGCACGATGTCCGCGTCCACCTCGTCGTCCAGCTCGTCGACGTTGATGGTCGGCGGGGCGAGGCGGTTGTACAGGGCCAGCACGGTGGCGACGGTCTCGACACCGCCGGCGCCGCCCAGCAGGTGGCCGGTCATCGACTTGGTGGCCGAGACGGCGATGTGGTCGAGGTCGTCGCCGAGCTCCTTGCGGAGCGCCTTCAGCTCGGCGGTGTCGCCCTGCGGGGTCGAGGTGGCGTGCGCGTTGACGTGCGCGATCTCGGCCTTGTCCAGCTCGTTGCGCTCGAACAGGTCGGCCAGCGCGCGGGCCACGCCCGCCCCGGTCGGCTCGGGCTGGGCGATGTGGTGGGCGTCCGAGGACAGGCCCTGGCCCACGGCCTCGCAGTAGATCCGGGCGCCCCGGGCCTCGGCGTGCTCGACGGACTCCAGGACGACCACGCCGGCACCCTCGCCCAGCACGAAGCCGTCACGGGCCTTGTCGTACGGGCGGGAGGCGTGCTGCGGGTCGTCGTTGTTCTTGGACATCGCCATCATGCTGGCGAACGCGGCGATCGGCAGCGGGTGGATCGCCGCCTCGGTGCCGCCGGCCACCACGACGTCGGCGCGGCCGGTGCGGATCATCTCGATCGCGTAGCCGATCGCCTCGGCGCCGGAGGCGCAGGCGGAGACGGGGGTGTGCACACCCGCGCGGGCGCCGACCTCCAGACCGACGTTGGCCGCCGGGGAGTTGGGCATCAGCATCGGGACGGTGTGCGGGGAGACCTTGCGGGCACCCTTCTCCTTCAGCACGTCGTACTGGTCGAGGAGGGTGGTGACACCGCCGATGCCGGAGGCGATGACGGTGCCGAGGCGCTCGGGGGCGAGCTTGGAGGACTCGTCGGTGGCGGGGGTCTCGTAGCCGGCGTCGGCCCAGGCCTCGCGGGCGGCGATCACGGCGAACTGGGCCGAACGGTCCAGCTTGCGGGCCAGCGGGCGGGGCAGGATCTCGCCGGGCTCGACGGCGGTGCGCGCGGCGATCTTCACCGGCAGCTCCTCGGCCCACTCCTCGGTCAGGGCCGCCACACCGGACTTACCGGCGACCAGGTTCTCCCAGGTGCTGGCGGCGTCGGCGCCCAGCGGCGTGAAGGCGCCGATACCCGTGACGACCACGGTGCGGTTTTCAGCGGTCACTGGTTTCTTCTTCTCTCACGTTGTGCGGGGGGTCGGCGGGAGCCGAGGATGGGCCCGGCCGGGCGCCCCGGTGGGGCGTCCCGGCCGGCGGGTCGGCCGGGCTCGGTGAGCCGGGCCGACAGGTCAGCCGTCGCAGGCGTGCGGGACGCCGGACGGACTGACCGAGTCGAACGAGTCGATCGCTCAGGCGTTGGTGAGGATGTAGTCCACAGCGTCGCCCACGGTCTTCAGGTTCTTCACCTCGTCGTCCGGGATCTTGACGTCGAAGCGCTCCTCGGCGGCCACGACGACCTCGACCATGGACAGCGAGTCGACGTCCAGGTCATCGGTGAAGGACTTGTCGAGCGCGACATCCTCGGTCGGGATACCGGCGATCTCGTTGACGATCTCGGCGAGACCTTCCAGGACCTCGTCCTTGGTAGCCATACTGGCTGCTCCTCTTCAGTGTTGATCGTGTCCGACCGGCGGTCGGACACAGGCTTGTGGATCAGTGGGCGAAACGCGCCTAGGGGAGCGTAACGACTGCCGCGGCGTACACGAGACCCGCCCCGAAACCGATGATCAGCGCCAGGTCGCCGCTGTGGGCCTCGCCGGTCTCCAGCATGCGCTCCATCGCGAGCGGGATGGAGGCCGCGGAGGTGTTGCCGGTCTCCGCGATGTCACGGGCGACCGGCACCGACTCCGGCAGCTTCAGGGCCTTGATCATGGCGTCGGTGATCCGCATGTTGGCCTGGTGCGGGATGAACGCGCCGAGCTGGTCGGCGGTCACCCCGGCGGCGTCCAGCGCCTGCTGGGCGACCTTGGCCATCTCCCAGACCGCCCAGCGGAAGACCGGCTGGCCGTCCATCCGCAGGGCCGGCCACTTGGTCTCCTCGCCCGCGCCGTTGACGGCGTCGGGCTTGGCGAACGCGGTGTCCCAGGCCTCGGTCTGGGCGATCAGGTCGGCCTGCGAGCCGTCCGACCCCCAGATCAGCTTGCCGATGCCGGGCGTGTCGGACGGGCCGACGATCGCGGCGCCGGCGCCGTCGCCGAAGATGAAGGCGGTCGAGCGGTCCGACTGGTCGGTCAGGTCGCTGAGCCGCTCGACGCCGATGACCAGGACGTACTCGGCGTTGCCGCCGCGGATCATGCCGTCGGCCAGGCCCAGGCCGTAGCCGAAGCCGGCGCAGGCGGCCGAGATGTCGAAGGCCGGGGCGGTGCCGCAGCCGAGCCGCTCGGCGATCTCGGTGGCGATCGCGGGGGTCTGCTTGAGGTGCGAGACGGTCGCGACGATCACGCCGCCGATCCGGTCGGGGGAGATCCCGGCCTGGGCGATGGCCTTGCCGGCGGCCTGGATCGACATCTCGGCGACGGACTCGTCCGGGCCGGCCCAGCGGCGCTCGGCGATCCCGCTGCGGGTGCGGATCCACTCGTCCGAGGAGTCGATCCACTCCAGGACCTCGGCGTTGGGGATCACCCGGACCGGGCGGTAGCCGCCGACGCCGAGGATGCGCGAGTACTGCGCACCCGTGGCGGGACGGATCTGCGGCTTCGTCATGCCTGGATCTCCTGGTCCTGACCGCCGTGCTCCGCGACGAGCTCGCGGGCCTTGTCCAGATCGGCGGGGGTCTTGAGGGCGAGCGTGGCCACACCCTTGAGGTTGCGCTTGAGCAGGCCGGTGAGGGTGCCCGCGGGGGACAGCTCGATCACGGCCGTCGCGCCCAGCTGCCCGAGGGTCTCCATGCAGAGGTCCCAGCGGACCGGGTTGGAGACCTGCGACACCAGGCGGGCGAGCACCTCGGCGCCGGAGTCCACGACCGCGCCGTCCTTGTTGGAGACGTAGCGGACCAGCGGGTCGGCCGCGGTCAGGGTCGGGGCCAGCTCTGCCAGCCGCTCGACGCCCGGGGCCATGTGCTCGGTGTGGAACGCGCCGGCCACCTTCAGGGCGATCAGCTTGGCGCCGGCCGGCGGGTCCGCCTTCAGCGTCTCCAGCTGGGCCAGCGTGCCGGCGGCGACGATCTGGCCGCCGCCGTTGTTGTTGGCCGCGGTCAGGCCGTGCTCGGCGAGCTTCGCGGCGACGACCTCCGGATCGCCGCCGAGCACGGCGGTCATGCCGGTCTCGGTGACGGCGGCGGCCGCGGCCATGGCCCGGCCGCGTTCGCGTACGAAGGTCAGCGCGTCACGGGCGCTGAGCACACCGGCGCCGGCGGCGGCGGTGATCTCGCCGACGCTGTGGCCGGCGACGGCGCCGACCAGCTTGCGGGCGGCGTCCTCGTCCGGGAACAGCTCACGGGCGGTCACCAGGCCGGCCGCGACGAGCAGCGGCTGGGCGACGGCGGTGTCCTTGATCTCCTCGGCGGACGCCTCGGTGCCGGCGTGCACCAGGTCGAGCCCGGCGACCTCCGACCAGCCGCGGAGGCGGTCGGCGACACCGTCGAGCTCCAGCCAGGGGCTGAGGAAACCGGGGGTCTGGGCACCCTGTCCAGGGGCGACGATTACGAGCACGGTTCAACCCTCTCTCGCCAGGCGCCCAGGGGCGGGTAGGCGACGGTAACGAAGAAAACCATCCGGGATTGTATGGTCCCTACACTCCGGCTCAGCCGGGCTCCCCGGCGGCGGTCAGCCGGCCGAGGGCCAGTGCGATCCGCAGAGTGAACGCCGAACGTACGTCGGAGGGGGCGTACCCCGTGACGTCGGTCACACGTCGTAGCCGGTAGCGCACCGTGTTGGGGTGGACGAAGAGCATCCGGGCCGCCCCCTCCAGGGAAGAGGCCTGTTCCAGGTAGACACTCAGCGTCTCCAGCAGTGCCGAGCCCGCCTCGTCCAGCGGTGTGTAGATCTCCTCCACCAACTGGCGGCGGGCGGCCTGGTCGCCGGCCAGCGCCCGCTCGGGCAGCAGGTCGTCCGCCAGCACCGGGCGGGGGGCGTCCGGCCAGGCCGCGCAGGCGCGCAGACCGGCCGCGGCGGCGTGCGCGGAACGGGTCGCGGAGAGCAGGTCGGGCACGGTCGGGCCGACCACCACCGGCCCCGGCGCGAACTGGCCGATCAGCGCCCGGGCGGCGTGCACCGGCTCCTTCTCGCCGCCGACCACGACCACCAGGCGCTTGCCCAGCACCCCGGTCAGCACGTTCAGCTTGGCGTACCGGGCGGCCCGGCGGATCGCCTCCACCACCAGCTCGCTGTCGCCGTCCGGCGCGCTGCCCATCACCACCCGGACCTGGCTGGGCTGCCCCCAGCCGAGCGCCGCGGCGCGGGAGAGCACGCCCTCGTCGGCGTCCCCGGACAGCAGGGAGTTGACCACCAGTGCCTCCAGCCGGGCGTCCCAGGCGCCGCGCGCCTCGGCCGCCTGGGCGTACACCTGGGCGGTGGCGAAGGCGATCTCCCGGGCGTAGACCAGCACCGACTCGCGCATGTCCGCCTCGTCGCCGGGCGCGGCCACCTCCTCGATGGCCTCCTCCATCACCTCGATCGTGGTGCGGATCAGCTCGACGGTCTGGCGCAGGGTGATCGCCCTGGTCAGCTCGCGCGGGGCTGTGCCGAAGACGTCGGTGGAGATCGCCCGGGCGGCCTCGGGGTGGCGGTACCACTCGGTGAAGGCGGCGATGCCGGCCTGGGCGACCAGGCCGATCCAGGACCGGTGCTCCGGCGGCATCCGCCGGTACCAGCCGAGCTCGTCGTCCATCCGCGCGATCGCGGCGGTGGCCAGCTTGCCCGAGGACTTCTCCAGCCGCTTGAGCGTCGCGGCCCGGCGCTCGGCCCGCTCGGCGGCGTTTCTGCGCTCCTGGGCCGTCAGGCGCGGCGCGGGGCGGCCGGGACGGTCGCGGGCGGTCCGGGGAGCCGGGCTCTTCCCGGTGGGTTCGACGGCGGGACTGGGTTCGCTCTTGGAGTTCGCGGATGCGGCTGGCACAAGGACAAGACTGCCTCACGTGAGTGACTGCTCGTGCACACCCCCCGGCGCAGCGGCGCGGTGGCAAGGGTCACACCCGTTACGGTGGGGGCCGTGACCGAAGCCGCTGACCGCCCCCGTGCCGACCTGCGCCGCACCGCCGAGCGCTACCGCTCCGCTCCGGCCGAGGGCGTCGAGACCCGCCACGCGTTCTCCTTCTCCGGCCACTACGACCCCAAGAACACGCACTTCGGCGCGCTGCTCGCGTGCAACGAGGAACTCCTCGCCCCCGGCGCCGGGTTCGAGGAGCACAAGCACCGGGACACCGAGATCCTCACCTGGGTGCTGGAGGGCGCGCTCGCCCATCGGGACTCCCACGGCCACGGCGGGGTGGTCCGGCCCGGGATGGTCCAGCACCTCAGCGCCGGCTCCGGCGTCACCCACACCGAGCGCAACGTCGGCGGCGCCACCGGTCCGGTCCGCTTCGTCCAGATGTGGCTCCAGCCGGACGAGTTCGACGCGGCGCCCGCGTACGGGCTGCGCCAGGTGGAACCGGCGGACGGCGGGTTGACACTGCTCGCCTCCGGCCTGGAGCGCGACGCCGGGACGCACGCCCTGCGGCTGCGCCGGAGCGACGCCGCGCTGTGGCTGGTGAGCGCCGGACCGTGGCAGCCGCTGCCGGAACTGCCCGCCGCCCCGTGGCGGTACGCCCACCTGACGGCCGGGGCGCTGGGCTACCGGACCGTCCCGGGGCCCAAGGGCGGCGGCCGCTCGATGGCCCCGGGCGACAGCGTGCGGATCACCGGCGACGCCTTCGCCGCCCCGACGGCGGGCGAGGCCGGCGCGGAACTCCTGCTGTGGGAGATGCACTCGCCGGTCTCGTACGGCTGAGCCCCGGAACCCGGGCCCCGGAGCCTGGGCCCCGGAGCCTGGGCCTCGGCGCGCCGGGCCGCGAGCGGCGGGCGCCTACGCCGCGGGCCTAGCGGAGCTCGGCCAGGACCGCGTCGGAGAAGGCCGGCCAGGCCTCGACCGCCCACGGGCCGAAGTCCCGGTCGGTGAGCGCGACGCAGGCCGCACCCGCCTGCGGGTCGACCCACAGGAAGGTGCCGGACTGGCCGAAGTGGCCGAAGGTGGCGGGCGAGTTGGCCGTGCCGGTCCAGTGCGGGCTCTTGCCGTCGCGGATCTCGAAGCCGAGGCCCCAGTCGTTCGGGCGGCGGTGGCCGTAACCGGGCAGCACGCCGCCGGTGCCGGGGAAGGCGACCTCGCGGGTGGCCCGCAGGACGGTGGACGGGTCCAGCAGCTTGGGCGCCTGCAGCTCGGCGGCGAACCGGGCGAGGTCGGCGACGGTGGACAGGCCGCCGGCGCCGGCCGGGGACTTGTGCGCGGTGTTGATCAGCGTGTCGGTCATGCCCAGCGGCTCGAAGACCGCCTCGGCGACGTAGCGGGAGAACTCGATCCCGGCGGCCTCGGACAGCGTCCGCGCCAGCGCGTCGAAGCCCGCGTTGGAGTAGAGCCGGCGGTTGCCGGGCTCGGCGAACACCCGGTCCTCGTCGAAGCCCAGGCCGGAGGTGTGCGCGAGCAGGTGGCGGACGGTCGCACCGGGCGGCCCGGCCGGGTCGTCCAGTTCGAACACGCCCTCCTCGACCGCGACCAGCGCCGCGTAGGAGGTGAGCAGCTTGGTCACCGAGGCCAGCGGGAAGAGGTGCTGCTGCGGCCCGTGCGCCCCCAGCACCGCGCCGTCCGCCCCCCGGACCACCGCTGCCGCGGCGTGGGGCACCGGCCAGTTCTCGATCACGCGCAAGCTCTCCATGGGTCCCGACTGTAGTCGGGGCCGGCGCGGGGCGGCGGGGCACCCCGGTCCCAGCCGGGTGGTGCGCGCACCAGGCTGCCGGGCCCGTCCGGCTTGCTTGGAGTGCACTCCAACTCGGTAGCGTCGTTCCCGTCGCACAGGACAGGGGGAAACGTTCGATGGCCACACCCGCACGCGTCGAGATCGACCTGCGCAGCTGCTCCGAAGTGTTCAACCGGGCCCCGGGCGGGGAGCCGGACCGCACACCTCGGCACACCATCAGCGAGGTCGCCGCGGCGAGCGGCCTGACCGCCCACACCCTGCGCTGGTACGAGCGGATCGGCCTGCTGGACCCGGTCGACCGCGCGGTCGGCGGGCAGCGCCGCTACTGCGACGCCGACCTGTACCGGCTGGCCTTCCTGGGCCGGCTGCGCCTGACCGGCATGTCCATCGCGGACATGCTCAAGTACGTGGACATGGCCCGCGAGGGCGAGCGGACCTACGAGGGGCGACGCCGCCTGCTGGAGGCCCAGCGCGAGGAGGTCCGGCAGAGGATCGCCGACCTTCAGGCCACCCTCGCCGTCCTCGACTACAAGATCGATCTCTATGCCGGGAAGACCGTCGACACCACCGGCGCCCCGGTCCGATGCCAGTACAACCGTGTAGAGGAAGAGCAGAGCGCATGACTCACCCCGTCCTTCCCACCGCCGAACTCGGCACCGACGGCCCGCTGGTGGGCGTCCAGGGCCTCGGCTGCATGGGCATGAGCGAGTTCTACGGCCCCACCGACTCCGACGAGGCGCTGGCCACCCTGGCCGCCGCGCTGGAGGCCGGGGTCACCCTGTTCGACACCGCCGACGCCTACGGCTACGGCCGCAACGAGGAGTTCATCGGCCCCTTCGTCCGGGCCAACCGGGACAAGGTGGTGCTCGCCACCAAGTTCGCCCTCCTGCGCAAGGAGGAGGACCCGGGCTACCGCGGCATCAGCAACGACCCCGCGTACATCCGGGCCGCCGTGGACGCCTCGCTGCGCCGCCTCGGCGTGGACGAGATCGACCTCTACTACATGCACCGCCGTGACCCGGCCGTGCCGCTGGCCGACTCGGTCGGCGCCATGGCCGAGCTGGTCGAGGCCGGCAAGGTGCGCCACCTGGGCCTGTCCGAGGTGACCGGCGCCGAGCTGCGCGAGGCGCACGCGGTCCACCCGATCGCGGCGGTGCAGTCCGAGTGGTCGGTGTTCGCCCGTGACGTCGAGCGCACGGTGGTGCCGGCCGCGGCCGAGCTTGGCGTCGCCTTCGTGCCGTACTCGCCGCTCGGACGCGGCTTCCTGACCGGCTCGTTCCAGGCCGCCGAGCAGCTCGCGGCGGACGACGTGCGCCGCACCCAGCCGCGGTTCACCGGCGACAACGCGGCGGCCAACGGCGAGCTGCTCGCGCCGCTGCGGGAGGTCGCGACGTCGCGCGGGGTGACCCTGGCCCAGGTCGCGCTGGCCTGGGTGCACCAGCGGGCGGAGGTGCACGGGCTGACCGTGGTGCCGATCCCGGGCACCCGCAAGCGCAGCCGCCTCGCCGAGAACGCCGCTGCGGCGACGCTGCTGCTGGACGCGGAGGAGCTGGCGCTGCTGGAGCCGGTGGCCGGCCGGGTGGCGGGGGACCGCTACGCGGACATGGGCTTCACCTCGGTCGGCCGGGAGTAGTCCCGGGCGGCCGGCGAAGTCCGAGCGGGCGGCGTCGTCCTCGTCGGTCGGCGCGGTCCGGCGCGGTCCTCGTCGGTCCGTGCGGGCGGCGCGGCCCGGGACGGAACAGCCGGGCGGGCCCGGGGAGTCGGTGGCTCCCCGGGCCCGCTCCGTCACGCGGTTCAGGCCGTGCGGCCCATCCAGGCCGCCAGCCGGGCGTGGATGTCGGCGTCCTCGGCGACCGGCTGCACCTCGGCGAACGGGACGCCCTCGACCCGGCTCTCGGGCGGCAGCACCATCTCGGCGACGGCCAGCGCGGTGTGCGCGAGCCCCTCGTCCAGCACGAAGCCGTTGTCCAGGGCCGTGGCGATGTCCCAGCTGTGGGTCACCGCCTCCATCACGTAGCCGCCGACCACCATCCCGCCGGGCACCTCGCCCCAGGGGGCGAAGGTCGGGCGGCCCAGCTTGGCGTCGTCCGCCCAGGCGGCGGTGGCGCGGCCGGCCGCCCGTGCGAGCGCGGCCGGCCAGCCCTCGTCCGACGGGTCCTCGATGGCGGGCACGATGTCCTCGGCGCGGCCGCCCTCACCCATGTACGCGAAGCGGTGGATGCCGCCGACGACGTGGTTCAGCAGCCGGCGCAGCGTGAACTCGCTGCAGGGGGTGGGCCGGTCGAGGTCCGCCGGGGTGACGGCGGCGAACAGCTTCTCCAGCTGGGCGAGGGCGAGCAGGTACTGCGGGCGGGCGTCCTGGACGGCGTTCACGTGCGGTCAACTCCCCGTGGTGGGTCGGTCTTTCGGGCTCGGAACGCAATCTCCCAGTAAAACCTGACAACTGCCGTCAGGATTACTGGGATTCTTGTCGTATGAAGGCCGACCGCCTGCTCTCCATCCTCCTCCTGCTCCAGACCCGCGGCCGGGTGTCCGCCACCGAACTCGCCGAGCGGCTGGAGGTGTCCGTCCGCACCGTCTACCGCGACGTGGAGTCGCTCTCCGCCGCCGGCGTGCCCGTGTTCACCGAGCGCGGGCGGCACGGCGGCATCGGCCTGCTGCCCGGCTACCGCACCGACGTCACCGGCCTGACCGCGGACGAGGCCAGGGCGCTGTTCGTGCTCTCCGCCCAGGGTGCGCACAGCGACCTCGGGCTGGACGGCGCGCTCGGCTCGGCGCTGCGCAAGGTGATGGCGGCGCTGCCGGCCCCGCACCGCCCGGCCGCCGAGCGGATCAGCGAGCGGATCCTGGTCGACCCGGCCCGCTGGATGCAGGGCGCCGCGTCCGCCGCCGCGTCCGGCCCGGACCTGGGCGAGCTGCAGTACGCGGTCTTCGCCGACCGCCGGCTGCGGCTGCGCTACCGGCACAGCGGGACGCCCGCGCCGGTGGAGTACACCGTCGACCCGTACGGGCTGGTGAGCAAGGCCTCGGTCTGGTACCTGGTGGCCGATCTGCACGGCGAGCCGCGGCTGTTCCGGGCCGACCGGGTGCTGACCGCCGAGACCGCCGAGGAGGCGGTGCGGCGTCGGGCCGGGGTCGGGCTCGGCGAGGTGTGGGCGGTGCTCCGCGAGCAGGTCGAGCGGCTCCCCAAGGAGCTGCCGGTGCGGGTGCGGGTGCGTCGCGGGCGGCTGGACCTCTTCCTGCGCATCCACGGCGGCCGGGTCACCGTGCAGCCGCCGGAGGCGGGCGCCGGGGCGGCGGAGGAGTGGGTGGAGGTGGCGATGGCCTTCCCGGCCCCGGCGGCGGTCCGGTCGCTGCTGGCCTTCGGCGCGGACGTCGAGGTGCTGGCCCCGCCGGCCGCGCGGCGCGAGCTGGCCCGGGCGGCGGCGGACGCCCTGCGGCTGTACCAGGACCAGTCGTCGTAGCCGGGTCGGACGCCGTCGCCGGCCCCGTCGTCGTGACCGGGGCCGACGGTGACCGGGACCGGCCACGGCGGGCTGCGACTAGGAGTTGGGCTCGGTCCGGACCACGTCCCGGTAGTGGCCGAGCGAGATCGCCGCGAAGTTGTGCAGGCTGTCGGTGCCGTCCGTGAAGTAGCCGTTGTGGCCGACCGCGCGGGCCGAGGAGATCTGCTCGGCACCGAAGCCGCTGCCGGTCGGGTCGGCGCCGTGGCCGAGCTTGCCGACCTCCAGGAACGGGACGTTGCCGATCCAGTCGCTGGGGTTGCGGGCGGCCCAGACGTGCACGCCGGTGCCCAGGTCGGCGGCGCTCTGCACGCCCATGCCGGGGGAGCCGAACACCATCATGTCGGTGATGCCCGAGGTGTCGGACGGCGAGGCGGCCGCGCGGAGGACCTTCGGGGCGGCGGTGCCGCACACCACCGAGCCGTACGAGTGGCAGAGCAGCGACGGGGGCGCGTCCGGCCGGGTGGTCTCCTTGAGTCCGGCGAGCAGTCGCTCCAGCCGGGGCGCGGCGACGTCGGCGAGCCGGGAGGTGGCCGCGTCCGGGCCGAGGCCGGAGGGGGTGACGTAGCCGGTCCAGGAGATCACGGCGGTCCGGGTGCCCGGGGCCTGGCGCTGCTCCTCGGCGTGCAGGGCGCGGGCCATGCCGGCCGGGGAGCGCAGCGGCTCGGCGGTCTGGTCGAAGTGGCCGAGGTCGGCGTCCGATCCGGGGACGAGGACGGAGATCCGCTCGGCGTCGGCGAGGTCGCCCCACACTTCGGTGACCAGGCCGCGGCCGCGCGGGTCGAAGGCCAGGATCTGCCGGCCGGGGGCGAGCAGGTGCTCGACGTCGTTGGCGCGGGAGACGGCCAGCGCGCGGGTGTCGGAGTCGAGCTTGCGGTCCGCGGCGCGGGTCCGGGCGGTGTCGCGTTCGACGGCCAGGGCGATCCGGTTGGCGCGGTAGCGCAGGTCCAGCGGGGCGCCGTCGTAGTTGCCGACGACCAGCGGGTACTGCTGGATCAGCCGGTCCAGCTCGGTGGGCGCGAGCGAGGCGAAGAACTCCGCGGCGGCGGCCGGGCTGGTGGTGGCCGGGTCGGGCAGGGCGTGGCCGAAGGAGTGGTCCTGGATCCAGGCGGCGCTGCCGGCCGGGGGCGTGGAGATCGCCAGCTGCTCGGAGGAGACCGCGGCCGCGGCGGCCGAGGCGCCGGCGTCGGCGAGCACGGCGCAACCCGCGAACGCTCCGATCAGTACCCGCTTCCAGCGTCGACGGTTGCGCACCGCACCAACTCCCTTGGGGCCCGTCACCGTTTCTCGGGCGGTGCCCGGAGGGTGCGATAAGGACTGCTGACTTCCCTGCGCAAGCCTAGGGGGCTCGAAGGGGCGGCGGGCGCGCCTAAACTGTGGGATGGATCACATGAACCGGGGGTGTCCTCGCGGCGTCTCCCAGTGGTTCGGGCCGGGCCCGAACGGCCGTGCGCTCAGGCGTCGAACTCCCGTACCAGCCGCTTCGGGGCCGTCCGCCGCCACGCCTCGGTGACCAGGTCGCGCAGCTCGTCCCGGTCCACCAGGTCCAGCCGGACGCTCACCCAGCCGTGCCGCCCGACGTAGGGGGCGGAGGAGAACACCTCGGGTTCGGCGGCGAGCAGTTCGGCCTGGTCCTCGGGCGAGGCCTTGACGGTGACGCGGTCCCCGTCGGGCGCGCCCATCGCGAAGATCCGGCTGCGGACCCGCAGCGTCTCGATGTCCCAGGTCGGCTCCTGGGCGGCCTCCGGCAGGGCCAGGGCCATCGCGCGGAACTCGTCGAACGTCACCATGGCGGCAGGTTAGAGCAGGGCAGTGACAACGCGCCCCCGGCGCGCGCGGTGGCGCGGCGGGGGCGCGTCGAGGGGACCGGTCTCAGGCGAGCGAGGCCCAGGCGTCGCAGGAGCGGTCGGCGGAGACCAGCCGGTCCGGGTGGCCGCTGCCGTCGGCGACCGAGATCCGCCGGTAGTTCTGGCCGCTGAACACCCAGTACTCGCTGCTGCCGCCGACCCGCTGGCAGTCCGGCACGGGCAGGAAGCAGTCCACCCGGTTCAGGCCGCTGAGCGAACTCCACTGGGAGAGCTCGCGGTCGGTGCGCTCCCGCACGTCGTTGTGCGAGGAGCCGTCCGCGATCGAGATCAGCCGGTACTGCTGGCGGCCGGCCGTGGTGTGGAAGCACCAGTACCAGCTCTTGCCGCCGACCCGCTGCTGGTCCGGGACGGGCAGCCAGCAGTCCACCTGGCCGACGCCGCTGAGCGAGCCCCAGTAGGTGAGGTCGCGGTCGGATCGTTCGAGCGCGGTGGTGTACCGGCCGCCGCCGCAGGTGACGGAGACCAGCCGGTACTGCTGGCGGCCGGCGGTGCTGTGGAAGACCCAGTACCAGCTCTTGCCGGCCGGGTCCTGCTGGTCGGGCACGGGCAGGAAGCAGTCGACCCGGCCGACGCCCTGCAGACAGGACCAGCCGGTCAGCCAGGTGTCGTCCTCGACCTTGCGGTCGGTGTGGGCGGAGCCGTCGGCCACCGAGATCAGCCGGCAGCGGTCGCCGTGGAACGTCCAGTACTGGCTCTGGCCGGCCCGGCGGAACTGGTCCGGGACGCCGACGAACTCGTCGCACGGGTACGCCTTCACCGGCTGCGGCTCGGGCTGCGGCCAACCGCCGCCACCCGGCTGCGTGGTGGTGCCCTGCCCGCCCGTGCTTTGGCTGCCCGAGCCCTGCCCGCCCGAGCCCTGGCCGCCGACCGGGGCGAGCCGGCCCTCGCAGAGCCCCCGCAGGATGCTCATCGAGGGCATGAAGGCGTACACCGAGCCGGTGGTCTGGACGAACTGCGCGAAGTCCAGCGGGGTGTGCTGGATCAGGCCGCTGGTGTCCCGGCTCTCGTAGTCGAGGGGGGTGACCTGTCCGGTGTCCGGGTCGGTGCAGTTCTGGGTGACCGGGTCCCGGCCGGGTACGGGCCTGGGGTTGGCGTGCCCGGGCGGGGTGGTGTCCTGGGAGTCGCGGTTGGGCGGGAAGTTCGCCCGGTCCATCCAGCTGGCCTGGATGAACTCGAACTGCCGTTTGAGGTCCGCCTGGTAGCAGACGAACAGCAGCCCGCGCGGGTCGTCGGGGCCGCCCGGGCCCTCGGAGGCCGGGTCGAACGGTTCTCCGTACGGGGTGCCGCGGCGGATGATCCGCCGGCCGTTGAGGTCCTTGGCGGGGAACGGGGGCTTGTCCGGGCTCTCCTGCAGGCCGGCGCGCGGCTCGGTCTTGCGCAGGTGCGACCAGAGCGGGGTGACCAGGCCCTCCGGGTCGTCCGAGAAGTCGAAGGCGTTGTCGTTGGCGGCGGTCGGGTTGTTCGGGACGTCCCGGTCCTGGAAGTGGCAGACCGGGGCGCCGGAGCGCCAGCGGCCGACCATCCGGGCGGCCAGCCACTCGGTGGTGGCGTGGTCCGGGACGGCCTTGGCCTTCCGGAGCTCACCCAGCTTGACCGCGACCTGCGACCACCAGCCGGGGACGTCCTGGGCGAGCCGGCGGACCACCTGGAACGAGCCGTTGAGCGTCCAGGCCGGGTACTGGTCCCTGGGGAAGCTGAACTGGTCGTTGTCCAGGCCGCAGACGAACTCGCCGGCCGGGATGATCCGGGTGCCGGGGTGGCCGTCCACCTGCTCCGGATCGGTCGGGCTGGGCCGGTCGAAGCCCTTGACGCCGGGCTCGCTGATGCCGTCCTTGAACCCGAAGTGCTCCTTGCCGCGGCGGCTGCCCAGGAGGGTCTTCGCGTTCTGCTGGTAGACGACCAGGACGCGGGACTCGGCGGCGGCGATCCGCTGGGCCTCGACGGCCGTCTGCAGGTCCTTCTCGGTGTCCGCGGAGATCTTCAGGACGGCGTGGACCGACTGGGTCCTGCCGTTGCCGAAGAGCCAGTTCTCCGGGGAGTTGTCGCCGGTGTCGCCGAGCCCGCCGGCCCGTTTGGCCGCGCCCTCCTTGAACGCCTTCAGGCCGGTGTCGCCCTGCGGGAGCGTCGGGAGCGGGTCGGTGGTGGAGAGCATCTGCAGGCCCTCGTAGGTGAAGCTGATGCCGAGCCAGGTGGCGGTCAGCGACTTGGGGTCGTCGCCGCCGGACGCGGCCCTGGCCTCGCTGAACGCCTCGTTGAACCTGGCGACCTCGCGGGTGGTGGAGATCTGCGGGGTCAGCTTGCGGAGCCAGTCGCGGGCCCGTGCCGCGTCCTCGAACTTGAGGAAGAGGACGCTGACGTTGTCCTTCTTGAAGCCGGCGAGGATGTCGCCCTGGATCTCGTCGCTCTCGCGCAGACTCAGGTCCGTTGCCATCGGGGGTTCCTTTCGGTGGGGGGTGGGGTCAGGCGGAGGGGCTGAGCTGGATCCACTTCGCCTCGCTGGGCACGCCCTTGCCGTCGAGGAGGAAGATCATGTACCAGCCGGGCGGCGCGGCCTTGGCGTCCGGCGGGGCCTGCAGCTGGATCCGGTTGCCGGCCTGGCTGGTGATCCGCAGGTCGAGGTAGCGCTGGCTGGTGTTGACCGAGTGGGTGGACGTGGTCGGCGCGAGCAGGACGGCCCTGACCACCTGGTCCGAGGTCGAGCTGGAGACGGTGAACTTCTTGTCGAAGCCGATCGGCACGGTCGGCGCGTCGTCCAGGTCGGGCCGGCCACCGCCCTGGTGCAGGTAGGCGGGCTCGTAGATCTCGATGGTGCCGTTCATGGTGACCGGGCCGGCGGTGCCGGGGATGCCGCTCACCGTGCGGTTGATGTCCGTGTTGTTGGCCAGCTGCTGGAGCTCGTCGCCGGTGACCAGGACGCGCCCGTCCGGCAGGACGACCGCGTTGGAGTGGTAGCCGCGCGGCAGGCGCTGGACCGGGCCGAGCTGCCAGTTGCCCTGGTCGTCGCGCAGCTCGATCTGGCGGTACTTGAGGTCCGCGTTGGGGTTGTACGGGCCGTTGCCGTAGTCGCGGATGTCGTAGGCGCCGTTGACGGTCATCAGCCGGCCGGTGGGCAGCAGGACGGTGTCGTCCTGGGTGCGGCCGAAGGCGCGGGACTTCTCGGCCGTCCAAGTGCCGTTGGAGAAGCGCAGGGTGCTCGGGTTGTCCCGGTCGCCGCCGAGGACCAGCGCGGAGTCCGGGCCGTTGGCGCCGTTGGGGAGCAGCACGGCGGAGCCGTAGTTGCGCTTGCGGCCGTCCGGGCGGGCGGCCAGGTCGGTGCGGGACTCGGCGACCGGGTCGAACTTCCACTGCTCGGCGGCCTGGCGGCCGAAGCCGTAGACGTTGCCGTCGTTGAGCGAGAACAGGTGCGGGTAGTCGGTGGTGAACGGGGCGTCGACCTTGAACCGGTCCACCGGGGTGTTCGTGGGGAGGTCGGTCTTCTTCACCGGCACCGCGAAGGGCTTGGCGGGGAACCGCTCGACCACCGGGGTCGGGGTGCCGTAACCGAGTTCGGACTGGCCGGACATGATCAGCTGGCGGCCGTCGGCGCCGGTCACCACCGAGGGGTACCAGCGGCCCACCGACATGTCGGGGTTGCGGGTCCAGGTCTCCGTCCACGGGTCGAAGATCAGCGAGAGCTTGGCGCCCGTCCCGCCGTTGCCGCCGAGGTTGCCGCCGAAGACGCCGAGCATGCCGTTGGGCAGGAAGGAGTGGCCGGAGCAGAAGAAGGGCGCCGGGCGCTTCTCGCCGAGGCCGTCCGGCATGTCGACGACCGGCGGGTTGACCTGCTTGAACGCGTCCGGACCGTAGTTCTTCTTCGGGTCCCAGAGGAAGGCCCGGCCGGCGTTCTCCTTGCCGGTGGTCTGGGTGGGTGCGGGTTCCTTCTCCGGGTTGGTCTCGATCCGTTCGAAGGAGAACAGCAGCACCTTTCCGGTCGGCAGCAGCGCGACGTGGTCGCCGAAGTCGGGCGAGTCGAAGTACTGGTTGAAGGCGCCGAAGGTCGCCGGGTCGAAGGCCTTGTTGCGATCGGCCTGGGAGGCGGTCAGCGCGTTGTAGCGGTTGGTGCGGGTGGTCTGCGGGTAGTCGCCGATGCCGCGGACGGCGGCGCGCATCCGGGCGTGCTCCTCGGCGTGCTCCTGGCCGAGCGCTGCGACCTCGTCCTCGCGCAGTTCGGCCATCACCCGGGGGGAGTCGACGTGCGGCATGAGGTCGTCGGCCCCGGGGGCGGCCGGTCCGCCGTGGGCGACGGCCGGGGCGACGGTGCTCAGCAGGGTGCCCGCGGTCACCGCGAGGACCACGGCGGTGCCCGCCAGTCGGCGGCGGGCCCCGCGCCGCGGCCGGGGGCGTGGTGGGGACAAGGACATGGGACTCCTCGGGAGTTGGGTGTGCCGGGGGGAGGGGGAGGGGTGGCGAATGCGGACGGACGGGCCGTGGGCGGGCGCGGTCCTGCGGTGGTCGCCGACGGTCACAGGAGATCACAGTGCGTGGTGGTTCGCATGCGGGTGCATCCCCCCGGTGACACCGTCCGGCGGGGGCCGTTGCCCGCCCGGCGCGGGTCACACCACGCCCAGCGCGTAGGCCGCGAAGAGGGCCGCGGCGGCGCCGGCCGCCGCCTTCCCGGCGCGGGAGAAGGACGTCCACGGCCCGTCGAACCGCCGGGTGAACCACCCGATCGCCAGCAGGACGCCCGCGAACAGCGGGAGGAGGGCCAGCCGGGCGGCCACCCAGCCGAGCGAGTCCGGCGCGGTGGTCAGTCCCGGGACGCTGCCCAGCACGGCCGCGCCGGGCACCGCCGCGGCGAGCATCGCGCTCTGGTGCCAGCAGAAGATCGTCATCGCCGACAGGTTGACGACGACCACCGGCAGCCACAGCAGCGGACGGCGGGTCAGCACCCGGCCCAGCCGCTCCCGCAGCAGCACCGCGGCGCCGCACTGGACCGCCGCCAGGGCGAGCACCAGCAGGGACGGCGGGTGCGAGTTGGTGCGCTCGGCCCCGGGCACGCCGACCATGCTGGCCGGGTAGTGGAACACCAGCAGCAGGGTGGCGAACAGCGCGCCGCCGCCGAACAGCAGCACCCGGGCGGTCGGCCGCCCGAGCCGGCCCTGCGCCCAGAGCACGCCGAGCTGGTAGCCGAACAGCCAGCCCGGCAGGATGTTCAGCAGCGCGACCCAGGACGGCACCGCCTGCGCCCAGGGCCCGTACCGCAGCAGGTCGACGGCGGCGACGGAGGCCACCAGCAGGCCCGCCGACCAGCCGCCCAGCCGGCGTCCGGCGGCCACGCAGAGCGGGGTGAGCGCGGTCAGTCCCAGGTAGACGGCGATGTACCAGAGCGGCTGCACCACCAGCGTCGCGCCGGTGCGCAGGGTGTCGGCGGGGACGCCGAGCGCGGGCAGCAGCGGGACCAGCAGCGCCCAGACCGCCGTGACCCCGAGCACCGGGCGCAGCAGCCGTACGGTCCGGGCGCGCAGCCAGCCGCCGTAGGACACGCCGCGGGCGCGGGCCCGTTCCAGCGAGCGGACCGAGGAGTGGCCGCCGACCAGGAAGAACACCCCGAGCATCTGGAGCCCCCAGCTGATCGGGGCGAAGAAGCCGAGCGAGGAGAGCGGGCTGGCGTTGTGCAGGGCGCCGTCGGGGGAACGGGTGAGGCCGCCGAGCATCCAGTGCCCGACCGGTACGGCGAGCAGGGCGACGGCGCGCAGGCCGTCCAGGGCGCGGTCGCGGCCGGCGGGGGTCCGGGCGTCGACCTGTCGGGCGGCGCGGCGCAGGGCGGTGAGGGGGTGGGCCATGGTGGTGCTCCTTCCGGTGCGGGCGGTCAGGCGCGGCCGAGGGCGACGGCGGCGTAGGCGGCGAGCGAGGCGGTGCCGGGGGCGAAGTAGCCGGTGTGGCCGTGGGATCCGGTGGCGGGCAGCGGGCGGGCGCCGAAGCCGGGGGCGGTCGGGTCGGCGCCGTGGCCGAGGCCGAGCAGCCGGACGTTGGGCACGTCGCCGATCCAGTCGGAGCCGTTGCGGGCGGTGGCCCACAGCGGGACGCGCGGGTCGAGTCCGGCGGCCGAGTCGACGCCCATGCCGGGGGAGCCGAGCACCACCACCCCGGAGGCCCGGTCGGGGGTGGGGCGGGCCAGGCCGCAGACCACCGAGCCGTAGCTGTGGCAGAACACGGTGGCCGGCTCCTGGGGGCGGGTGCTGACGGCGAGTCCGTCGAGCAGCCGGTCGAGGCGGGTGGCGCCGGCCCGGGCGAGGTCCTCGGTGGCGGCGTCGAGGCCGAGTCCGACCGGGGTGGTGTAGCCGGCCCAGGCGATCACGGCGGTCTGCCGGTCGGTGGCCTCGTACAGGGCGCGGGCCATGCCGGCGGGGGTTCCGTACGGATCGGCGGTGCGGTCGAAGTCGAGCAGGTCGATGTCGGAGCCGGGGACGATCACGGCGGTGCGGCGGGCGGCGGCGAGGTCGCCGTACACCTCGGCGACCTGGCCGCGGCCGCGCGGGTCGAAGGCGAGGATCTGCCGTCCGCCGTCCAGCAGGGTGCGGTAGCGCTCGGCGCGGGTGCGGGCGGCCTCGTGGTCCTGCGGGGTGCGGGCCGGGTCGGCGGCGCGGGCGAGTTCCCGGGTGCGTTCGGCGGCGAGGGCCAGGGCGTTGGCGCGGTAGCGGAGGGCGACCGGGGCGCCGTCCAGGTTGCCGACCACCAGCGGGTACCGGACGGCCAGCGCGTCCTGTGCGGCCGGTGCCAGTGCGGCGAAGAACGCGGCGACCCCGTCCGGGGCGGTGGTGGCCGGGTCGGGCAGGCGCCGGCCGAGCGAGGTGTCGGCCGTCCAGGCGGCGCTGCCGGGCGGCGGGCCGGTGACGGGGGTCTGGGTGTCGGCGGCCCAGCCGCCGGCGCCGAGCACCGCCGCCAGCGCCACCGCGGCGGCCAGTGCCCGCCTGATCCGGAATCCGCGCATGGTCCTTCTCCCCCTCGTTCGTTCGGCTTGCGACGAAGAGGAAGGTAGGAACGCGACGGCCCCGCGGGCGTCACACCGCGGGGCCAACTCCCGGGTGCTACCCGGGTATCAGGGGGATGTCCCCCCTACTGGCCGGGGGTCACCAGGCCGGACTCGTAGGCCAGCACCACCGCCTGGGCGCGGTCGCGCAGGTCGAGCTTGGCGAGGATGCGCCCGATGTGGGTCTTGACGGTCTGTTCGGCGAGCACCAGCTTCGCGGCTATCTCCTGGTTGGAGAGGCCGCGGGCGATCAGCTCCAGCACCTCGGTCTCGCGCGGGGTCAGGCCGTTGAGCCGCACCTTGGGGTCGTGGCGCCTGGCGGGGCGGGTGCGGGCGAAGTCCTCGATCAGTCGGCGGGTCACCGAGGGGGCGAGCAGCGCCTCGCCGGCCGCGACCACCCGGACCGCGGCGATCAGGTCAGCCGGCGGGGCGTCCTTGAGCAGGAAGCCGCTGGCCCCGGCGCGCAGCGCCTCGTAGACGTAGTCGTCCACGTCGAAGGTGGTGAGCATCAGCACCTTGGGCCGGTGCGCGCCCCCGCCTTCCCGTGGACCGGTGGCGGGTTCGAGCAGCCGTCGGGCGGCCTCCAGGCCGTCCATCACGGGCATCCGGACGTCCATCAGCACCACGTTCGGGTGGGTGCGGCCGGCGACCTCCAGGGCCTGGGCGCCGTCCGCCGCGTCGCCCACCACGTCGATGTCGCTCTGGGCGTTCAGCAGGGCGGCGAAGCCCGCGCGCACCATGGCCTGGTCGTCGACGATGATCACGCGGATGGTCATGCGGTGGGCTCCCGGGGGGTGTTGTCGGAGGTGCCGAGGGGCAGGACGGCGGCCACCTTGAAGCCGCCGTCCGGCAGCGGGCCGGTGTCCAGCCTGCCATCGACGAGCCGGACGCGTTCGCGCATTCCGATCAGGCCCTGCCCGGTGCCCTCGACCGAGGCCTCCAGCGACTCGGTGCGCTCCGGCGGCGGCCCGTTGACCACCGTCACCAGCAGCTCGGGGCCGTCCGAGGAGAGCGACACCCAGGTCCGCGCGCCGGGGGCGTGCCGCACCACGTTGGCCAGCGCCTCCTGGACGATCCGGTACGCGGAGAGGCCGACGGCCTGCGGCACCGCCTCCTCCAGGCTGTCGGCCACCGTCAGTTCGGCCGCGACCCCGGCCCGTCCCACCGTCTCGACCAGCTGGGCGAGTTGGCCGACCCCGGGCTGCGGGGCCTTCTCCCCGCCGGAGTCCTCGCTGCGCAGGACGCCGAGCAGCCGGCGCATCTCGGCGAGCGACTCGCGGGCGGTGCCGGCGATCGCGGTGAACTCCTCGGCGGCCCCGGCCGGAACGTCGGGGATCCGGTACGGGGCGCTGGCGGCCTGGACCGCGATGACCGACATGTGGTGGGCCACCACGTCGTGCAACTCCCGGGCGATCCGGGCGCGTTCCTCCAGCAGGGTGCGCCGTTCGCGTTCGACCTCGCTGATGTGCTCCTGCTCGCTGAGCAGCC
Source organism: Kitasatospora sp. NPDC101447 (assembly GCF_044767225.1). NCBI lineage: Bacteria > Bacillati > Actinomycetota > Actinomycetes > Kitasatosporales > Streptomycetaceae > Kitasatospora > Kitasatospora sp. NPDC101447. The sequence continues at coordinate 204,266 of NZ_JBIWNL010000014.1, forward strand.
GGCGGGCCTCGGCGCGTTCCCGCAGGGCTCCGCCGAGCACCAGGACGGCGCCGGTCAGGGCGGTCGCGAGGAGGGCGTTGTCCCCGGTGTAGCGGGAGCCCGCCCCGGCGAGCGACAGGGCGAACCCGGCACCCGCGGTGACCAGCCAGACCGCGACCAGGGTGCGCCTCGGCTCGCGGAGGGACAGCGGGACCATCAGGAAGAGGTAGCCGACCAGGGCGGTGGGGACCCACGGCCAGGGGCCGCCGGTCCCGCTCCCGGTGGTCAGCACCAGGACGGCGGCCAGCAGGTCGGTGCTGCCGATCATCCACCAGGCGGCCAGCGGCCGGCTCACCGCGAGCAGCAGCGGCGCGGTCTGCGCCACGGCGATGGCGGCGGCGAGCCCTCCGTCGATCCCGTAGTCGTTGGCCATCACGTTGATCCCGCTGGGCAGCAGCGAGGCGATCGCGGCCACCGCGAGGACGTACGGGAGGTGGCGGAGCCACGGCCGGGAGGAGTGGGCCAGCAGCGGGGCGTGGTCGGCGGACGGTCGGACGAGCGTGCCGAGCAGGGCCCGCGCCACGCCGACGGGGCCGGACCGGGTGGACGAGTCGATCATCCGGTCAGACTAGGGGCGCGGCCGGCGCCCGGCGTCCGACCTGGGGGTGGGATCCGGGGTGGTACCCGGGTATGACACGGGCGTTCAGGTGCGCCAGCGGCCGGCCAGGGCGGGGCCGAGCTGGTCGAAGTGGCGCTCGATCAGGGCGATCATGCCCTCCGGGCCGTCGGGTTCGCGGTCGGCCGTCCAGGACAGGTGGGCGGCGCGCAGCACGCTGCCGAAGACGGCGGCGAGCACGGTGGGGCGCAGGTCCTCGCGCGGGTCCAGGCCTTCGCGTTCGGCGAGCACCTGCACCACGATCCGTTCCTGTTCGGTGACCCGGCGCAGGTGGGCCGCGAGCAGGGTGGGCGCGTCCTCGATCATCCGCATGAGTTCGAGGGCGCTGGTGATCGAGCCGGGGCCGGAGGCCTCGGCGTTCCCGAGGTCGCGCCAGGCCTTGACGATCGAGGCGCGCAGGGCTTCCAGCGGGGACTCCTCGGCGGGGCGGTGGCGCAGGCACTCGATGAAGTAGTCCTCGGCCTCGGCCATGACGGCGAGCGCGACCTCGTCCTTGTTGGCGAAGTAGCGGAAGAAGGTGCGCTGGGAGACGTCGACGGCGGAGGCGATCTCGTCGACGGTCGTGCGGGCGAAGCCCTGGCTGAGGAAGAGCATGTGGGCCGCCTGGACCAGGGCGTACCGGGTCTGCTGCTTCTTGCGCTCGCGCAGCCCGGGTGTCCGACCGAGGTCCTCCGGGGTGCCGGTGGGGCGGGGGGCGTGAGCGGCCATGGCGGGGGCCTTCCGGGGCGCTGGTGTGGCGGGTGGGAGGACAACCTTAGCGCTCTGACAAATGGCAGTAATGGCCAGAAGTCACTGTTTGCCGAATGTCAGCAGCTGACATAATCTGCGGCGAGTGGCGCCCGTCGGGCCGGGGCACCTGTGGGGACGGGTGGGCCGGGGCGCCACGACCACGTTCCGACCGAGCCACGCCCCCGGAGGGCCCAGATGAGCCAGTCCGTCGTCAAGAACTCCGAGGCGGACGCCGCGCCGCCGCCGACGCCACCGTCCGGGGGCGGCCTCAAGGGACACCCCTGGCTGACCCTGCTGACCGTCGCGGTCGGCGTCATGATGGTGGCGCTGGACGGCACGATCGTCGCCATCGCCAACCCGGTGATCCAGGAGAAGCTGAACGCGGCGCCCTCCGAGATCCAGTGGGTCACCAGCGGCTACCTGCTCGCCCTGGCGGTCTTCCTGATCACCGCCGGCAAGATCGGCGACCGCTTCGGCCACAAGTCCACCTTCCTGGTCGGCGCGGTCGGCTTCGCCGCCACCTCCGCCGCGATCGGCTTCGCGGGCAACATCCAGACCGTGATCGCCTTCCGGGTGCTCCAGGGCCTGTTCGGCGCGCTGCTCCAGCCGGCCGCGCTCGGCCTGCTGCGCGGCGCCTTCCCCGCCGAGAGGCTCAACATGGCCATCGGCATCTGGGGCGGCGTGATCGGCGCCTCCACCGCGGCCGGCCCGATCGTCGGCGGCCTGCTGGTCGAGCACGTCAGCTGGGAGTCGGTGTTCTTCATCAACATCCCGGTCGGTCTGATCGCCCTGGCGCTCGGCCTGTGGATCCTCCAGGACGTGCGGGCCGAGAACGCCGCCAAGTCCTTCGACGTGCCCGGCATCGTGCTGCTGTCGGCGGGAATGTTCGCGCTGGTCTTCGGCATCATCAAGGCCCCCGAGTGGGGCTGGGGCGACGCCCGGACGCTGCTGTTCCTGGGCGGCGCGGTGCTGCTGATGGTGCTCTTCGCGCTCTGGCAGGGCAAGGCGCGCGAACCGCTGATCCCGCTGGGCCTGTTCCGCTCGGTGCCGCTGTCGGCGGGCGTCCTGCTGATGGTGCTGATGGCCTTCGCGTTCTTCGGCGCGATCTTCTTCGTGACCTTCTACCTGCAGAACGTGCACGGCATGAAGCCGGTCGAGGCCGGCGTCCACCTGCTGCCGATGACCGGCATGATGATCGTCGGCTCGCCGGTGGCCGGCATCGCGATCGGCAAGCTCGGCCCGCGGATCCCGATCGTGGCGGGCATGCTGATCACCACCACCGCGATGTTCGGCATGTCCACCCTGGACACCGGCTCCGGCAACGGCGTGATGTCGCTCTGGTTCGTCCTGATGGGCCTCGGCATCAGCCCGGTCATGGTCGGCGCCACCGAGGTGATCGTCGGCAACGCCCCGCTGGAGCTGTCCGGCGTGGCCGGCGGCCTGCAGCAGTCCGCGATGCAGGTCGGCGGCAGCCTCGGCACCGCGGTGCTGGGCGCGCTGATGGCCGCCAAGGTCGGCGACGTGCTGCCCGGCAAGTGGGACGGGGCCGGCCTGCCGCCGGTCGAGGGCCCGCAGGCCGAGGGGCTCAAGCAGGCCGCCCAGCTCGGCATCGCCCCGCCGGCCCCGCCCGGCACCCCGCAGCAGGTGGTGGACGCGATGGCCGGCGCCGTCCACGAGTCCTTCGTCAGCGGGATGTCGCTCGCCTTCACGGTCGCCGCCGTGGTGGCGTTCGGCGCCGCCGTGCTCGGCCTGCTCACCCGCCGCGGCGCCACCGACGCGGGCCCCGCCGTGCACATCTGACGCGCGCCCGCACCACCACGGCCCCGGACTCGGCGGAGTCCGGGGCCGTCGTGGTGCGGAACGCCGAAGGGGCCGGACCTCGCGTGGAGGTCCGGCCCCTTCGGTCACCTACCGGGTGATCAGGCGTCGCCGCCGGCGGCGCCCGGGTCGGCCGCGGTGACGTCCAGCAGCTGGTAGCGGTCGATCGCGTCCTTCAGCGCCGAGCGGTCGACCTTGCCCTGCTTGGCGAGCTCGGTGAGCACCGCCAGGACGACCGACTGCGCGTCGATGTGGAAGAAGCGACGGGCCGCGCCACGGGTGTCGGCGAAGCCGAAGCCGTCGGCGCCCAGCGACTGGTACTGGCCCGGCACCCAGCGGGCGATCTGGTCCGGCACCGCGCGCATCCAGTCGGACACCGCGACGACCGGGCCCTCGGCACCCTGGAGCTTCCGGGTGACGTACGGCACGCGCTGCTGCTCCTCGGGGTGCAGCAGGTTGAACTCCTCGGCCTCCACCGCGTCGCGGCGCAGCTCGTTCCAGGAGGTCGCGGACCAGACGTCGGCCTTGACGTTCCACTCCTCGGCGAGGATGCGCTGGGCCTCCAGGGCCCACGGCACGGCCACGCCGGAGGCGAGGATCTGGGCCGGGATCTGGCCGGCGGTGCCCGGCGCGTACTTGTGCAGACCCTTGAGGATGCCCTCGACGTCCACGTTCTCGGGCTCGGCCGGCATCTTGATCGGCTCGTTGTACACGGTGAGGTAGTAGAAGACGTCCTCGCCGTTCGGGTGCTCGGCGCTGGAGCCGTACATCCGGCGCAGACCGTCCTGGACGATGTGCGCGATCTCGAAGCCGTACGCCGGGTCGTACGCGACGACGCCCGGGTTGGTCGAGGCCAGCAGGTGCGAGTGGCCGTCGGCGTGCTGCAGGCCCTCACCGGTCAGGGTGGTGCGGCCGGCGGTGGCGCCGAGGACGAAGCCGCGGGCCAGCTGGTCGGCCATCTGCCAGAACTGGTCGCCGGTGCGCTGGAACCCGAACATCGAGTAGAAGACGTACACCGGGATCAGCGGCTCGCCGTGGGTGGCGTAGGCCGAGCCCGCGGCGATCAGCGAGGCGGTGCAGCCCGCCTCGGAGATGCCGTCGTGCAGCATCTGGCCGGTCGGGGACTCCTTGTAGGCGAGGAGGAGGTCCCGGTCGACCGACTCGTAGGTCTGGCCGAGCGGGTTGTAGATCTTCGCCGACGGGAAGAGCGAGTCCATGCCGAAGGTGCGGTACTCGTCCGGCGCGATCGGCACGAAGCGGTTGCCGATGCCCTTGTCCCGCATGAGGTCCTTGAGCAGCCGGACGAACGCCATGGTGGTGGCGATGGTCTGGTTGCCGGAACCCTTCTTGACCGCCTTGTACGCGTCGTCGCCGGGCAGTTCCAGCTTGCGCGGGCGGACCTTGCGGGTCGGCACGTAGCCGCCGAGCTCCTGCCGGCGGTCGTGCATGTACTGGATCTCTTCCGAGTTGCGGCCCGGGTGGAAGTAGGGCGGGTAGCCCTCTTCGAGCTGCTTGTCGGTGATCGGCAGGTGCAGCCGGTCGCGGAAGCGCTTCAGGTCCTCGACCGTCAGCTTCTTCATCTGGTGGGTGGCGTTGCGGCCCTCGAAGTTGGGGCCCAGCGTCCAGCCCTTGACCGTCTGGGCCAGGATGACCGTCGGCTGGCCCTTGTGCTCGCGGGCCGCCTTGAACGCCGCGTAGATCTTCTTGTGGTCGTGGCCGCCGCGACCCAGGTGCTGGATCTGCTGGTCGGTCATGCTCTCGACCATCTTGCGCAGGCGCAGGTCGGAGCCGAAGAAGTGCTCGCGGATGTACTCGCCGGACTCGGTGGCGTAGGTCTGGAACTGGCCGTCCACCGTGGTGTTCAGCTTGTTGACCAGCACGCCGTCGCGGTCCTGCGCGAGCAGCGGGTCCCAGCTGCGGTCCCAGATGAGCTTGATCACGTTCCAGCCGGCGCCCCGGAACTGGGACTCCAGCTCCTGGATGATCTTGCCGTTGCCGCGGACCGGGCCGTCGAGGCGCTGCAGGTTGCAGTTCACCACGAAGGTCAGGTTGTCCAGGCCCTCGCGGGCCGCCAGCGACAGCTGGCCGAGCGACTCGGGCTCGTCCATCTCGCCGTCGCCGAGGAAGGCGTACACCTGCGAGTCGGAGGTGTCCTTGATGCCGCGGTGCTCCAGGTAGCGGTTCATCCGGGCCTGGTAGATCGCGCCGAGCGGGCCGAGGCCCATCGAGACGGTCGGGAACTCCCAGAAGTCCGGCATCAGCCGCGGGTGCGGGTAGCTGGAGAGGCCGTACGGGGCCTTCGACTTCTCCTGGCGGAACGCGTCGAGCTGCTGCTCGGTGAGTCGGTCCAGGAGGAAGGCGCGGGCGTAGATGCCGGGGGAGGCGTGACCCTGGAAGAAGATCTGGTCGCCGGACTCGCCCTCGGCGTCCTTGCCGCGGAAGAAGTAGTTGAAGCCCACGTCGTAGAGCGACGCGGAGGAGGCGAAGGTGGCGATGTGGCCACCGACGCCGATGCCGGGGCGCTGGGCCCGGGAGACCATGACGGCCGCGTTCCACCGGGTCGCGTTGAGGATCCTGCGCTCGATCTCCTCGTTGCCGGGGAAGAACGGCTCGTCCTTGGTGGCGATGGTGTTGACGTAGTCCGTGCTGCGCATCTCGGGCACGGCGACACGCTTCTCGCGGGCGCGCTCGATCAGCCGCAGCATCAGGTAACGGGCACGCTCACGCCCCCGCTCGTCGATGGCCGCATCGAGCGACTCCAGCCATTCCGCGGTCTCCTCGGGATCGAAGTCCGGGACCTGACTCGGAAGGCCGCCAATGATGATCGGGTTGCGATCGGATCCGGAAGCCACGCTGTTCCTTCACTGTCGGTCGAAACTAGAGGTGTGTCGCGCCGCCTCCATCGTGCTACCGCATTCGGAGATCCGTCATCTCTACCGATCGGTAACCGTTCCGCCTGTTGGGCGGTCCGGTCTGGTGGTGCGCGGCACGGGCGTCTTCGTCCGCTCCGCACACCCCCTGGTGTTACGAAAAGAGGTGGTCCGACCTGGTGTCCCGTCCGCCCGATGGCGGGCGGCCGGGGTGAGGGCCAACAGGAGACTCTACGCCCGCGCATGCGCGGACCCCGAATGCCGTTCGCATCTCGGGCACGCGTACGGCCTGTGGGCCCGGACCACCCGAAGCATCCTTGTCCCATGCAGAGAAGGGCAAATCGGTGTGATTCCCGACACGTCGAACGGCGTGTCCCGGTGCGACACGTCAACCTTTGGAGGGGATCGGGGGTCGGGTACTTGCGCGAACCGCCGCGCCCGTGTGGACTACGGCCACAGCCTCGGCATGGACGCCGAGCCGAATACTGGAGGTTATTCCCGTGAGCGCGACCGCGGACCCCGCGGACAAGTCCAACCCGGCGGCCCGTCTCAACTTCGAGGGTGGCCAGATCGTCCAGGAGCTGGGGTACGACGAAGACACTGACCAGGACCTCCGCGAGGGCATCGAGGAGATCACCGGGACGGATCTCGTCGACGAGGACTACGACGACGTCGCGGACGCCGTCCTGCTGTGGCACCGCGACGACGACGGGGACCTCACCGACGCCCTCGTCGACGCGCTGGAGTACCTCGCCGAGGGCGGCGTCATCTGGCTGCTGACGCCCAAGACCGGGCGGGACGGCCACATCGAGGCCTCGGACATCAACGAGGCGGCCCGTACGTCCGGCCTCTCCCAGACCAGCTCGATCAACATCGTCAAGGACTGGGCGGCCACCAGGCTCGCGACCAAGTCCACGGCGAAGCCGGGCGGCAAGCGCTGAACGGGTCCTGAAGCCCCCGCCGGGCCCCGCCGGAGCCATGCTCCGGCGGGGCCTGGCGCTTTTTTCCGGGCCTTCCGGGGGTGCCCCGGTCTCTGCACCGTCCGCCGGTCTCCGGTGTCTTCCGACGACTTCCCGGCCGCCTCCCGACCCGATCGGCGCAGGCCGTGCCGCGTTCGCTCAGGGCGGAAGCGGGCGGGTGCCCGACGGGCCCGCCTCATCCGTTCGGCCGAACGCGCGTAAGCGGATGCGAGGATGGGGCCCGCTGCGCCCGCCGCGCGGCGCGGTCGCGTCAGAAAGGTCCCGTCCATGGCCATCGAGGTCGGCACCCGGGCTCCGGACTTCGAGCTCAACAACCAGCACGGGGAGTCCGTCCGGCTCGCCGACTTCCGCGGTGAGAAGAACGTCGTCCTGGTCTTCTACCCGTTCGCCTTCACCGGCGTCTGCACCGGCGAGCTGGGCGCGATCCAGCGCGAGCTGGCCGGGCTGCAGAACGACGACGTCCAGGTGCTCGGCCTCTCCTGCGACTCGCAGTTCTCCCAGCGCGTCCTCGCCGACCGCGAGGGCCTGGAGTTCCCGCTGCTCGCCGACTTCTGGCCGCACGGCGGGGTCACCCGGGCGTACGGCGTGCTCGACGAGGAGCGCGGCTGCCCGCTGCGCGGGACCTTCGTGATCGACAAGGCCGGCACGGTGCGCTGGAGCGTCGTCAACGGCCTCCCGGACGCCCGGGACGAGCAGGAGTACCTGAGGGTCCTCGCCGGGCTCTGAGCCCCGCCCCGGCCGTCCGCCGCGGGGCCGGGGCCGGACCGCTGCGGGGGCCACTGCGGGACCGCCGCGGGGCCACGGCAGGCCGGAACCCGGCCGCCCGGGTGCCGGACGGTCGTGTCCGACCGCATCCGCGCTGCGCACGGGAACCGCGTACTACGCTCGGGCCGTTGGCGGAGTGGGGTGCGGGAGCCGGTGCGTTCCCGGGGCCCCGAACCGCACCACCGGGGGCACCACAGGGCGTGCCTCCCGAATCTTGGAGGACACGTGGGAGTCAGCCTCAGCAAGGGCGGCAACGTCTCGCTCACCAAGGAGGCGCCCGGGCTCACGGCCGTGATCGTCGGCCTGGGCTGGGACGTCCGGACCACCACCGGTGCGGACTTCGACCTGGACGCCAGCGCACTGCTCTGCAACGCCCAGGGCAAGGTCGCCTCGGACGGCAACTTCGTGTTCTTCAACAACCTGAAGAGCCCGGACGGCTCGGTCGAGCACACCGGCGACAACCTCACCGGCGAGGGCGAGGGCGACGACGAGGCGATCAAGGTCAACCTGGCCGGCGTCCCGGCGGACGTGGAGAAGATCGTCTTCCCGGTGTCGATCTACGACGCCGAGAGCCGCAGCCAGAACTTCGGCCAGGTGCGCAACGCCTTCATCCGCGTGGTGAACCAGGCGGACAACACGGAGCTGGCGCGTTACGACCTCTCCGAGGACGCCTCCACCGAGACCGCGATGGTCTTCGGCGAGCTGTACCGCAACGGCGCCGAGTGGAAGTTCCGCGCCATCGGCCAGGGCTACGCCTCCGGCCTGCGCGGCATCGCGCAGGACTTCGGCGTCAACGTCTGAGTCACTCGGCGCCCTGTGGCGCGTTCCAGCCGGGGCGGGGGGGGGCCCCCCCGGGGGGGGGGGGCCCCCCCCGGGGGGCGGGGGGGGGGGCCCCGCGCCCGCCGGCGGCCGGCCCCGCGGGGCGGGGGGGGGT